>MFIX01000055.1:2787-10359 GCA_001780825.1 Candidatus Glassbacteria bacterium RIFCSPLOWO2_12_FULL_58_11 | reverse complement strand
AGACCGGCCGCTGCTCCTGCACCACCACCAGATAAACCTCCGCTTCCGGATGGGCCTCCAGAAATTTATCCACCTCGCGCCTGGCGCTGCCTGAGAATGGACAGGCTATACTGTGCTTGAGCACCAGCACCGGGGCGCTCTCGCTCTCTTGCAAAACTGCCGAAACATCGGTGATCCGTTTGTACATCACCGCGCCCTCTTTATCTTTTTTCACTTTTCCCTGCTATCCGTATCCGGGATTTTACGCCTGATATTCAACCGTAGCGCCTTCATTGCCCGTAGTTCGACCGGGTAACCCTCGATCAGCTCCTGCCCCAGCACGCGCCCGGTTTTCCCGCCATTTATTGTAACCTGGTAAATTTCCAGCGGATCGACAGTGTACCACTCCGGAAAAGCGTTGATCCGCGGGTAATCGCTGGGCAGGCCCAGATAGGTCCGGTGGCGGGGCGGGTCGAGGTGAAGCTCTCCGCTCCAGGGCTTGCTTGCGCGAAGGTAAATCTCCAGGCCATCGCCCTCCCGGCTCCCGGCAAGCAGCAGGTCCTCCCGCCAGGGCCGGCAGTAAGCACCGCTGGTATTGTAAAAAGCGTACATCAGCGCGGTACGGCAGAAGTTGCCATCGCCCCACCAGCCCTCAATAGTCCCATCCGGCTTCTGGAAAGAGAACATTCGATTTATCTCGTGCTCCACCCAGTCGAAAGCGCTCGGCTCGGGAAGGCGGCTCAAGAGTCCCAGCGCCCCCTCGACTGCATCGGCGATTCCATCCTGCGACTGGCCGCCCTCCTGCCGCGGCTCCCAGGGGTAGTCCTTAAACATTTGAAGGCTGCGCAGCGCCTGCCGGACGGGCTTAAGGTAACGCTCCTCGCCGGTGGCCAGCCAGAAGGTGTACCAGGCATAATAGTCGTAGCCCCAGCAATCGGAATATCCCGGGCGGGTGCGCTCACCGTTGACGGCGCTCACCTCATTGAAAAATATCCCGGTACTGTCCGTTCCGATCTCCTCTATCCGCCCGAGCATCCGGCTGATAGCCGGGTAGTAGGACCTTGCCCGTGGAGTATTCCTCTCTTTCTCGATTGCGAAAAGCAGCGTCAACCCGCTAACTATCTCACAGCCATGGTCGCGCAGCTTGAGCAGACTGTCGCCGGTATGTTTCCCGAAATCCCAGAAATGTGCCGGCACTCCGTAATTGCCCGGCAGGACTTCGTAACAGTAAGCATCTCCGATCCTGCGCGCCCATTCGAGGTAAATTTCCCTGCCGGTCATCCAGAACAGGCGGCATAGGACTTGGAGCATCTCGCCGTTGACTTCGGCATCCGCCGAGGGCAAGGCGCCGAAAGCGGTCTCCACCGGCGCCGCCGTGAATATGCCCTCTGCCAGCTCCTCCATTCTAGCCGACCAGGCGCCACGGCCCAATATTTCGACCATTGGCGCCAGGCCATCCTTGGCGTACTCCGAGGCGCCGAAAATGAGGCGGCCGGTGTCGCGTTCCAGTTTGGCCTTCTTGTTCAAGTCGAAAGCCGAGGGCAGCCCCCACCGGTCGGCGGCATAACTTTTCTCTCCAATGAGGCTTTCATGGAAAAGGGATCTCTCAAGTTCAGGCCGGGTGAACCGCGCGGCGATCACCATGAACGGAAAATTATCCGCGGCCGAGTTCTCCGGCGTCCAGAGGTTGCCCTCGGCGGCCAGGCTCTGACGGAGCAGTCCGCTGGCGGGATCGAGGTGTCTGAGCCAGCCCTCCAGGTAGCGCCGGCAACGCAAAAATGCTTCGTTGGCCTTCACCGCGCTCGCTGCCAGCCTGTCTTCTAGACCGTCGCCTCTTAACACACCCGGGTTGAGTAACGCCGGGAAACTGAGCATTATGACAGTCAGGTAAAATTTTCTGGAGCACATTTCAAAGTCCCTAACTTTAATTAATCTGATCCGGTATGATAACATTTTCGCGAGAGTCAAGTCAAGATCATCCTGCCGCGGAGAGACGGCTGCCCGTGTTTTCTTGTGCCAGGTAAAACTTTTTATTAAATTTGCCGGAACTGTACAACTATTATAGCAGTTAGGCAGCTCAAGGGAGATGCGTGAAAATTTCTCGGACGGTCCTGCTTCTTCTCCTGACATTATCTTTACCATTCGCCGCCTGCAACCGTGACGGCGGTCCGAGCGGGCTCAGCCCGGATGTGTACCGCGAGCTGAAGAAAGCCGCCGGGGTCCACCCCCGGCTGATACTCACCGGCGAGGTGGAAGAAAAGCTGTTTCCCGACCTCTCCACCAGCCGTCAATGGCTCTGGAAGCGTTACCTCGAAGACCTGCCGGAAAAAACAGCGCGTGCCGGGAAAGTGACCGAGGTGCTGGATCGCGGCAACGGCAACCTGGCCGCGGACCTGGCTTTCGCCTGGCGCGCCACCGGCAGCGACAGCCTGTTCCAGCTTACAAAACGTTATGTCTTCGACCTCTGCGCCATAGAGGTCTGGGACCCGGAGTACGATCTGCTCCACGGACACCTGCTGCTGGGCGTGGCCCTGGCCTATGACTGGCTCTACCCCAGCCTCAACCGGGCCGAGAGGTCGCAGATCGCACTCAAGCTGGGCGATGAGGCGCAGATGCAGTACCAGCAGATCGCCCGGAACCGGGCCTGGTACCGCAACCAGTACCTTCAGAACCACGCCCATGTCAATTATTGCGGCCTGGCTTATGCCGCGGTGGCGCTCTACGGCGAGGATGCCCGGGCCCAGGAATGGCTGGCCGTGTGCGAGGAGTTTTTCACCCAGGTTTTCGCCCTGAGCCTGAAAGACGGCGGCTCGATCGAAGGCCTGAGCTATGGCAATTACGCCCTGGAATTCTGCCTCTTTTATGCCGAGCTGGCCCGCACCTGTCTGGCCCGCGACTATTACGGCAGCCCCTGGCTTAAAAATTATCCCCAGTATATCCTGTACAGCCTCCTGCCTGCGCTCAGAGGCGATGAATGGGCCATGGCTTTCGGCGACAGCCCGAACCACGGCAATTCGCACGGGCCTGAGCCGCAATGCTTCAGGCTGGCCGCGCAGTACGCCGACCAGTCGGCGCAGTGGCTGGGAACCAGACTGATCGAGCTCCAGCCTCATGGGCTGAACAGCGCCTCCTGGTGGGCGCTGCTCTGGTACGATCCGCAAGTTAGGGAAGCGGACCCGGATACTTTCCCCACCCTGAAAGAATTCTCTGAAATCGGCCAGGTGATGCTGCGCTCCGCCTGGCGTGACAGCTCGGCTGCCCTGATCGGGATTAAATGCGGGCCTTATCTGGGCCAGACCCGGAGCAAGGATGCCCTGTATGACCTGGGCGGGGCGCACGGCCACCCGGATGCCGGGTCGTTCCAGATTTTCGCCCGCGGCCGATTTCTGGCAGTCGATCCGGGCTACACTTATTTTAAGCGGACTGCCAACCACAGTACTCTGATAGTCAAAGGCCAGGGACAACTGGGCGGCGAAGAGCCCTGGTTCGCGGCGGCCGAGGCGCTGGAATTTCACCAGCGGCCCGCGATACTCGAAACGCGCTCTACGCCGCAGGCCGACTATGTCCTGGCCGACCTGGCTCCGGCCTACCACCCGGCCCTGCGGCTCGAAAAAGCCCTGCGCCATTTCCTTTATCTGAAACCCGACCTCCTGCTGATTGCCGATCAGCTGGCGCTCGACAACCGCGGTGTCGTGTTCACTTATCCCGCCGATACCCTTCAGCTCGAGGGGGGCCTGCGGCTGGAAGGCGGCTATGTGACCGGCACCCGGGGCCAGGCTTCTTTCGCTTTCAGCGGCCCGGACGGCTGGTACCGGATCGCGGCGAGCTATATCGACAATGCTCCGCTGACCGGGGCCTATTCGATCCTGGTCAATGGGGACACAATCCACTCCTGGCAGGACACTGTCGAAATTACCGACACCCACCTCGAGATATCTCCCAAGGCCAAGCTCACCCAGGGCAGCCGGGTCAGCTTCAGCGCCGCGCCCATGGGCCAGGGCGCCCGGCTGGTGAAAATGGCCCTCTACGGCCCGGACATCGACACGGAGCGCGAGCTGAGCTGGCAGCTTCACCTCCCGCCGGGAACTCCGCTGGAGCGCAAGTTCACCCGGATCGAGGCTGCGGAGGGAGACAACATCCTGGATATTTACCCGCTCGCCCCGCAACAGCGCAATCATGCCTGGGCGCCGTTTACGGTCAAGGCCGGGGCGCAAATAAAAGAGACCCTGCGGCTGGAGATCCGGCCGGTTTTTACTACCAATGACTGTACCATGCTCACCCTGTTGCACTTCCGGGAAAAGAGCGGACGGCCGCTGGATTGGCTGCGCAGCGAGATTAACAATAACCTGGTGACCCTGCACTGGTACCGCGACCAGAAGTCTTTTGCTCTGGAGCTCGACCTGGAAAGCAGGAAATTTTCTCTCCGGGAATAATTTATCGCTGGGATGAGTGATATTACCGGCGCCGTGACACCTGATATAGTTTACTGGAGCGCACATGGAACTGTTCGTACCGGGAAGAATCTGCCTCTTCGGCGAACACTCGGACTGGGCCGGAGGCTACCGTAGAGCCAACTCGGAGCTGGAAAAAGGCTATACCCTGCTGACCGGGACCAACCAGGGGATTTATGCCCGGGTAAAGCCGCATCCGGGCAAGTTGATACTTCATTCGAGCCTGCCGGATGGCCGGAAGATCGGGCCATACGAGATCCCGATGTCGCGCGAGGCCCTGCTGGCCGAAGCCGAGAAGGGCGGGTTTTTCAGCTACATTGCCGGGGTGGCTTACCAGGTGATGACTTTCTATCCGGTCAAGGGGCTGGAGATCGACAATTACCTGACCGACCTGCCGGTCAAAAAAGGCTTGAGCAGCTCGGCAGCGGTCTGCGTGCTGACCGCCCGGGCTTTCAACAAGGTGTACGACCTGCGGATGACCATCCGGGGCGAGATGGAGTTTGCCTACCTGGGCGAGGTTATCACCCCCAGCCGCTGCGGCAGGATGGACCAGGGCTGCGCCTATGGCAACCGGCCGATCCTGATGACCCATGACCGCGACCTGCTGACTGTCGAGGAGCTCAGCGTACCCCGTGACCTGCACCTGGTGGTGGTCGATCTCGCGGCCGGGAAGAACACCAAGGAGATCCTGGCCAGCCTGAACCGTTCTTTTCCTTTCGCCGAGTCCGAGCTGGACAAGGGCGTCCAGTACTATCTGGGCGAGGTCAACAAACTGGTAACCGGCGAGGCGACCGAGCTTCTCAAAGCCGGGGATGCCAAAGGCCTGGGAGAGCTGATGACCAAGGCCCAGGGCCTCTTTGACCGCTACCTGACTCCCGCCTGCCCGGGCCAGCTGACCGCCCCGGTTTTGCATGAGGCGCTCGCTTTCGCGGACATCCGTGATCTGGTCTGGGGCGGCAAAGGTGTAGGCTCGCAAGGGGATGGCTCGGCGCAGTTTGTCGCCCGCGGCAAGGAGGAGCAGGATCAGATTATCCAGCTCTTCGAGAAGAAAAAGGGCCTGCGCGCCTTGAAACTGGATATCCCGGCGGCACGCCGGGCGCGCAAGGCTCTGATCCCGGCGGCCGGTTTCGGCACCCGGCTCTTCCCGGCCACCAAGGCCACGCGCAAGGAGCTTTTCCCGGTGATCGGCGAGGATGGGGTAGCCCGCCCGGCGATCCTTTACCTGGTGGAGGAGGCGCTCGCCAGCGGGGCCAGCGGAGTCTGTATCGTAGTGCAGAAAGAGGATGTCGGACTGTTCGAAAGTTTTTTCAACGCGCCGCTCGAGATCGGGCACTACAACAAGCTTAGCCTGGCCGCGCGGTCTTACCAGACCCGTCTGATGGAGATCGGCTCCAAAACCACGATCCTGGCCCAGGAGCACCAGGAGGGACTGGGCCACGCGGTGCACACCGCCGGGGAATGGATCGGCCAGGAGCCTTTCCTGCTGATGCTGGGCGACCATCTCTACCGCTCCCAGACCGCGGTGCCCTGCTCCCGCCAGTTGTTGGACATCTACGAAAAGCACCAGAAAAATGTGATCGGCCTGCGCAAGACACACGAATCACTGATCGGCAGGTTCGGCACTGTGGCCGGGCTGTGGGATCCCAATGAAAAGGGTTTGCTCAATATCACCGAGATCGCCGAGAAACCCTCGCTGGATTATGCGCGGGACAAGCTGCGGGTCGATGGCCTGGCCGGGGATGAGTACCTGACCATTTTCGGCCTGTATGTCCTGAGCCCTTCGGTATTCGAGGTCCTCAAGGAGCATATCAGCCAGAATCTGCGCCGCAAGGGGGAGTTCGACCTCACTCTGGCGCTGGATGTACTGCGGGCCGAGGAGGGATTCCTGGGCTACCTGATCGAGGGCGACCGCTTCGATATCGGCCTGCCCCTGTCCTATCTCGAGACGCTGAAAAATTTCGCCGGCTGAGCGGAAGTTCCGGCAACTGAGACTGGGACGTCGTAATAATTTTACCCCGGTTTCTAAATAATCTCCTCTGATTCATGTAGGGGCGGACCCCTGTGTCCGCCCTTTTCGGAATCTCCGCGTTGGTTCGCGGGCGCACACGCGGGTGCGCCCCTACAGCAAGAAAACGCTTGCAAATAATTACGTATAATCTCGTTCTGAGGTATTGTCCTCAGTTGCAACTGTTCTGGACAACTGTGAGCCGGGCCTTTATTATTATCGAGCGTCCCTTTACCGCGCTCCAGCGGCAGGCCAACCTTTTCAAGGAGTTCGCAGCGATGAGAAATTTTACTTCAGCATTACTGGTCGCAGTCCTCGGTCTGATACTTTTCTCAGCGGGCAATCTGCCCGCGCAGGCCCAGGAGGAGGGCTTCACGCCGCTGTTTAACGGCGCCGACCTTACGGGCTGGGTGAATGTCAATTGCGCTCCGGAAACCTTTACGGTAAAGGATGGGATGATTATCTGCACCGGCGTGCCCACCGGGGTGATGCGCACGGAGAAGATGTACGAGAATTTTATCCTGGAGCTCGACTGGAGCCATCAGGTCAAGGGCGGGAACGCCGGGCTGTTCGTTTACTCGGATGCGCTGACCGCCAGGGGCCAACCCTTCACCCGCTCGGTCGAGGTGCAGGTGATGGACGGCAATGCGGGCGATATCTTCCCGATCCACGGCGCCACCATGTCCCCGGACAAGCCGCATCCACAGGGCTGGGGCCGCGCCTTGCCTGCCGAGGACCGCATGAAACCGGCCGGCCAGTGGAACCATTACCGGGTCGAGTCCCGGGATGGAGTGCTCTCGCTGGCAGTCAATGGTAAGGTGGTGACCCGCGCCTATCACTGCAACCCGCGCAAGGGCTACATCTGCCTGGAGTCCGAGGGCAGCCCGATCCATTTCAAAAATATCCGGATCAAGGAGTTGCCGGGCACCGACCCGCTCCCGGATGTTATCGCCACACGGGATGAGGGCTTCCGCTCGCTGTACACCGGTCTGGACCTGCGCAACTGGAAGCAGAGCCCGGGCCAGGCCGGACATTGGAAAGCCCAGGATTGGGTGCTGGACTATGACGGTAAGAGCGAGGCCGAGGGCGAGGAGAAAAACCTCTGGTCCGCCAAGAATTACCGTAATTTCAAGCTTA
>MFIX01000055.1:591-2720 GCA_001780825.1 Candidatus Glassbacteria bacterium RIFCSPLOWO2_12_FULL_58_11 | reverse complement strand
CCGTAATTTCAAGCTTATCGTGGACTGGCGCCAGCCGGACAAGCCGGTGCTGGACAAGGTGCCGGTGATCCTGCCGGATGGCTCGTATCAGAAGGATGACAACGGCGATCAGCTTACCATACCGGTTATGGATGCGGGAGACAGCGGGATTTACCTGCGCGGCAGCGATAAGGCCCAGGTCAATATCTGGAACTGGCCCTGCGGCTCAGGAGAGTTCTACGGCTACCGTCTGGATATGGACCTGCCGGCCTCGGTGCGTGCCGGCGTGACTCCGATAGTCAACGCGGACATGCCGATCGGCGAGTGGAACCGTTTCCTGATCACCCTGATCGATGACCGGGTGACAGTGGTTCTCAACGGCAAGACCGTGATCCGGGATGCCTGGCTCCCCGGGATCCCGGAAACCGGCCCGATCGCCCTTCAGCACCACGGCGACCATATCCAGTTCGCTAATATCTATATCAAGGAGCTTTTCTAAATAGCGGCTACAGGCAAGGCGGGCGACCGCCCCAACTCTAACCTATAAACACCGTAGGGGCAATTCATGAATTGCCCCTACAGGAGACGGAATAAAATTAACGTCTGATTTTTCGGAGGGCTAGTCCTAACTGGTAAGGCAGCGGACTTGAAATCCGCCGGGGTAACACCCATGGGGGTTCGAATCCCTCGCCCTCCGCCAGTGACAAGAAGGGGCAGTCCCACGAGCCGGTGACTGCCCCTTTTCTTTAGCGCAACTGGCGTCTTGGGCTTGCCGGAACCTTCAACAGGTCACATGAAACAGCCCCAACGCCTTGGCCTTGGAGGAATTCCAGTGTTTTATCGCCTCAGGCGTAGGCTCCAGTTCGATCCGGCATTTCCTGTCTTTTAAATATTTCTTTGCCTCATCCGACAGCCGCAGCTCACCATACTGGCCGGACCCGATTATAATTTCCTCCGCCCCTTTTTCGTAAACCTCTTTTATTTCATCCACGGACACAACGTGCGAGGTGCCGAAAATCGCTTTCGACAACTTCTTCTTTCTCTTTTTTACCTTGCCGTCCAGGCGGATAATTATATCGTGCTCGAAGGTCTGGTCCGCGGTGGTTATCGAGCCGAACTCTGTTTTTTTGATTTCCGGTTTCACTTTGCTCCTCTAAACCGCGCTTGGTTATGGAACATCGATTTGCAGTCCGCAGCGGTTGGAAAAAATTCCGCCTTGTTTTTTCGTAGGGGCGCGCCCCTGTGCGCGCCCGGTAGTCTTTTAGAAATTCCCAAGCGCCGGGAGGCCACAGGGGGCCGCCCCTACAGGATTTGCGTCATTTTATGAATTCGCGGGGATACAATCAGTAAGGTTTTACTTTTTCCTTCCGCTCAACCGAAAAGCCCCTTAATCCAGCCCAACGGCCCGCTGTCCTTGAAGCCTTTCAAGATAAACCAGTCGCGTTTCAGGGTCACCTGCAGGTGTTTCAGCTCCTCATCCGCCTTGTCGAACTCTCCCCCGGCGATCAGCTCCAGCACGTGCCCATAGGTTTCACCCAGGATCCGCATGTACTCCCCGACCGACTGCTGGTACCAGGCCCGCTCGTACCACTTGGCCTGGTAACCCAGCCCGCCCACATTATCCCGCAAATATTCAATCTCCATCCGGGCCGCCTCGTAGTGCTTATTGACCAGCAGCTCCAGGACCGCCTCGAGCTTGCGGTCCACCTCTTCCATTTCTTCCTGGGTCTGCATTTTGGCTCCAGGGGGATAATTTTGCGGTGTTTTATTCCCTGTCCGACTATCGAATAATAATACCCCGCTTTGGCCGGGCAATACTTTTTATGCAATCTCGAGTACCGCCGCGCCCTGAATCTCGGAGCGTTTCATCTTTTGCAGCACCAGATTGGCCTGTTCCAGGACGAACAGCTCGATATCCGTATGCAAAGGGATTTCCCCGGCGAGTTTGAGCAGCTCAGTTGCATCACTTCGGGTGCAGTTGGCCACGCTGCGGAGGGTTCGCTCGTGGTAGATAAGCTCATATTTCAGCTCTGGGATGGGGCTCATGTACACCGCGTTGATCGCCAGAGTGCCGCCCTTGCGCAGAGCTTTCAGCGCTTCCGGGACCAGGGCCCCGGCGGGCGCAAATATGATGCTGCTGTCGAGCAGCG
>MFIX01000055.1:277-549 GCA_001780825.1 Candidatus Glassbacteria bacterium RIFCSPLOWO2_12_FULL_58_11 | reverse complement strand
AAACATACACCGCGCAGCCCCAATGGAGAGCCACCTGGATCGCGATATGCGCCGAGGCGCCGAACCCGTACAGCCCCAACTTCTGGCCCGGAGATATCCCGCTCAGGCGCAACGAGCGATAACCGATCACCCCGGCGCAGAGCAGCGGCGCGGCCTGGGCATCGGGGAAACCCTCCGGCAAGGGATGGGCGAAGTCTGCTGGCACCACCACATACTCGGCATAACCGCCATCCCGGTCGTAGCCGGTGAATTTGGCCGCATCGCAGAGGTTT
>MFIX01000055.1:0-203 GCA_001780825.1 Candidatus Glassbacteria bacterium RIFCSPLOWO2_12_FULL_58_11 | reverse complement strand
CCGGAAACGGTTGACTCCCGGGCCGGTCTTCTCGACCTCGCCCACGATCTGGTGCCCGGGGACCAGAGGAGATTTTTTCGGCGGCAGCTCGCCCTCGGCAATGTGCAGGTCCGTATGGCAGGCCCCGCAAACCCGCACGCGGATACGGATTTCCCCGGCTTCCGGCTCGGGCAGGGGCAGCTCCGCAGCCTGGAGCGGATTTG
>MFIX01000054.1:6931-10149 GCA_001780825.1 Candidatus Glassbacteria bacterium RIFCSPLOWO2_12_FULL_58_11 | reverse complement strand
AGGCTCCGCGGCGCGCAATGGCAACCGCCGGCGGCATCTGCCGAAAGAGCCATGAGTAGTGCTCCCCAGTGCGAGAGCATCCCGATTTCCGGCGCAGCTGCGCCGGTACGGACACCGAGCCGTAATTAAGATTATCGGTATTCGGTCAGGCACCTCCTTTTCAGTGTTCTGACAGCAAGTTTCCCTGTAATCAATTCGCTGTTCAACTTTCAAGAAGTGTTTGTCAGTCAGGGCGAGCGCGGTGGCCGGCCCGGGGAAGATAAAGGTCCGCGGGCAAGCGCGCGTTCGGCTTGCTGCTCAGGTTCAGGCCGGCCGGTGCGAGGCTTGCACCCATCCGGGCGCGGACCTCGATTCAGGGCGCAGCTCTTCTTCGACCGGGGATAAATTTCACCCGGTAAACTCGCTGCGCGGGGACTGAAGCCCCTCGTTCCGCGAACCTGGTATCACCCGGCCTTCGGGCATGAACCCTCCAGGATTTCGATTGTCAGGTTAACTGATCTGCATAGATGGACCTCCCTGTCCATTTCGAGCCGTCCGTGGCTCGAGGTTTACTGGTTGTCAGGACATTCCAGCTCCGGCCGGCAGCCGGTCATTCGACTGCGGCTCAATTGCCGGGTGAACGGACGCACTGCCGTCCAGAGTGTCCACCCCGGCGACCGCCTTTAGGCAGAGTACCAGGCATGGAAACTTGGTTCTCGGGCACGCCGCACTCTTTTATCGGCGCGCTGTATTGTTTCGCATCACCCCGCCCGGGAGGCGAGCTCACTCCCCGGCGGCAAATCCGTTGCATATTCCGGTCAGCCTCCGCGGCAGCGCTCAGCGGCAGGTCAAGCTGACTCTCGCGTTGCTGCGCTTGACTCCAGCGGCGTTGCCTGGCTCAGCCGGCGGTTCTTGTTTCCCGTGATCCGGCCCCGGCTGAGGGCGCCTCGAGAGGGACCGGTTCAATTACCGCCCCCCGTCCGCGCTGAAAACTGACTGATATCTTTCCTGTTGCCTTATATCTAGTGAAGCCTTGACTGCGTCATTCAAAAGTCAATCTGCTTCGTTTTTCGATATATCTCTTCACCGCGGCGTACCTTTAAGTTCGCCTTACCTCTAGAGCTTGGCGCACTCGCAGCCCGGGGTTATTACTTTATAATCCGAAACCGGGCTTGCGGCTTCAGAGCGCTATCCCAGACTACCCGGCGTTTGATTTTCTATCACACCACTCCGTCTGTCCGGCTTAACGGCTCCGGTCAAACCCAAGGCAGGACCAGCCGCTCCCTGACTATTACCTGAGGAGCCCCTTCGCCTGACTAAGATCTCTAATTCACAGCTTTCCAGAGAGCCGAACCGCCGCGATAAAAACCTCCCAGCTCCCATATTCCGACAGCGGTCCAGGTACTCGCGGCGGCTTAATGGACCCTCCGGACAACTCCGGAGGTACAACTTGTCCTTGTTTAATCCCGGAGCCGCCGCCCCGGAGGGGCCTCCCTGAGGCCGTCACATCGTTTTCGCCCTATTGCCGGTCCGGGTCGGGACCACGGATCGCCGGCGGTCAAACGAACTTCCTTACTGCGGCGCCGGATTATTCTACTTATGCGCCGGATGAAACCTTTACGTCAAGCTGCTTCATGCCCGCCCATGCTATCTGCCGCCGATCAGGGTGAGGACCGTATTGCTCAGGGCATTCGCCTGGGCCAGGAACGAGGCCGCCGACTGGCTGAGCACCTGCAGGGCGGTGAAATTCACGATTTCCTGCGAATAATCCAGATCGCGGATCTGTGATTCACTACCGGTGAGGTTCTCGGAAGCGATTCCCAGGCTGCGTATGGTGCTTTCAAGCCGGTTCTGGACGGCTCCCAGGTTGGCTCTTTCGGAGTTAAGCCGCTTGAGCGCCGTGTCCACCGTCCTGATCGACTCGCCGGCCAGGGTCTGGTCGACAATGTTGATCCCGTTGATCCCCAGGCTGGCCGCGCTGATATCGCCGATCCTGGTGGCAAGGATGTCTCCCTGATTGGCTCCGATCTGAAACACCAGGGGCCGGGGAGTGACTTCGAGCATGAAAGTGTTGTTCAGGACGTTCTTGCCGATTACCAGCTTCGGCACATTGAAAGAACCCACCTTGTCCACTTCGGCGCCGGAGAGGCTGATATTCAGCGTGGGACGGAACCGGATGTCCACGCCCTGGATCAGCCCCGCGGCCCGGTCGCCGAAGACTTTCAGGCTGCGGGGGATGAATTTTTTGAAGGCACTCGAGATATTATTGATCGTGATCGAGAAGACCGGGGGTTGGGTCTCCTGCACTTCGGTAAAAGCGAGCGCCGATAGGGCTTTGTCGTCCCCGCCCCAGACCAGCCGCCTCCCGGGCTCGGGATTCATGATCGTTATCACCGTGCTTCCCGAAAGGCCTCCGGCCGGGGAAACACCCACCGAGGCGATACTTACCAGGGCCGCCCCATCCGAGATCCCGCCTCCGAGGTTCAGGTCGGTGGTCTGATTCGGATCGTTGATCGCCAGGGATATCCGGCTTTTGACGATTGCCAGGGTATCGGTGGCGAAAATCTCGATATCGGTAACCGTGTTGTCCGCATCGCTGCTCAGGGTGAGCGTGACGCTGCGGACTCCGCCTTCGAAGACCCGGAAATTTTTAAAGGAGCTGATGGACTGAAGGGTAGTTTCGTGAGTGGCATCGTAAATCTGACCCTTATCGTCTATTGTGGTCATGATCCCGGTGCCGAGGATCTGGTTGCGGCCGAAAAGCTTCTGGCCACCGCTGGATTCGCTGACATTGATTGTCACCGAAAAGATCCCGCCCTCCCCCACGTCGCCCACCACTATACCTTTGACATCCTGGGGGTTGCTGGTGCTCACCAACGCCGAGGAGTTACCGTTGAGCAGGTTGATACTGTTGAAGGTGGTAGTCGAGGCGATGCGGTTGATCTCGTCGATCAGCAGCGATACCTCGTTCTGGATGGCCTGGCGGTCCCGGCTGGTCAGCGTGCCATTGGCCGCCTGGACGGAGAGCTCGCGGATGCGGTGTAAAATATCGTTGCCTTCCCGCATCGCTCCCTCGCCGGTCTGGATCAGCGAAATACCATCGGCGGCGTTGGTGACCGCCCGGTTCAGTCCGACGATCTGGGAACGAAGGTTTTCGGCAATGGTTAGTCCGGCGGCGTCATCTGCGCTGCGATTAATTCTCAGACCACTGGAAAGTCTTTCCATGCTGGTCTTGAGCT
>MFIX01000054.1:2729-6912 GCA_001780825.1 Candidatus Glassbacteria bacterium RIFCSPLOWO2_12_FULL_58_11 | reverse complement strand
ATTTCGGCGAGCAGTTATGGCGGAAATATTTGTGTTGAGCGACAATGCCATGCTTCATCCTCCTTGATGATATATTAAGCATCCATGCTTAATAGGTGGTCTTTTGTCGCGAAGGAAAGACCACCAGACCCAGGCTGGATTTTCTAGGGGGATTCTATCAAATCCAAAACGGCTTAGGGAATTTCTCCTCTGATTCGTGTTTTCGGGCGCAGGATTGCCACACCCTTCCGGCCGGTACCCCATTCGGGGCCCGGCCGGGGGGTGAAGCAGTGTCGCCTTCTTGCACAATTATCGACAACCTGATTTCAAACTTTAGATTTTTAGCCGGAGAGGAATCTTTCGCGGGCCGGCTGGATCGGGCCTGAAGCGGATGGATATAGGATTTGCGCGCCCGTGATAAAATAGCGACATTTCGGATAATTTCTATTCCAGGGAGCCTTATCGGCCTCCACGGCCGGGCCCTGTCCGGGACAGCAGTCTGGAGAAATGAACTACTTTGCGGCAAGCGCCGGGGAATTCTTTTCGATCAAACGGCGCTGGACTGAATGGCAGGGATAATTATTTCAGCAGCACCGCCCGTACCGGCGAGGCCTCTAGACCCTTGATTTTAAGCGGCAGTGCGAGCAGGGTGTACTCGCCGGCCGGGACTGAGCGCAGGTTCAGGCCCTCGAGGATCAGCCTGCCGCTGTTCAACAGCGTCCGGTGAACCGGATAGCCGCTGTCGCCGAACCGGTCTATAGAGAAATAGTCCAGCCCGACCAGGGGCGAGTCCAGCTCTACGCATAGTTCGGCGGCCCCGGCCTCCAGGCTGACATAATCCTCGGAAAAAATACCTGAAACGACCAGGCGCTCGATTGAATTGCGGGTTTTAAACAGGAAGGCCCGGCCGCGTTTAAGGGCCTTCCCGGTAAGCTCCTCCCGGGTTACCGCGCGCGGGTTTTCGATCTCCAGCACCTGGGCCGGCAAGATAAACCGTTCCGGCGGGAAGCTTTCCAAGCCCGGAGCGCCAGGCTCAAAGTGGGCCGGCAGGTCCAGGTGAGTGCCGCTGTGGGCGCAGGCGTGAAAACTCGAGACCCGCGCCTCGGCGCCCCCGGCAAAGGAATAAACCTCCTCGGCGGAAAAGGGCGGGTCTCCCGGATAGACCGCCGCCTCTTCGCCGAGCGTGATACTGATATCGTAAGCCTTCGCGAAATTGAGCATCCACCGCCTCCGAATTAACCGGCCACAATTTGCCAGGGGTCGCTGACAAGTTGACTTGTCCAGGTGAATCCGTTAATAATATAGCGATTTGTCTTCCGACCACCAATCCCACCGGAGAACGCCAATGACCAGAATTCTTAGTCTTATCTCCCTGCTGTTTGTCTTTCTGTTCGGCTGGCTGAGCTGCGCCAGGGAACATACCCTGCTCGAGCTGGCGGTCGATGAGCTCGCGCCGGGTGGCCGGCAGCTGCTCTATTATCCGGTGGATGGCCAGACTGCCGGGGTCAACCCGCCGGGATTCACCTGGCCCGCCGCCAAGGGCGCTTCCGGCTACTGTTTCGTGCTGCTCACTCGCAGTGAGCAGGCCCGCACGGTGGTACAGCTGGACAGTCTGCGCTCAACAGTCGCCGTTCTTCAGGCTCCTCTGGAACCCGGGGCCTACAACTGGTACGTGGTTTACCGAGATTCGACCGGAAAGTTCTTTGCCCGGACCGGGCTGCGCAGCTTTAAAGTGGAGGAAGGAACGCCGGAGCTGGTGTTGCCGGATGTCAGCGTGATGACCGCTGAACTGAAAAACGTCCGGCCGCGGATTTTCCTATCGCCCGGGAACTTGACCCGGATCAAGGATGCCGCCGGGAAAGGAGAGCTGCCGTTTTGGGAGCTTACCTGTCGGCTGGCCGATCTGGCGCTCGAGGAGCCGCTCTATCCCGAGCCGGCGCCTTACAAGAATGGAGAGTTCGAAGTCGGCGAGTGGCGCAGGATTTATACTCCGGGAAAAGTGGGCAGCGCCCATGCGGTCCGCCTGGCCCTGCTCTACCGGGTTACCGGGGATAAAAAATACCTGGAGGGCGCTAAAAAGTGGCTGCTGCACCTGGCAACCTGGGACCCGGACGGGATAACCTCCTACAACCTGCCCCTGCCGGATGGCTCGACCGGCAATGATGAGGCCGGGATGCCGATGCTCGAGCGGATGTCGATCGCCTATGACTGGATCGCCGATGAGCTCGATCCGGCCGAGAAACAGGCCGTGCTTGACTGTCTCAAGCGCCGGGCAAACCAGATCCTCGATTTGTACAACCGCCTGGATTTCATTTCCAATCCCTGGTCCAACCACCAGGTGCGCGTGCTGGCCTTTCTCGGTTTCGCCGGCCTGTCGCTGGCCGGCGACCTGCCGGATGCCGAAAAGTGGCTCGATTATGTGCTCCGCTGCTACCTTACCTCTTATCCCACCTGGGGTTCCGACCCCGGCGGGTGGGCCCAGGGCCTGAGCTACTGGGCGGCCTATTGCGGCTGGCACGCCAATTTCCTGGATGCCCTGCGCCAGGCCACCGGATTCAATCTCTACGATAAGCCGTTTTTCCGCAATAACGGTTATTTCGCGGTGCTTTTCCATCCGCCTTATGCCAAAAGAGGCGGATTCGGCGATGGCGGCGAGTCGGCCCCGAATATGCCCGAAAAACTCCTCGTGCAGAAATACGCGGCCGCCACCCATGACCCAGTGCTGCTCTGGCAGTCCGAGAATATACAGCCCAGCGAGGCGATCAGCGCCAGGCTCCAGGTGCTTCCGGGCCAGAAAGACTGGAAAGAATGGTTCATGGAGGATGTCGCCTTCGATATTTCCTCGGTGCCGGCCGACCTGACTCCCAGCTCTCCTGCCGGACTGCCCGGCTCGAAATGGCTGCCGGATATCGGCTGGGTGGCGATGCACTCGGCGCTGGGGGATGCGGACAAGGATGTCTGGGCCCTGTTCAAGTCCAGCCGCTATGGCTCGTTCAGCCACAGCCACGCCGACCAGAACAGCTTCCAGCTCAACGCTTATGGCGAGCCGCTGCTGATAGACTCGGGCTATTACCCCTGGTTTAGCAGTCCGCACCACAACCTCTGGTCCAGACAGACCTGGGCGCACAATGCCATCCTGGTCAATGGTTGGGGAGAAGCGAGCCAGTCGATGGAGGCGGCGGGCCGGATCGAGCGTTTTTCCGCGGATGGCCGCTTGACCCTGACCACCGGCGAGGCCTCCGCGGCCTATAATGTGCCGATGGACCAGGAGACTATCGACCAGTGGAAGGAGTTTATCAAGCAGCCGCTGCCCGAGCAGGGCCCGGCGGTCAAGCTTGCCCGCCGCTCGCTGGCTTTCTCTTCCTCGGTGGAGAGGCCCTGGCTGGCCGTGCACGATTACTTTGTCACCGAGGACCCGGCCACTTTCGATTATGCTCTGCACGCGCTTAGTAAAATGGAGCCGGACGAGAAAAATCTCAGTCTGCTGGTCAAGCAGGGCCAGGCGCGTCTGGCGGTTTATTTGATGTCGGACTGCGGGCTGACATTCAGCCAGACCGATAAATTTCCCAAGGACCCCGAGGAAAGGTACCTGGGCGCGCCGAACCAGTGGCATTTCAGGGCCACGACCGCCGAGCCGCGCGACCGGGCGAGGTTCCTGGTGCTCTGCGTGCCCTACCGCGACGGCGAGACTCCGCCGCCGGTGAAAACCCTGGACCTGGGCGAGGTGCGCGGGTTCGAGCTGGAGGGAGAAAAAATCCTGGCCTGGTGGGGTGAGAACGAGACCGGCGGCCTGGAGGGCTACGGCGAGGGCCGTCCGGGCAGGATGTTTATCGATCTGAAAGACAAGGGAGAGATTAAAAAATACCTGTGCGAATGAGCGGAGCCAGTTGAACCGAGTGTTAATGGAAATGTTTTTTGCGTGTAGGGGCGACCCCGATTTTATCGGGGTCGCCCTCATTTTTTGACCCTCTAGCCGAAATTATTCATAACTTGTTGCATTATATCGTCTTATTGTAGGGGCGCACCCGAGTGAGCGCCCGCTTGCAGCGAGAAATTTCCGAACACGGGCGGACACATTGGTCCGCCCCTACGATACCATTTTTTATGCTTACGGCCGGACTAAAGAAACTACAGGGGCACGGTGCACCGTGCCCCTACGCAAGATATCACTTTATCCATAGTCCGGAGCTGGCCTCAAGTTCGT
>MFIX01000054.1:0-2689 GCA_001780825.1 Candidatus Glassbacteria bacterium RIFCSPLOWO2_12_FULL_58_11 | reverse complement strand
CTACGGTAATTCCTAAAATTTCAAATAATTAAACCGGGTTATCCTGCGTCATCTGTTCACTGGTTTTGAATTTCATGGTACATGGAAATTTTTCAGCGCTAATCTAGAATACCACCTTCAAAACATTTCCCATTATCACTCCCAGGTAAGTCCCGATCACATAACCCCAGATACCGACCAGGAAAGCCGGCAGGATCAGCTTGCTCCATTTCTTGGTAATCGCCACTCCGGCCGAGTTCATCGGCCCGGCGATATTGGCGATCGAGACCAGGATCATCTCCGGCAGCGTGTACCCGAAGAGCCGCCCCAGCCCGAACGTGACCAACATGTTACAGCCCACCATGACCGCGCAGAAAGCAAACAGGATCGGCGCCTGGAGCAGGATTGCCTTGATACTGGCCGGGATGCCGATCAGCACGAAAAATAGGTAAATGGCGAACGTGCCCATCTCCTCGGTGCCCTGCAGCCGGGAGCTGAAACCTGGGAAGAGCAGGACGAAAATCACGGTGACCGCCGTAAACAGCAGGAATTTGTTGCCCAGGAAATCTCTTAAAGCCCCGGGAATTGCGGTGGCCGAGATATAATCGCTCAGCTTGGTGGAGAGGGTGACAATCAGGAAGGCCAGGGCCAGGTTCTTGCCGATGTCGACCAGCGAGATCGGCTTGGGCCGCCAGTAGTTGCTCTGTTCCTCGCTCCCGGCCTCGCCGTTGAGGTAAAGCTCCTCATCCGGCAGCATCCCGAACCAGCGCACGGCCCAGACGAAAGCGGGCAGGGACAGCATGATAATGATATGCACCACCATCACCAGGTTGTCGGCGACAATCAGGGCGTTGGTGGTGGATTCGGCCATCTTGAATATGTTGACCGTCGCCAGGAAGTTCATCGCCCCGCCGATATAGCTGGCGGTCATGATCCCGGCGACTTCCGGCGCGCGGTCGACAAATTTCCCGAAAGCATAGATCGCTGCAAATGCGCCGACTACCGTGCCCAGCGAGCTGATATGAAAAGCTCCGAACAGACGGCCGGTTTCGCGCCAGATCCTGCGCAGGTCGGCCTTGAGCAGCAGCAGCGGGATGCAGAGCGGTACGATATAATCCCAGACCGTGTCATAGACCGGGCTTTTCGGCGGCAGCACTCCGGTATTGGCCAGGACCAGCCCGCCGATACAAGCCACTACCGGTCCGCTCAGCCTGGCCGCGATTTTATACTTCTGCTCGGAATAAATCGAAAGGGCGGACCAGACTATCAGAAAGGTCCAGAGTACCCAGGTATCCTGCGGCGAGATCAGGGCCGTATGCTCCATTTATATGCCTCCATCCGGGTTATCTGCTTCCGCGATCTTTCGCTTCAAATCCGCTATCATCCGGTCAGCGCAGTTTTCCGTATTTCCGCAAAATATCTATTGCAGCCTCCAGGTCCAGTTCTTCCACTGTGTTGCCGTCCCGGCCGGTGACTGTCACCGCCTTGAATATGGAATTAAGGATTGCTTCCTCAGTCGCCTCGGCCGCGGCCTGAAAGGCCGGAGTGAGATAATATTCATCTCTCAGGGTCTCCGGACGGTAAAAAAGGCTTTTGCTGTCTGTCGCCTCTCTTCGCCGGGTGGTGCTGAAAGCGATGAAAAAGTCTCCGCTGCGGTGCGAGCCATTGGCCCCGGTCAGGGCCATGCCGAAAGAGCCGCGGGCCGCGAGCCTTTTGAGCTGACGGGAATCCAGGGGCAGGTTGGTGGCGATAACCACCATTATTGAGCCGCCCTCGCCAGCGGAATACTCCGGGTCGATCACTCCCAGCTTGCGGCCCACCGGGACTCCATCCACCACCAGGCAGCCCGGCATGTTGCTCTGCACCAGCACGCCGACCGTAAATTTCCGGCCCTCGAGCGCTATTACCCGCGAGGCCGTGCCGATCCCGGCTTTGAAACCGCAGGTGCGGATACCCGTTCCCGCGCCCACCACGCCCTCGGCCACCGTTCCGCCGCGGGCGCTATTCAGCGCTTTGAAAACATGTCCCTCTTTGATATGGAACCCGTAGATATCGTTCAGGAAGGCATCGCAGGTTTCGCCGACAACCGGAGCGAACCAGCCGCGGGAGCCGGGCTTTTCTAAATAATGTTCCACGCACCAGCGGGTCAGCGCCTGGTAGGCCGCGCCCACGCTCATGGTATTGGTCAGGACCAGGGGAGTTTCGAGGAAACCATACTCTTCGATATTGTGCAGTCCGGTGGAGGTGCCGGCGCCGTTGAAGATATAGACCGCCGCCTCGACCGGCTGTTGCAGCAGGTTCCCACCATGGGGCAGGATCGCGGTGACTCCGGTGCGCACCGGCCCCTTGCCGGGCACCAGAGGGCCCGCGCCGGCCAGGAGTGTCGAGTGGCCGGCCGACACTCCTTCGACGTCGGTTATCGCGTTCAGAGGACCGGTGGGATAGAAGCCCGGGGAGAGGCCGAGCTCGCGGCAGCGCGGACGGTGGGAGTTGTCCGGGGGAGGGGATTCAGGCAGGGTATCCGCGCCGGCATTCAGAACTTCCATTCCCTGCCCTCCGGGACAGCCCAGCGCTCAGTGATTTTCCGGGTCTGCGTCCAGAACTCTATCGCTCCCTCACCGGTAATGTCTCCCTGGCCGAACCGCGAGCGGCCTCTTCCTCCGAACGAGAAGGGTTCCCGCGGAACCGGAACGCCGATATTGATCCCGAT
>MFIX01000053.1:6631-9991 GCA_001780825.1 Candidatus Glassbacteria bacterium RIFCSPLOWO2_12_FULL_58_11 | reverse complement strand
CGGCCCAGCCGGCGATCCTCGCCGGCCGCCTCAACCCCGGCTCGGCCCAGGCGAAAGACAGAAAGCTCGCCCTCGAGGTTCTCAAGCGTCACGTGGATCAGGCCCTGGCTCTGGGCGCGGAGACTGTCGCCTTGCTATCCGGGCCAGACCCTGGAGCGGAGAAGCGCCACGAGGCCCTGCTCCGGACTGCCGAGCTGATCGCCGAGCTCTGCCGGTACAGCCGCGGACACTCCGGACCCGCGATAGTCCTGGAGGTGTTCGACCGCGAGGTGGACAAAAAAGCGCTGGTCGGGCCGGCCGAAAGCGTGGTCCAGCTCTGCGAGATGGTTAATTCCCGGGGAGCGGTAAATTTCGGAGTCTGCGTGGACCTGAGCCATCTCCCTCTGCTGGGCGAGACGCCGCACCAGGCCCTGGAACCGGTCCAGGATTACCTCCTGACCGCGCACCTGGGCAATGCCGTGCTTCAGAAAGGGCACGCGCTCTACGGCGACCGTCACCCGGGTTTCGGCACCCCGGAGGGCGTGAACAAGGTGGACCAGACCCGGGATTTCCTCCACGTGCTGAAAAATATCGGCTTCCTGAACCGCAAGAACCCGCCCATGGTCAGCTTCGAGATCAAGCCGGCCGCGGGTGAAAAGAGCGAAACCGTGATCGCCGCGGCGCACCGCGTGCTCAGGCGCGCCTGGGCCAAGGCGTGAAGCCGACATAGTAATGTCATTTCGCGGCTTGCCGATAAATAGCACAAAAATATATAAATATTGAGAGCCTTGATATTCGGGCGGACACATTGGTCCGCCCCTACAACGTTTATATTTAAAAGAGTTATCCAATGTAGGGGCGCACCCGCGTTTGCGCCCGACTTTCGTGCAATTCCATGTGCCGACTTAAAGCTTGGGATTAGAAATCAGCTCCAACGCAGGTCTGAGTGTTTGTCCCTGGAGCAAGTTTCGGAGAGTTCTATTCGATTAAGTGCGAAAGCAGGCCGGATGCGAGAAAAGGTCCTGGTAACCCGCAAGTTGCCCGGCTCGATGGCCGAGGGGCTGCGCTCCTCGTTCGAGGTCGTGCTCAACCCTCACGACCGCAACCTGACCCGCGGGGAGCTTTTCCGGATGGCCGAGGGCTGCGCCGGGATGATCAGCCTGCTCAGCGATACGCTCGACCGGGAGTTCATCGAGAGCCACCCGCGGCTTAAAGTGATCGCCAATTGCGCTGTGGGCTACAACAATATCGACCTGCATGCCGCGGCCGAACGCGGGATCGTGGTCACCAACACGCCCGGCGTGCTCACCGAGACCACCGCAGACCTGGCTTGGGCTCTGATCCTGGCTCTGGGCCGCAGGGTCGTGGAGTCTGATCGCTACACCCGCGAGGGCCGTTTCGGCGGCTGGGCTCCCGAGCTCTTTTTGGGAACCGATATCTATGGCAAGACTCTCGGCATAGTCGGCCTGGGAAGGATCGGGGCGGCGGTAGCCCGCCGAGCCGCCGGATTCTCGATGAAACTCATCTACCACAGCCGCAGCCGCAAGCCGGAGCTCGAGAAAGCGCTCGGCGCCGGTTACCGGGAGCTCGACAGCCTGCTCGCCGAGGCGGATTTTATCTCCCTGCATACTCCTCTCGACCCCGGGACCCGGCATCTGCTCGACCGGCGAAGAATCTCCCTGATGAAACCCGGTTCATTTCTGATCAACACCTCGCGGGGCCCCCTGGTGGATGAGGGTGCGCTGGTGGAGGCCCTGGCCTCCGGAAAGCTCGCCGGGGCCGGCCTGGATGTCTATGAGAACGAGCCGGAGCTGCATCCCGGACTGGCCGGGCTGCCGAATACCGTACTGCTGCCCCATATCGGCAGCGCCTCGACCGAAACCCGGGTAAAAATGGCCCGGATGGCCGCGGAGAATCTTACCGCGGTACTGACCGGCAGGACCCCGCCCAATCCGGTGCCGCTGCCGGAGTGAGTCCGCTTCCATATCAAGCCGGGAGATACGATGGAACCAGACGGCCAGGACAGTTCTAATTGCGAAAAAAAGCCGGTCCGCGACTGGCTCAGGTACATCGTGGGCCTGGCTCTGGTGCTTCTGCTCTGGGCCTTGAGCGAGGCGCTGGATAATGCCAGGCTGCAGCAACTGGCCTTGACAATCGCCGGGGCGACCGCCGTGATCACCCTGGCCCGGCTGTTCGCCCGTATTCGCAAGCGCTAGACGGCGCATGTGCTGTGGTTTTTCTTATAACCTGTGCAACAGCCCTTTCTGTCCGTCATTCTTACCGGAGATGCCAACCGTGAGACTTCTTCTGAACCTTCTTGCCGTTTCCCTAGTGGCTTTCTCCTTCAACATCGGTGCTCAGCCGCTGGAGGATTATTTCCCGCCCTCGGAGGTCGCGGGCGGCTGGCGCGCGGACACCACGGAAAAATTTATCCGCTCGCTGGGGCTGGACCCCGGGCGTCTGGAGGAGTTCGGCAGGTTCAATCTCGAGGTGCCCAACGGCAACTGGATGCCCTACTCGGCATACAAAGGGATTATTGTCATTAAAAATGGCTGGATTATCGGCGAATGGTACAACATCCCGGAGGCAAAAACTTTCAAGACCTATATCTCCTCCAATGGGAAATCTTTCGCCATCGCCTGTTCCGGAATCCTGGCCGAGGACAGCCGCTCCGGACGGGTGAATGTAAAGATCGATGAAAACAGCCGGGTCTATGATCCGCGCTGGCTTCCTCAGGGCTTCCCGCTCTCCGATCCGCGCAAGGCGGAGATCACTTTCGAGCAGATCTTCCGCCACACCTCGGGCCTCTGTCCGGAAAGGACCGCCGCGGGCGAGGAGGTGGAGCAGGGCCGGAACGAGTGGAGCGGCTATCTGGACTGGGTACTGGGCCATGACAAAAAATGGCCGCAGACCGCCCCGCTTTATTTCACCCCGGGACATCCCGAGGAGTACGCGGGCAGCGAGCACTTGTACGGGACAGCCAATGCTTACTCGAGTGTCGGTTTCTGCCATATCGGCCTGGTGCTGCGGAACCTCTACGGGCTCCCGGCTGAGGATTTCCTCTGGAAGCGCCTGCTCGAGCCGCTGGGTTTCAGCGGGATCGATTTCCAGGCCCCGCCGGCCGACAGCCTGCGCTGGTTCAGCGCCGGGGGCCTGCGGATGACCCCGCGCGACTATGCCCGTTTCGCTTACCTGCTCCTTCATGATGGATTCTGGAACGGCGCGCAGCTCGTGCCAGCGGAATGGATCAGGCGCTTTCGCACCCGGCCGTTTTACCCCAATCTCCACTCCAATGCTGACAGCAATTTCGGGCCGCAGTACCCCAAAGACATGTTCCAGATCGCCGGATCGGGGCTCAACTGGGCTTTTATCGTACCCTCG
>MFIX01000053.1:0-6580 GCA_001780825.1 Candidatus Glassbacteria bacterium RIFCSPLOWO2_12_FULL_58_11 | reverse complement strand
CAGGTGCAGGAGGAGTTTTTGCGGAAGCTGTTCGCGGCGCTGAACAAATAGAGAGTTTTTGGAATTGCTTTATCGGGGGTTATAAAAGCTTTGAATTTTAGAGAATTTTTCATCGAAGCGTGTAGGAGACAAGTAATTTCCATGCTGGCCTTGATAGATGTACCAAGCCCGGCAGGCCTTTGCGCGATTTTGCGCAGGCGACCTCGGTGAAGCGGAGTAAGAGACTCGGGGAACGACAATAACCTTTGGTTCTTTCAGTTATGAAAGAACTGGTTTTGCTTCTTTTGCCACCAAAAGAAGATTAAAAATTTTCTTGGTGCTTCGATGCAATCAATTTAATACTCTGAGAAGTAAGTTGTACTTTTGCCGTCGATTAAAAAAATAATCCAGACAGGAGCTCTTCCATGCCCGGTAAAGTCAAGGTCGGAATAATCGGCTCGGGGTTCGAGGCGGATATCCATGCCTCGGCGTTCAAGATCATGCCCGAGGAGGCCGAGGTGGTGGCTGTCGCCTCGCCCGGCGCGGGCCATGCCGCACACCTGGCGAAAAAATTCGGCATCCCCCGCGTGTTCACCGACTACCGCGAGATGCTTAAAAGTCGAGACATCTAGCTGGTCACGATCACCGCGCCGAACGCCCTGCACCACCGCATGACCCTCGATATCGCCGCGGCGGGCAAGCATGTGGTCTGCGAGAAGCCTTTCTGCATGACCCTCGAGGAGGCCGAGGAGATGATCGCGGTCTGCCGGGCAAAGGGTATTTTACTGTTTTACGCCGAGGAGCTGTATTTCACGCCGAAATATGTCAAGGCCAAGGAGATGGCCGATCAGGGGGCTTTCGGCAAAGTGTACTCGGTCAAGCAGAGCGAGAAACATTTCGGGCCGCACTCGGCCTGGTTCTGGGATGTCGAGCGCTCGGGCGGAGGCGCGCTCATGGACCTGGGCTGCCACGGGATCGCGTTCTGCTGGTGGTTCCTGGGCAAGCCGGCCATAAAAAGCGTGCTGGCCCAGATGGGAACCTATGTTCACGGGCAGAAAACCCGGGGCGAGGATGACTGCGTGATCCTGCTCGAGTTCGAGGGCGGCGCCCGGGGGATGGTCGAGGACAGTTGGGCGCGCCGCGGCGGCATGGATGACAAGATCGAGGTGTTCGGCGAGGGGGGAGCGTGCTACGCCAACCTGCTGATGGGCAACGCCCTGCCGACCTACAGCGAGCACGGTTATGGCTACGCTGTGGAGAAAGCGCCCTCGACTCAGGGCTGGAGCTGGCCGGTGTACGAGGAGCTCTGGAACTATGGTTTCCCGCAGGAGATGGCGCATTTCAGCCGCTGCGTGCGCGGCAAGGAAGAGCCGCTCTGCACAGGCGAGGACGGCCGGGTGGTGCTGGAGGCGATTTATGCGGGGTACGCCTCGGCCGGCCAGGGCAAGAAAATCGGGCTGCCGTTCAGGCCTGAGGGCGTGAAAAAGCCGATAGACTTGTGGCTGGAAAGGTGAAGGCAACGTACAGAATATTATTGAATTTATCAAATATTATTTGAAGTTGGGCATTAACATGGATAATGCTACGGAATGTCCCAGATAAAGGTAGTCGAATGAAACGCTTTTAGGGCTACGGTTCATTATGATAATAAGAATTCCTTGCATTTTCCATAGGTGATACCGAATATATAGTTAGAGAAAGATTCCGGGATATAAGCGGAAAGCAACTTGTTTATCGCAATCGCGGAGGAAAATCATGATTTACTCCAGATTTGACTTTGATAAAACATTGCAAATGGCAGGCCGATTTATACACAATTTCAGTGGAAGGCTTAATTATACGAAGCTGTTAAAATTGATGTATTTGGCCGACCGAAGTTCACTGGGAGCTTGTGAAAGAACAATTTCTGGGGATAAATTTTTCTCTTTGCCCAAAGGCCCGATTTTAAGCAGTGTTTACGAATTAATTAAAGGAGAACTTCTGGAAGGGGAAAAACAACAAGCGTGGAATGAGCATATAAGCAAACAAAGATATGATCTTCTTCTTATAAAGGACCCTGGATTGGATGAGTTGAGTGATTACGAGGTGGAACTTATCGACAAGCTGTCAGAGCAATTCATGCAATTCAATCTTGGGGAAATGATCCAATTCTGTCATGATAATCTTCCCGAATGGGAAGACCCCGGTGCTTCTTGTGTCCTTATAAAGGAAGAAGCAATTCTATCCGCACTGGGAAAAAGCGAAGGTGAAATCGAAGCAATCAGAGAAGAGATTGAATCAATTGAAAGTTTAAAAGAAGCCCTGGGCGAGTATTAATGTTTGCCCGTGGGGACACATTTTATGGGCCTGTAAATATTCGCAACAGGACACCCCACCTTTGGATCGTTCTGCATTGTGGCCCTGCGCAAATATTGTGGGTAAATGTAACAACTTACAGGAAGGGTAGAGATGAATCCTGTATTTTAATACCGGGGGATCACCCCTTTGTTACCCAGACATCTATTATTAACTATCGTGAAGCACATGATCCGCCAATAGAATATGTTCTGGATGCACTTAATCGAGCGTCTTTGATAAGGCGTGAGCCTTGTAGTAAAGAAATGATTGAGAAAATTCTCATCGGGGCACAAACCACTCGATTTTTAAAAAGCAAATTCAAGCAACTTTGTACATAAGAATTGAATAACTAATCTTTTTTCCAGACCAAAGATGGTCGTGTATATAAGCTGTTGGAGCGGAGCGAAGGCGTAGCCGTAGTGTAGTTTCAAGAGCTTTAAAAACAAAATCAAGTAGCGATGTCTTAATTTTTTTATCTCATTTCCACTTCATTTCCACTTCATTTCCCACTCATTTCCAGTCCATTTCTTCATTTTTTCTACTTGCCCTCACCCCTCCTTGTCCTCCAGGTACACATAGCAGGCCAGGGCGGTCAGGCTAAAACGCAGCCGCGGCGTGGCGCTCTTGATTACCGCGGCCTCATCGGCCAGCAGCACATCAAGATACTTCGCCTTTTCGCCTTTCAGGCCGGCCGCCTGGCGCAACAACGCCAGAAGGGCCTCGGGGATCGGGACCTCGCGGTCCGCGGCCTCATCCAGCGCCGCGCGCAGGGTGAGCCGCTCCAGGCTCGTGATGCGGCCGGCCAGCGCCTCCAGGCGCTTTTCCACCAGCTCGGTCAGCGTGTCCAGCCCCAATTGCTGGTTGCGGTTGAAAAGGGTCATCAGCCGGAAGCTCTCCTCGCCCCAGCCCAGCAGCGCAAACGCCGAGTGCATGATCTCATCGTGCTCGGCCTGGACTCCCTTTGGATCGAGACGGCTCAGCAGCAGGCGCACATTGTCGCGCTCTCCGATAAGGTACAGCGCCCGGGCCCCGTGGATCACCAGCCGCGGGTTGAAAGTCGTGCTGAAAATCTCGGTGATCCGGCCGTAGGAGTGCGCATCCCCGAGCTGCGCCAGGGCCACCATCGCTTTGCCCTGCAGGAAGAAATCGTTGCTGTAAATGCTTTCGCGCAGCGTGCTGATCGCCTCGCTGACCCGGTGACGGCCCAGGATATCGGCGGCCATGAAAGCCGTAGAAAACTCGCCATCCTTGACCTCCTCGATCAGGCGCCAGCCGGTCTCCGGCCCGAATTCTATGTTGTCCAGGGCCTCCAGCGCCGCGGTGCGGACCGTAAACAGCGGGCTGTCCAGGTACTCGAGCAGGGCGCTCTCGCTCACTCCGCTTCTCAGGCTGCCCAGCTCATCGATCAGCTCGTGGGTCTCGCCCAGCTTCGGGATATCCGAGAGCCGCTGCAGCGACAGCAGGGCCCGCCAGTCCCGCACGCTGAACATCATCCCCAGCACCTCCTTGACCCTGCGCTCGGCCAGCGGCTCCAGCTTGACCACCACAAACGTGCTCCCAATAAGCGCGGCGGCCACCGCCAGGAAATAGGTGCGGTAAACAGTCATCCCCGCCATCCCCAGGTTGTGGAAAGTCTCCAGCAGGCCGCCGCCGAAAAATGTTCCGGCCAGGCCGGCCGCTATCCCCTGCAAGACCAGGATCAGCATGTTCAGGTTGAGGATGCTCGCCCTTGGGACCGCGTTCTGGAAATAGTGGGCCACGGCGATATAGATGCTCACGATACAGTAGCCGACCATGAAAAAGAGCGTCCCGCTGTACCAGTAGCTGATCTTCTCCGGAGAGAAAGCCCAGAGCAGAGCCAGCAGGGCCAGGCCCAGCACGTTGATGATCAGGATCGGCCGGGGACCCGAGCGGTCGATCAGCAGCGCGATCGGGAATGAGCCGGCCACCATGCCGAGCATCTGCAGCACCACGAAAAACACCGCGGCCCGGTCTGAGATCAGGTAACCGTTCTTGACCGCGAGGATCTGGAACGGCGCGATGAGCTGGATCCCGCAGGTAATCGCGATCCAGGCGAACAGCATGTAGCGCAGCTTCTTCTCCCGGTACAGCAGGTTGAGCGCCCGCAGCATCGGCTCGCGGCTGGATATTTTCGGGCCATCCGACTCTGGGATGTTGAACATGAAACTCGAGGCGGCCATGCCCAGCACGCAGCCCACCGCGAACACAATCTGGAAACGGCCGAAACTCGGCGTGCCGCCCAGCCAGAAGCTCACCGCGATCAGCATGCCGAGCATGGCGAAATAGGCGAAAAACTGCCAGCGGCCGATAAATCTCCCCCGGTCGTCCAGCGAGGTGATATCGTTGATCAGCACGTTCTCGGCCGACAGGCCCATGGCGCGGAAGATAAAGAAGATGAACGAGGCCACCATCAGGAAGATCAGGCCCAGGCCGTGGGAAACGTGGACCCAGATCCAGGGGGCGAGGATGAAGGTGCCGGCGGTCAGGTTGCGCAAGAACCAGCAACTGCTGTAGGTGCGCGCCGCGCCCCAGCGCGTGACCATGACCTTGCCCAGCAGGACAAAGACCATGGTCAGGTGGACATAGCTGGAAAGCAGGCCGATATGGAAATCCGTGGCCCCGAGCTGAAGGGCGAACAGCACCAGCACGCTCTCCGCCAGGAGCGCATAGGACAGGGCGTTGATTGTCGCAAAGTAGATAAATCCCTGCTGGGCCTTCCGCTTTTGCGCCTGGGTCAGGCGGGAAGGAAATTCTCTGACCATCCAATATCTCCGTTCGAGCTTGATTAAATTTTTTTAGTGCAATTTCATGGCCGGTCCGGTATCCAACTGCTTTGCCAGCGGCCCTTCTCCATTCAGTTATCTGCCGCCGGCCCTGCCTCGGAGCAAAAATACCAACCCTGAATTAACTTTGTCAAAGGTTATATATGAAAGGGAAATTATGGCTTGGCACCGGCCAGGCCAGCCGGAGCGGAGAAAAGCCTGCTGTTCCCCCAACTCTTTATCTTTTGTTGACTTATCCCGCCGGGGAGATTACATTTCGGGCCTTGTGTATCCCCTGGCCTGAATATTATTCTGTCAAGAATACTTAAGGAGCATGCGTGTATGGTGTCCAATACTGCCGAATCGGTAATGGAAAAACTGGTGAGCCTGTGCAAGCGCCGCGGCTTCATTTTCCAGAGCAGCGAAATTTACGGGGGGCTTAACTCCTGCTGGGACTATGGCCCGCTGGGCGCGGAGCTCAAGCGCAATATCAAGGACTTCTGGTGGAGCTGGATGACCCGCGCCAGGGAGGATGTGGAGGGGCTGGATGCCAGTATCCTGATGCACCCCCGGGTCTGGGAGGCGAGCGGCCACGTCGAGGGTTTCACCGATCCGCTGGTGGACTGCAAGAACTGCAAGCAGCGCTTCCGCGCGGACCAGATCGACAGCAAGGTCTGTCCGGCCTGCGGCAAGGAAACCCTGACCGAGGCGCGCAAGTTCAACCTGATGTTCCGCTCGCACATGGGTCCGGTCGAGGATGAGGCCTCCCTGGTCTACCTGCGCCCGGAGACCGCTCAGGGGATCTATGTCAATTTCCTCAATGTCCAGACCGCCATGCGCCGCAAGGTGCCTTTCGGTATCGCCCAGATCGGCAAGGCGTTCCGCAACGAGATCACGCCTGGGAATTTCATTTTCCGCACCCGCGAGTTCGAGCAGATGGAGATGCAGTTCTTTGTCAAGCCGGGCACCGATGAAGAGTGGTTCGAGTCCTGGAAAGAGGACCGCATGCGCTATTATGTCGCGCTCGGAATCCGGCCGGATAAACTGCGCTTCCACCAGCACGGCCCGAACGAGCTGGCCCATTATGCCCGGGCAGCGTTCGATATCGAGTACGAGTTCCCCTTCGGCTGGCAGGAGCTCGAGGGCGTGCACAACCGCACGGATTTCGACCTGAAGCGCCACAATGAGTATTCGGGCAAGAGCTCGCTGAGCTATTTCGATGAGTCCACGGGCGAGCGTTTCGTGCCCTATGTGATCGAAACCTCGGCCGGCTGCGACCGCACTTTGCTCACCTGCCTGGTGGATGCCTACGCCGAGGAGGCTGAGCGGGTGGTGCTGCGGCTCCCGCCGAAACTGGCCCCGGTAAAGGCCGGGGTGTTCCCGCTGGTCAAGAAGGATGGGATGGCCGAGGCGGCCGCTGACATCTACGAGGAGCTGCGCAAAACGCACAAGGTATTTTACGATGAGAGCGGCTCGATCGG
>MFIX01000052.1:8132-8216 GCA_001780825.1 Candidatus Glassbacteria bacterium RIFCSPLOWO2_12_FULL_58_11 | reverse complement strand
CGCGGGACCCGGCTGGAGCACGCCCCTGATCGCCCGGCCCGCGGACTGGCCGCGCTGGCTGGAGGAGGAGAGAAAATTCGTTGA
>MFIX01000052.1:7731-8064 GCA_001780825.1 Candidatus Glassbacteria bacterium RIFCSPLOWO2_12_FULL_58_11 | reverse complement strand
GGATGAAGGGGAATCACCTTAATCCCTGGAAATTTTTCCGGGAGGCGCTCGGAGACTGCCCGGAGGTGAGCTATCCGGGACCGCCCGAACCGCAGAGGATCGAAATAAAGGCCGATAGGACTGAAATGGATGAGCTGCCTGAAAAGCGGCTCCGGCAGGCCTGGCGCTCTGCAGCCGAGCCGGGTTACCGCCTGGAACAGGCCCGTCTGGCGGCCCTGGAGGGCGGCGGAAGCTCTGCTTTTGGAGGTGAGCATGGCACCGAGTGGGGCAGCGTGATCCACCGCCTGCTTCAGGCTGCCATGGAGCAGCCGGGCCGCGACCTGAGCCGGATGG
>MFIX01000052.1:1000-7674 GCA_001780825.1 Candidatus Glassbacteria bacterium RIFCSPLOWO2_12_FULL_58_11 | reverse complement strand
AGGTGGTGGAGCGCGTCGTCCGCTCGGAAATCTGGCGCAGGGCCCTGGCGGCTGAGCTGCGCCTGGTGGAGGCGCCGTTCGAGCTGGCCTGGCCCGGCTCGAAAGCGCAAAGCGAATCCGGGCCGCGGATCATCCGCGGAGTGGTCGATCTGGCTTTCCGGGAACAGGGTCGCTGGGTGATTGTCGATTACAAGACTGACCGAGAGGCGTCCGGCGGCCTGGAGCGGCTGGCCGCTCATTACGCCCCGCAGCTCAAAATGTATGCGGAGGCCTGGCGCCTGGCCCTCGGGGAAAAAGTCAGCGAGGCGGGTCTGTATTTTACCGCGGTAGAGCGGTACGTTACAGTCGAGCTCTGACAGGGCCGGCTCGATGGCTGCGCTTAAACTATTCAGGATAGGAAAGCGTGTTGAAATATCTCCTAAGCGCCTGGTTATTTCCAGGCACCGTAGGGCGGGTTTCAACCGGAGCCATGCCTAGCATGGCGGAGATCCGTGCGAAGCACGCCAACCCGCCCCTACAACTGCTTGTATGTTCTAATGTTGCGTTTTCGTGTAAAATATTAAATGTCTCTATCAGCAAATAAGAATGATAATTCACCACGCTTAGGAATCTAACTCGGATTATACATAATATGCCGCAAAACCGGTAGGGGCGGTCCCCTGTGGCCGCCCGTTGTTCGGGAATTTCCCGATTGCGCTCCGGGCGCACACGGGGGTGCGCCCCTACATGAGACGCAAACGGAATTTTTTGTGAATTAAGCGGGCTAAAAGCGCGATGAGATATTTTTCAGGACGCTGATAATTGCCAGGTTCTGGGGCGGCCCCCTGTGGCCGCCCGGCTTTCAGCCGCAGGGGCATCCCAATTTTATCGGAATGCCCCTGCGATAGCATATATTGCGAATCTTAAACAGTGGGATATTCATATGCGGGTTGGAAATACTTCAACGCGCTATTAATCCATGAACAGATAGGGCCGCCATTTGTCGTGTGAGCGCGGGTGGTAGAAACGGATAAAGGAATAGAACGACGGCCGGCGCGGAATCGAAAGCAGTCGCATGGCGGCTGCCTCGGGAGTCTGGTTTCCCTTGCGGTTGTTGCATCTCATGCAGGCGGTGACCAGGTTTTCCCAGCTTTCCTCGCCGCCCAGGGAGCGCGGAATGATATGGTCGGTAGTGAGATCATCGGTCGAGGCGCCGCAGTACTGGCAGCGGTACTTATCGCGCCGCATGATATTCCGCCGGTTCAGGGCCACCGAGCGGCGGCTGGGCTGGATGTAGATCCGCAGCCGCACGACACTGGGCACCTGAAACTTGCGGGAAACTGTCCGGACAAACAGCTTCTCGTAATATTCCACCACCTCAGCTTTGCCTCTCAGCACCAGGATCAGTGCGCGCCGGACATGGCAGACATGCAGCGGCTGAAAACTGCTGTTCAGCACCAGTACATTGGTATTAAGCATAAATCAGGCGCACCTTTCCCGGGTCTGGCGCAATCAATCCTCAGGCCTGTGATTACCGGCTGGTCTTACCACTGCTGAAGGATACTCGAGATCAGATCGTCGGCCAAAAGGGTAACCACCCGGATGGCGGCATCCTGTTCGGCTTCCTTATCCGGCTCGTAAACCACCCAGCGGGAAAAATTGCGGTTCTGAAAGAGGGTCTTGCCCTCCACCCGGTCGTCGAACTCCACCTCGAGCACGATAGTCACCCGCCGCCCCGAAACATTCAGCGCTTCACCCCGGCCGTAGGTTTCCGCCTCCTCATAGTAGCGCCGCACCCTCCCGATCAGGGCCGCATCCGCGCTCTCGCTCTCGCCCAGGCGTAAATTCCCCTCACTTAAGAAACGTTCGGTGACCTGATCGGTTATCAATTGAGGCAGATAAAATTCAGCCGTATCGTTCTCGAAGGTGGGTATGTAGACGGTCTTGATATGCGCCGGCAGTCTTCCGGTGGTGCTGTAATACCGGCACCCCTCGCCAGTCAGCAGCAGAGCCGCCAGGATCAGACGCATCAGAGAGACTCTGAAATGTCCAGACATCCGCCTCGGTCCGATAGTAGGAGTTTCGTCCAGTGGAAAATTAATTTAGCGGGGAATTTCCGGCTTGGCAAGAACCAGCGGCCTCTGTCAGTTCACCCCTTCGGGCATAAGAATCTTGAATGCCTCCTCGGCCAGGTCCGGATTGACTTCTTCCTTACTGACCAGCACCGTAATTTCCCGATCCTGAAGGTAATCGCGGTAAATGGTCTTCGTGGCGCGCTGCAGGTTTCCTACCGGCTTGAAATCGCTGCGGATGATCTCCCGGCTCTTCTTTCCCCGGTCGTAATAGAGGAACTGCACCACCGCCTCGAGGCCGCTGTCGAAGACAAACTCGTAGGCCGTCGAATCGTTGAACAGGCGCAGCCTGCGCAGACGGCCGTCAGCGGCCGCAATCATCCGCATGCCCGGCTCTTGGAAGCGCTCGAGTTGGAAAATGCCGGTCACGCCGCCCAGAAAGACCGCATCCGAGAGACCTTCGCTCCCGGCCAGCCGGGTAACCGGCTGGGGGTCTCTGCGCGAGGCGCGCACGACCCGGTTGTCTTTCGGCAGGACTACCAGCACCGAATCGCCGCGGGTTAGCATCTGCAGCCAGAGGGTGCTGAACGGCGGGCCGTAGATCGAAAGCTGAAGGGTGTCCGGAGCCCGGTATATCAGCGCTCCGTCCCCGCTGAATGTCCTCCCTTTGTCCAGCAGCCGGACCCGGATGATCTGCTTGTCGGTCTTTAAAGATTGGCTTAGCCCATCCAGCAGTTGAACCACGCTCTCCGGATCGGCCTCCACTCCCGGAAGGGTCTTACGAAGGCTCACTGCGCAGCCCGTCTGCCAGAGCAGAGCCACCGCGATTATAAAGAGGCCGTAACTTATGCCGCCGGGCTTTCCCGCGCTTTCAGCGATCGCCGTTCCCCCTCTATTTCCTGTTCCCGGTCAGTTCCTTAAGTTTTTTCGCCAGCTCAGCATTGGCATGGTCCATCTCGAGACTCTTGCTCCAGGCCTCCCGGGCCAGGTCACGCTTGCCCAGGGCGAGGTAGATTTCCCCGAGGTGCTCATAAACCTCCGGGTGAGCGCCCAGGTTGGCCAGCGAGGTCTTGGTATAATCCAGCGCCGCTTCCAGACGGCCCAGCTTGAACAGGACCCAGCCCATGCTGTCCAGATAATGCCCGTTCCCCGGCTCGGCTTTCAGAGCCCGCTCGATCATTCCCTCGGCCTGCTCGAGATTATCGCCCCGCTCTGCGTAAAGATACCCCAGATAGTTCAAGGCCGGCGCGTAATCCGGCTCCAGGTCGAGCACCTTTTTCATCCAGGCCTCGCAGCTCTGGTTGTCTTTCAGCTCGTGGGACACGTTGCCCAGCGAGAACATCAAATCCAGCCGGTTTTGATTGTCCTCAGGCTTGACCCGCTGCAGCCCATCCTCCAGCACGCTTTTCGAACCCAGGTAATCTTTCTTCGAATACAGCACGCTTCCCAGCACCTCATAGACCGGGATGTAATCCGGCTGCGCTTTTTTCACCCGCAGAAAGGCCTCCACGGCCTTGTCGTAAGCCTGATGCTGCGCATAGAGATAGCCCAGTACGTAGAAGCCGTTTTCGCTTAAGATTCCCCGGGCCTTGAGGGGCTCGAGCAATTTCAGGGCTTCATCGCGCTTGCCGTTGTAATAGTAAAGGCGGCCGAGCTGTTCCGCCGACCAGGCGCTGGTGTCCCCCTGCGCCGCCAGATATTCCAGCAAATTGAGCGGAGCGGCGGGCTGTTCGGCCTGGATGGCGACATTGAGCAAGCGCTCGAACTGGCCTCTCAGAGCAGCGGGCTCCAGCCGGACCTGGGCCAGATAATGCGCCAGTGCGCCTTTCGGGTCGCCATCCAGCTCGAGGATATGGCCGAGCAGCTGGTGCGCCTCGGCCAGGGTGCTGTCGATCTGCAGCGCGGTTTCCAGGTCCTTCCTGGCCGCTTCCCGGTTCTGGTTTTTGAGGTACAGCGCGCTAAGTTGAATCAGGTCGTGGGTGTAGCTTTCATCGGCCGGGTTAAGGACCTCTTCATAAACCGGAATCATCTCCGCGTACTTTTTCTGCTCGAAGAGCAGGCGCAGCAGGCTCCTGCGGGAAAAAGCATCCCGGGGGTCGGATGCGGCGATCCGGCGGTTGATCTCGATAGCCTCGGCGTACCGGCCGATCGCCTCGGAACCGATAGCCATTACCCGCATTTGGGTCAACCCCAGCGAATCCCCGTTGACCCTTTTCGCCTCGAGGCGTCCCAGGAAACCGACCCAGGCGGTTGAATCGCCGGCCACTGTATCCGCCCCTTCGGCCTTGCCCCCTTCCGCGCGGCTGATTGTCCGCTGGGCGACCGCCAGGATCCTGCCGAAAACCTCCACCGCCTCATCCGGTTTGTGCTCCATGAAATCGAGGTAATTCTGCAAGGCCTCGTTCCAGCGCCTTTCGCTCTCATCGAGGTTGCCCAGCAGCTCATAGACATCGGCCTGGGTGCTGTCCACCTCCAAGGCTTTCTGCAGGTAATCGCGGGCCGGCTCATGGCCCCCGATCCGCAGATAGAGCGCACCGAGCTGGAACAGGTCCAGGGCGTAGGTGTCGCTCTCCGGGTCGAGCAGGGGCTTGTAGTAAGCGATAAGCTCCTGGTAGCGCCCTTCATTTTTCAGCAGCTCGAGCAAACGGCGGCGGTCCCATTCATCCCAGGGGTCCTGCTTGACCAGGCGCTTGAGATACTCGATCGCTTCTTTATTCTTGCCCACTGCCTGGCAGCTGTAAGCCAGGATTTTAATCACCCGGCTGTCCACCTCGCCCGGCCGCTCGACCTGCGGCTCAAGCAGTTCGCGGGCTTTATCGTATTTCTTCAGCTCGAACAGCGCTTCGGCGTACACCGACCTCAGCAAATCGCTTTTGCGGTCCAGCTTGAGCGCCCGCTCCAGATGTTCCGCCGCCTCCGTGGTCTGCTCATTCTGGAACAGTTCGTAGCCGGTTACCATCTCCCGCAGCGCCTCCGCATTGTAGGACTGCTCAGCCGCGGCCGATACGCTGAAGCACTGGAAAAAAATAAAGGCCGCCTGAAGGCAGGCAAAGGCGTTCTTTCCGGCTCCTGATCTCAAATCCGGCCCCTGTAGCTAACTCAATGATTGATAAAGGAATCAAGACTGCTAATATACCGAAACACGGCGCCGGCTGTCAAGCGAGTCAAGCCATTGAAGATTCCCCGGCGGCTGTCAAAATGAAAGGCCGCCCCCCCGATCCCTCCCCTGGCGGCCCGGCAGGTAAACCCTTTGCCTCAGGCCGCCGGCGCGTGTATATTAGTCAGGTTATACCCTTGCCGGGCCCGGATGTTGTCAGACACAAAAAAACTCAATTGTTCAATCAACCCTGGAACCAAAGGTAAATGACCAGAATAAAGACCGCCGTTGTAGGCGTGGGGCACCTGGGGAGCCAGCATGCGCGAATCTACAGCCAGCTCCCGGCCGCGGAGCTTACCGGAGTTTACGATATCGACCGGCCGCGGGCTGAGGAATGCGCCCGCTCTCTTCGAGTACGCGCCTTCGAATCGCTCGAGGAGTGCACGCAGGCCGCCGAGGCGGTCAGCCTGGCCGTACCGACAGATCAGCATTACCGGATCGGCAGGACTCTGCTCGAGCGGGGAGTCAACCTGTTGGTGGAAAAACCGATTACCGAGAAAGAGGCCCATGCGCAGGAACTGGTCGAGTTGGCCCGCAAGCAGGGCCTGGTCCTGGCGGTAGGCCATGTCGAGCGCTTCAACCCGGCGCTGGTCGCCGCGGCGGAGTCCATCGGCGAGGCGAGGTTCGTCGAGAGCGAGCGGCTGGCCCCATTCAATCCGCGCGGCACTGAGGTCCCGGTCGTGCTCGACCTGATGATCCACGATATCGACATCATCCTGAGTCTCATCCGCAGGCCGGTGGTCGAGATCAAGGCTGTTGGCGTGCCGGTGTTCACCTCCAGCGTGGATATCGCCAATGCCCGCCTCATTTTCGAGGGCGGGGCGGTGGCTAATGTCTCGGCCAGCCGGGTCAGTCTGAAAAAGTTTCGTAAGATGCGCTTCTTTTCCAGCGACAGCTATGTTTCAGTGGATATGCTCAAGCGCGCGGCGACCTGCTACCGCAAGCGTCCCGGAGTTGAAATCTCCCTCGACCGGTCGTCCGGGGCCCGTGCGCTCCCGGACATGCTCTCCCTGCTGGATGTCAAAAAACTCCGCTGCGATAAAAAAAGGGAGCCGCTGGCCCTGGAGCTGGAGAACTTTCTCGCCTGTGCCGCCGGCGGGGGAAATCCGGTGGTTTCCGGCCAGGATGGCCTTCAAGCCCTGCGGGTCGCCGACCGGATCATGGAGGCGATCGCGCAATCCCTGGCTGAGGTCAAAAAAGGGCTGTAAACGAGCGGCAGCGAAGGGGACCCCGCGCTTCAAGTCCCCCATCTTGAAAGGAGCGCCTCCTTGAGCCTTCTCTCAAACTGGAGATCCAGGAAAAAATTCATCACCAGCACCGGCGGCAAGCCCCTCTGGTGGCTGGTGATGCTCCTGCTTCTGGTTGCCGTGCTGTTCTACAAGCTCGGAAAACTGGAAAGCCTCTTACCTAAGTAAATTCACGGCTTGCCGGACATTCGGATGGCTGAACTCAAACTATTTATCTAG
>MFIX01000052.1:0-939 GCA_001780825.1 Candidatus Glassbacteria bacterium RIFCSPLOWO2_12_FULL_58_11 | reverse complement strand
CACGGCTTGCCGGACATTCGGATGGCTGAACTCAAGCTATTTATCTCGGCTGGCGATCCGAGCGGGGAGCGCCACGCCGCCCGCCTGATCCGCGAACTGAAAGCGCTGGCCGGGCCGCTGGAAATCAGCGGCATCGGTGGGCCGGCCATGCAGGAGGAGGGGGCGCGCCTGGTCTGCAGCCAGGACAAGCTGGCGGTGATGGGCCTGGCCGAGGTAGTCTCGCACCTCGGGTTCTTCTGGAGCCTGCTCCGAACTATCCGGCGTCAGCTCGCTCAGGACAGGCCGGACCTGATGGTCCTGATCGACTTTCCAGATTTTAATCTCCGTCTGGCCGGGATCGCCAAAAAGGCCGGAATCCCGGTGCTCTATTATATCAGTCCGCAGGTCTGGGCCTGGCGCGGCGGCAGGAAACGCTCCCTGGCCCGCCTGGCCGACCGGATGGCTGTGGTGTTCCCATTCGAGGTCGATTTTTACCGCGGCGAGGACCTCGATGTAGAATTTGTCGGACACCCATTGGCCGGGGACCTGGCTCCGAGATACACTCGCGAGCGTTTCTGCAGCCTCAACCGGCTCGATCCCCAGCGGCCCCTGGTGGGACTGATGCCCGGCAGCCGGGCCCATGAGGTATCCCGTCACCTGGAGCTCTTCCTGGCCGCCGCCCGGCGCTTGCGCGACCGCCGCCGCGAACTCCAGTTCGCGGCGGGTCTGCTGCCGCATACGGCGGCGGCTCTCACGCCGAGGCAAAGCGCCCTGCTGGAGGAGCTCGAGGTCCGCCGGGTCATGGATGACTCGCTCAGCCTGATCGCCCACAGCCGGCTGCTCCTGACCAAGAGCGGCACCACTACCATGGAGGCCGCTCTGCTCGGCACCCCGATGGTGATCGTTTATCGCACCAGCCCCCTGAGCTTCCTGATCGCCAGGCGGCTGGTCCAGGTTAAA
>MFIX01000051.1 GCA_001780825.1 Candidatus Glassbacteria bacterium RIFCSPLOWO2_12_FULL_58_11 | reverse complement strand
GAGGATGGGATCGTGCAGCAGGCGCTGCGGGCCTTGAAAAAGGCGCTGCCCGGGCTCTATCTGATAACCGATGTCTGCCTTTGCGAATATACCGACCACGGGCATTGCGGCAAGATAGTGGATGGGGATGTGGACAATGACTCCACCCTAGAGATCCTTGCCGCGCAGGCCCTGTCCTATGCGCGCGCCGGAGCGGACATGGTGGCGCCGTCGGACATGATGGACGGCCGGGTGGCTGCAATCCGCTCGGCGCTGGATGCCAACGGGTTCAGCGCGCTGCCGATCATGAGCTATGCGGCCAAATATTCGAGCTGTTTCTACGGCCCGTTCCGCGAGGCTGCGGAAAGCGCTCCGGCTTTCGGAGACCGCCGGACATATCAGATGGACCCGCCGAATATCCGGGAGGCGCTGCGCGAGGTGGCCTTGGATATCGAGGAGGGCGCGGATGTGGTCATGGTCAAGCCGGCGCTGTCCTACATGGATGTGATTTGCCGCGTACGCCAGAGTTTCCGGGTGCCGGTGGCCGCTTATAATGTCAGCGGCGAATTTTCGATGATTAAAGCGGCCGAAAAGTTGGGCTGGATCGATGGGGAGCGGGCGATGCTGGAAGTGCTGATCTCGATCAAGCGCGCCGGGGCCGACCTGATTATTACCTATTTTGCCCGGGAGGCGGCCAAGCTGCTGGGTGAGGAGAGGGCTTGAACGATCTGGATGCAGTGGACAGGAAGATTCTGGACAATATACAGAGTGGTTTTCCGGTTTGCGAAAGGCCGTTTTTGCTGATAGCCGGGAAAGTGGGGATCGGCGAGGAAGAGCTGATCGGGCGGATCGAATCGCTTAAAGCGCGCAAGATCATCCGCCGGTTCGGTGCGGTTTTCGACTCGCGCAAACTGGGTTATGTCAGCACATTAGTCGCGGTGCGCATCCCGGACTCCGGGCATCTGCCGGCGGTAGCGCGGGAGGTGGGACGGTTTCCCGAGGTAACCCATAATTATGAGCGTGAGAACCGTTTCAACCTCTGGTTTACCCTGATCGCCGCCAGCCAGGAGCGCATCCACGAGATTCTCGACCGGGTGAGCTCTCTGCCCGGAGTGGCGGAGGTCAAGGACTTGCCGGCCGAGGCTCTGTACAAGATCAAGGTCGATTTCAAGACCGCCGGCCGGGACCTGGAAGCGGAGGAAGAGGATGGCCGGTAAGCCGGAAAATACTTTTACGGAAAAAGACAAAGAGCTGATCCGGATCCTGCAGGAGGATATCCCGCTCTGCCCGCAACCCTACCAGGAAATAGCCCGCCGGGTCGGGCTCGAGCACCGGGAGGTGCTTGAGCGAGTGGGCCAGTGGGCGGCGAGCGGCCTGGTCCGAAGGTTCGGCGCCACGCTCTATCACCAGCGGGCCGGATTCAAAGCTAATTGCATGGTGGCCTGGCAAGTCCCGAAGCCCGCGCAGAGCCGGGAAAAAGGGGAGATATTCTCCAAGTTTCCCCAGGTGACCCATTGCTATCGGAGGCCGCCCTTTGAGGGCTGGCCCTATACCCTTTATACGATGATCCACGGCTCCTCGATGGAGGAGATCGACGGTTACGTGGAACAGATGTCCCGGGCCTCCGGGCTTGAGGAGCGCGAAAAACTTTTCAGTGTCAGGGAGTGGAAAAAGACCTCGATGAAATATTTCGGCGAGGAGGATGCCTCCTGATGGGCGCTCTCTCCCGTAAACTTTACGAGCGGGCCTGCCGGTCGATCCCCGCGGGAGTCAACTCCCCGGTGCGGGCGTTCCGCTCGGTCGGCCAGACCGGGCCGTTTTTCGTGGAGCGCGGGGAGGGCGCCTGGCTCTATGATGTCGAGGGGAACCGTTACCTGGATTTCGTAGGCTCCTGGGGGCCTTTGATCCTGGGACATAATCCCCCGGGGCTGGCCGAGGTCCTGGAACAGGCGATCCGCCGCGGCACGAGCTACGGCGCGGCCACTGAAAAAGAAATCGAGCTGGCCGAGCTGATTATCCGGATGGTGCCCTCGATCGAGATGGTTCGTCTGGTCAACAGCGGCACCGAGGCCACGATGAGCGCTCTGCGGCTGGCCCGCGGGTTCACCGGCCGCGACAGGATCGTCAAGTGCGAGGGCTGCTACCACGGCCACGGGGATGCGTTCCTGGTCAAGGCAGGCTCGGGTGGCGCGACTTTCGGGGTGCCGGACAGTGCCGGCGTGCCGCGGGAGGTTTCCGGCCTGACAATCAATGTGCCCTACAATGACTTAGTAGCACTGGGAGAAGTATTCAAAAACGCAGGAGAGCAGATCGCCGCGGTGATCCTCGAGCCGGTGGCCGGTAACATGGGCGTGGTGGCGCCACTGGAAGGCTATTTGGAGGGCGTGCGTAAAATTACCGCTAAATGGGGCGCCCTGCTGATTTTTGATGAGGTGATCACCGGGTTCCGTCTCGCTCCGGGCGGGGCGCAGCAGCGCTTTGGGATCACTCCCGATCTCACCTGCCTGGGCAAAATCATCGGCGGTGGCTTTCCGGTGGGGGCGTTCGGCGGGAGGCGCGAGATCATGGAAAAGCTCGCTCCGCTCGGACCGGTTTACCAGGCCGGGACCTTGTCCGGCAACCCGGTGGGAGTGAGCGCCGGACTTTTCATGCTGCGACGGCTGAGCCAGGAGCCGCCCTATGAATATCTGGAAAGTCTGTCCGCCCGCCTGGAGCAAGGTATCCGCGGGAACCTGGCTGCCCTTGAACTGGAGCTTACGGCCAACCGCGCGGGCAGCCTGCTGACCCTCTTTTTCACTAAAGGGCCGGTGGTGGATTTCACCTCGGCCAAAACTTCCGATACCGCCGCTTTCGGCCGTTACTTCCATCAGATGCTTTCGCGGGGAGTGTTTATCGCCCCCAGCCAGTACGAGGCCGGATTCATCAATGCGGCGATGACCGTGGAAGATATCGACCGGACTGTGGAAATTAACCGGGAAGCCCTAAAATCCAGCCAGCCCTGATTCCATTATGAGCCTGAACCCCTCCATCGTTAAGCTCATTCTCAGCCGCCTTTCACCCTTGCTTATTTTATTGATCCTTATCTCTGTCTCTCCGGCCTGCCACCGCCGCGTAACCGCTCCTCCAATCCGCACAGGCCCGGAGGGTTCTCCGCTGGTCCGGGTCCGGCTGTTGAACCGCGCGCAGATCGTCAATGTGGGTGGCGGGGCGGGCGGAGTGCTGATCTCGGATGCGGAGAGCGGCAATAAAATCGCCGCTGTCCCGGCCGGCGGGCACTGGGATGTTTTGCGCTTCGGGCCGGCGGCGGAGATCCGGGTGGCCATGCCGGATGGCCGGGTGAGCCAGCCTCATCGCCAAGGAGTAAAGATCGAAGCCCTCGGCGCGGGTGCATTCGTCGAGCTCGGCAAGCAGTCCTACCGGGGCGAGCTGTACATTTATCCGGGAACAGAGGGCCTCCTGATGGTGGTCAACAGCCTGCCCCTGGAGCAATACCTTCGCTCGGTGGTGCCGGCCGAGATGGGCGGCCTTGATATCCGCTACCTGGAAGCGCTGAAAGCCCAGGCGGTTGCCTCCCGCAGTTACGCCATGTCGCTGATGGGACGCAACCAGCAGTACGCCTTTGACCTCACCGCGGACACCGGCGATCAGGTTTACAAAGGCGTGCAGAGCGAAAATCCGGTTTCCGACCAGGCGGTCATGGAGACCGCGGGCGAATGCCTGACTTACCGGAGCCGGGTGATCACCGCCTTTTACCACAGTACCAGCGGCGGCCGTACCGCCGACCCCGAGGAAGTGTGGGGCAAACAGTTCGCGGACAGCAATCCGTACCTTAAGTCGGTGGAGGATGACCGGCTGGACCTGTCCTCCAAGTGGAACAACTGGACTATCACCTGGACCCGCCAGGAGCTGCTTGAGGGTATCAAGCGCACGCTGCCGGCCCTGGTCGGGCTGTCGCCTGAGGATATCGGCGAGCCCACCGATATCGAGGTTCTCGAAAAGGGTCCCTCCGGCCGGAGCGTCCTGCTGAAAGTGACCACGGAGAAAAGGGTCCTGCAGATCAAAGGCGATCAGATCCGCAGCGTGCTCCGTCAGCCAGAGGGGAGCCTCCTGCCGAGCACCCTGTTCGACCTGACCGTGGAGAATAATGCCGGAGGGACTGTGATTGTCGCCAGCGGGAAAGGTTACGGCCACGGGCTGGGTCTGTGCCAGACCAGCGCCAGGGCCAGGGCGGATGACGGGGAGGCCTATACCGGTATTCTCAAGCATTACTACCGGGGAGTCAGTCTGGTCAAGCTCTTTTAGCTAAAGCCAGGACCGCGCAATCACCCGCGGCCAACTAATTTTGACCAGTGCATAAAAAAACCCGCTTCCTTGAAATGAGAAGCGGGTTATCCAAGCCACGACAAGCCATCCGTCCGGTATCAGGGCAAGGTCACCGAGCGCCGCACAATAACCGTGTTAAAAACATCATCATAGACCTGCACCGAAACCGTATGCTCGCCGGCTGAAATGCCAGGCAGGCTGATCCGGTATTTTTCTTCCCGACTGTCCGTTATCCGGTCCTCAGGATCGATCGGCATCCAATCCCCGGAATCCAGCGCATATTCTACCCGGTCAATATTGCTCGTCTCATCCTGGGTCTCGAAAGTGACCTCGAAGCCTTTTCCGCCGTTCAGCTTGTCCAGGCGCAGGCCGCGGACCGCCGGCGGAGTGTTGTCGACCACGAATTCCGGGCTGATCCGCTCGGTGAACATGGCGCGTTCGCCCGCGTTATCCAGCGAATCATAAGCGGTCACTTTGAGAACGTATTTCCCATCCGCCATATTTTCGGTGTCCAGGATGTACGAGTTTTCATCGATGCCGAGGGCCAGCAGCCGCCAGGTTTTTTCAGCGATGCCCCGATAGTGGATATTATAAAGCAGCTCATCCCCATTGGCGTCGTTAGCGTTCCAGCCCACCATCCTGAGGTTCCTTTGATATTCTTTTTTCCCCTGGAAAGGATTGTCCGTGGCTCCCGGCTTTTTATTATTCATCAGCTCGGCCACTTCATAGGGATACTTCTGCCCTTTATCGCTGTCATCCGGAGGCAAAGGTGGCTTTCTGATGTACAAGCCCTGAGGCATTAGCCGGATCGGGCTGATCATGGGCGGCCGGTTGCGGCTCAGGTAAGAGACAGTGATTTTGGCCAGGCTGGGAGTAATACTGACATCGTCACTTTCCAGGGTGGCTTTCCATTGCAGATTTTTTCTGGCGGGTGAGCTTATTTTCTCCTCCGGCAGCCCCCGCAGAGCCTGTGACCAGGGACTCCAGGTTGTATCGGGATAATCGGTATTGCCTGAGCGGGTCTGGAAGAATACCCGGGTGTTCGCGGGTGTTTCGCCCTCCCATTCGAGCCTGCCCCAGGCCGAGGGGATTCCGGCATTGAGCACTTTAGCGGTGAAAGTCCCGCTGTGACGGTAATGGGTGCCGATTTCGTAAATCTTTCCGGGATTGCCGGTGCAGATCAGCGTGCGGCCGGAATCGCGCAGGAAACCGGTGACCTCGATCTCCTGGAAAGAGTTGAGCAGGGCGACCTCGCCGAGCCTGTCGATGGCGAAAAGATTGTTGTCTTCTTTCCTGGAGACAAAGAGCGCCCGGTCATCGGAATTAAGTCCCAGAGACATGACAGCCTCGCCGGTCTCGCGCCAGATTCGCGTGACAAAACGGTCGCGGTCGAAGAAATATATTTCGCTGTTGGCCGACGGGCCTCTCCCCCCCGGTCTGGGCCGCAGGATGAAATCCTGCCTGCCCTGCCGGGGGCTTTCCTCCCCGGAAGAGGAATCCTCGCCGGCCTGGTTTTGCGCTGGGGACTGTCCTCCCTGCTGCACCATCATCTGTTTGGCCTGGTCGCCGGGAGACTGCAATTCGAAGGCGCCGGCGAACAGATTATTTTCCTTATCGACGAGGATCGCGCGGAGGTCTTTCAACGGGCTGTCGTACAGGATCGATACCGTACCGCTTTTATCCACCTGATAGAGCAGGGCGCTGCCGCTGGAGCCGGCCAGCAGGTTTCCCTCGCGGTCCAGGGCCAGCGAGATTATATGCTGTTCCTGGGAATCGAGCACGAGCCGTCCCTCGCCCTTGTCATTTACCTTGTAAACTTTTCCCGGCGAGCCGACCGACACATAGAGACCGCCATCGGGGGCAGGCAGCATGGACCAGATGTATTTTTCTTCGGGATCAAAAAAATTCCCGGCCTCGCCGGCGCCGCCTTTCAGGCGGTAGACCCGTCCCTCCGGAGAGGTCCCCACATACAGGCTCCCGTCCTCTTTCAGCGCCAGGGCTGTAGCTTCAGGCTCCAGCGCGTCATAGACAATCGAGGTGTCGCCTTTCGCGCCGATACGCAACACATGCCCGTCATGGCCGGTCGCGGCATAGAGCGTGCCTTTGCCATCTGTGATCATGCACCAGATAAAAGGCTCTCCGGTATCGCAAAGCATTTTTACCTCGGGCGCCAGGACCAGAGCGTCCTCGGCCAGGATTGACACTCCCTCGGATTTCCCGCTCATGAAATCGCTTCTCGATTGGCTGGTCCAGAACTTAGTGCCGTCCGCCCGGACCGAGCCGGCCAGGCCAAATAGTATCAGGATGGACCACGAAGCGGCGGATTTAAGCAAACTTGCCTCCATCTGTCAGGTTTGCTGCGTTTATAATTGAGAACCTCGTCAAAGCTCCAGCTACCTCGTCGTGCGGCAAAGCTCCTCACCGCGGCCGGTCATTGTGTGCGCCTCATTCCACGATCTCTGCACGCCTCATACCTGGGGCTTTTGACTTTGCCATCTGAAAATGGACTTTTTGCAAAACCGTAATAAGCCAATACTAATGGTTGGGAGAATGCTCATTCCCTTTCTTTCAGCTCCACCGGGAGCACTTTGAATCCGCTGATAATATAGCCGGTCGGTTTTTCGAACTCGGCCAGCGACAGGTCGTTGAGCGGCAGGGTCGCCCCGGCGGATTTCTCGGAGCTGAGCATGGCCCAGGTCGAGGAGGGCAGGCCGGGCATTTCATGGCCTCCGAGAATGAGTCCCTTGTCCATCCGGAATACCTTGACATAGAGGCAATTATTTTTCCGGGTCTCGTTGATCAGGCGGATCAGGTGATCGAGGCTGGTGTACATGAACCTTCCCGGCGAGAGCTGGAACTCGGTCCGGGTAATCGGCTCTGCGCCGCCGACCAGGATAAACAGATTGTTTTCGGTCTCATCCTGCGGGATTACCACCTTGAAAGGCACTTTGAATCGGGGCCCGTTGAACGGATCGAGCAGGACATCTATCTGAAGAGTATCTCCGGGGTAGACGCTGCTCCGGTCGAGGTAAACCTCCCGGATCAGGGCGTTCGGAAACCCATCTTTCACTTCCAGGTTCAAGCGCATGTCGCCGATGTCAGCCGGGCCGTAAAAATTGCTGTACAGGTATTGAAGAATCGTCTGCAAATCCCGGGTGACCATCCCGGAGCCCTGGCTGCCGGCGTACATGTTTTGGATCACCACCGGCTCGCGGCCCCGGACCTCGATCCGGGCGTCAAGATCAAAGGTCTGCT
>MFIX01000050.1:17456-19270 GCA_001780825.1 Candidatus Glassbacteria bacterium RIFCSPLOWO2_12_FULL_58_11 | reverse complement strand
TTGACTATCTGCTAGCCCAGCACCCGCTCGATTTCCCGCGGGTCCAGCCCTTTAAGCCCGCTGTCCGGCAAATCCAGCACTGTCAAGCCGCTTAAGCCTAAGACTTTCGCCATCTGCTTCATCTCGGCCAGCCGCACTTCGCCCATCTTTTCCACACTGTAGCCGTGCTTGTGGCGCAGGCTGGTGGCGCCGCCCCGAGTGAGAGTCAGCAGATAAACCTCGTGCCCCTCGCGCCTCTGCCTGGAGATCGCCGCCGCGGGTCCGAAGGATTCATCATCCGGGTGGGGAAAGATATAGAGGATTTTCATCCGCGGCCATCCGGGCTACTTGGTAATGCTGCAGCCGCCGTCCACGAAAATGAATTGCCCGACGATCATCTTGGCCTGGTTCGAGCAGAGGAAAGCCACCGTGTCGGCCACATCCTCCTCGGTGATCAGCCGCTGCATGGGGGCCCGGCAGATTGTCTCCTCCAGCAGCTCCCGGGCGCCCGGGATCGCGGCCAGGCTGCGAGTGAAACACGGGCCCGCCATCACCCCGTTGACCACGATTCCTTTCGGCGCCAGCTCGACCGCCAGGTAGCGGGTTATCGATTCGAGCGCGGCCTTGGCCGGCCCGACCACGCCATAGCCCGGCAGCACTTTCTGGCCGCCCTCGCTGGTGATGCTGACAATCCGGCCCCAGCCGTCTTTCATCAGCGGCACGGCATGCTGGGCCAGGTGCATCAGGGAGCGGGCCGAGCTGGTCATGGTGACCTCGAAATGATGCACGGTCGTGCTCATCAGGCTGCCCGGCACACCGAATGCGGCATTGGCGACTACCACCTCCAGGCTGGGGAACTCCGCGGAAATGTTGGTGAACAGCCGGTGCAGGCTTTCCTCGCTGCCCACGTCGCCGCGCAGGGCCACCGCCTTCACGCCGTTACCGAGCGCGGCGATTTCCGCAACCACCTGGTTCGCCTCGGTCTTGCTGCGGCGGTAGTTCACCACCACATTGGCTCCCTCGCGCGCCAGGCGCAGGGCGATGGCTCTGCCGAAACCCCGCGAGGCCCCGGTGACCAGCGCGCTTTTCCCTTCAAGCTCAGGGTACATTTGCAGTTTTCCTTCCACTAATCCGCAGGTGTGTGGCCTTTAGAATCTGGATACAAAGGTCAATCTTTTTTGCGCGCTTGTCAAGTGCTAACGGCGGAGCGAAAATTTATCTCGAGCCTCTTCTTCCAATAAAAAAGGGAATCATAAGATTCCCTTTTTTCAGCAACTGTATGCTTTAGGCTGACTGCCAGGGCACGAAAGGCTAAGTTTCTTCCAATTCAGCTCCTTCTTCTGCGCCATTGCCCTCATCCACAAACTCGTCCTCCTGGTCGCTGTCCTCGCCGGGTACGATCCGCGCCACATCGACCAGCCGGTCGCCCTCGTTGAGGTTGATCAGCTTGACTCCACTGGTGTTGCGGCCGATCACCTTGACCGAGCTGAGCGGGATCCGGATAATCAGGCCCTGCTGGGTGATCAGGATTATCTCATCCTCATCCACCACATCTTTGATCGAGACCAGCTCGCCGGTCTTGGGTGTGCAGCGCAGGGTGATAATCCCCTTGCCGCCGCGGTTGGTGACCCGGTAATCCGAAACCGCCGAGCGCTTGCCCAGGCCTTTTTCGCTCACTACCAGCAGAGTGGCCTCGCGGTTGGTAGTCACCATCCCGATCACGTAGTCTCCGCTGGAGAGGCGGATGCCCCGGACACCATAGGCGACGCGGCCCATTGCGCGGACTTTCTCCTCCGGGAAACGGATCGACTGGCCGTGACGGGTGGCGAGGATGA
>MFIX01000050.1:15635-17372 GCA_001780825.1 Candidatus Glassbacteria bacterium RIFCSPLOWO2_12_FULL_58_11 | reverse complement strand
GATTGCTGAACGCCGACAGACTCGTTTTCTTGATCGTTCCCTTGCGGGTGGCGATAGTCACGAAGTGCTTATCGTCGAAGGTGCGGACCGGAAGCATGGCCGCCACCCGGTCCTCTTTGTCGATCTGGATCAGATTGACAATCGCCTTGCCCTGGGCGGTCCGGCCGGCTTGCGGTATCTCGTAAACCTTCAGCCAGTGAAGCTGGCCCCGGGCGGTGAAAAAGAGGATGTAATCGTGCGTCGAGGCGATAAACAGGTGCTCGAGGAAATCCGTTTCGCGGGTAGTCTGGCCGCTCTTGCCCCGGCCGCCGCGCGCCTGGCGGCGATAAGTGGAGACCGGCAGGCGCTTGATATAGCCCAGGTGGCTGATCGTAATCACCATCTCCTCGACTGCGATCAGGTCCTCGATATTGAATTCCCCGACATCCTCGAGGATCTCAGTGCGGCGGGGGTCGGCATACTTGGCGCGGACCTCCAGCAGTTCCTCCTTGATCAACTGCATCCGGAGGTCGCGGCTTTCCAGGATGCTTTTCAGCCGGGCGATTGTCTTGATCAGCTCTTCATATTCCTGGTCGAGTTTTTCCCTCTCCAGTCCGGTCAGCCGGGCCAGTCTCAAGTCGAGGATAGCCTGGGCCTGGATTTCGGACAGGCCGAAACGGCTCATCAGGCTGGTCCGGGCGATTTCGGTGGTCCGGCTGGAGCGGATGATGTTGATCACCTCGTCCAGGTTGTCGATGGCGATCTTAAGCCCTTCGAGGATGTGCGCCCGTTCTTCCGCCTTGCGCAGCTCGAACCTCGTCCGGCGAGTCACGACATTGTGACGGTGGTCGATGAAATGCCGGATCAGCTCACCGAGGTTCAGCACCCGGGGGACATTGTCCACGATAGCCAGCGAGATCGTGCCGAAAGTGGTCTGAAGCTGGGTATGGGCATAGAACTGGTTCAGGATCACCTCGCTGGACGCATCGCGCTTAAGGTCCACCACGATCCGCATCCCATCCCGGTCGGATTCATCCCGGATTTCGGACACGCCCTCGACCTTTTTATCACGGACCAGCCCGGCCATGTCCTCCAGCAGCTTGGTCTTGTTGACCATGAAAGGTATTTCGGTGATAATGATCGCTTCACGGCCATTGTTCTTGGTCTCGGTGTAGGCGCGGGCGCGCACGCGCAGCCGGCCCCGGCCGGTATGGTAAGCCTCCCGGATGCCCTCGCGGCCGAAAATAAAGCCGCCGGTGGGGAAATCCGGACCGGGGATAAACTGCATCAGCTCTTCGATCGTAATCTCGGGGTTGTCGATCATCGCCACGCAGGCATCGACTACTTCGCCCAGGTTATGCGGCGGGATGTTGGTCGCCATGCCGACAGCGATGCCGCTGGAGCCGTTGACCAGCAAATTCGGAACCCGGGCCGGCAGGACCGTGGGCTCGCTGAGCCGGTCGTCGAAATTGGGCTGGAATTCGACCGTCTCTTTCTCGATGTCGCTGAGCATGTCGACCGAGATGTTGTGCAGGCGGGCCTCGGTATAACGGTATGCGGCGGCCGGGTCGCCGTCTATCGAGCCGAAATTGCCCTGCCCGTTGATCAGCGGGTAGCGCAGGCTGAAATCCTGCACCATCCGCACCAGGGCATCATAGACCGCCGTATCCCCATGCGGGTGGTACTTGCCCAGGACATCGCCCACAACAGTGGCGCTCTTCTTGAACGGCCGGTTGGGCAGCAGGCCCTGCTCGTGCA
>MFIX01000050.1:4378-15621 GCA_001780825.1 Candidatus Glassbacteria bacterium RIFCSPLOWO2_12_FULL_58_11 | reverse complement strand
CGGCGGTGGACCGGCTTGAGCCCGTCCCGAACATCGGGCAGGGCCCGGCTCATGATGACCGACATCGAATAGTTGATGAAAGAATCTTTCATCTCATCTTCGATGAATCGGGTTACTATCCGCTCTCGGTTTTCGATTGCCATTTTTTCTAGCGTCTAACACAGTTAAGGGTTAGGCTGCCGCTGGTCGGCAGCAAATGCGGCTTGATCGCAACAGGTCAACGGCGCCACCAGCCAAGGGTGGATTACTGCGTCCTCCCGGTTGGCCTGCAGGGGCACAGCCCCGATAAAATCGGAGTGCTCCTACAAAAAAACAACAAGCAAATATTCTGGATATTCCAAGTGACAGAAGAGATTACGCCCCTCAGGCAAACCCTGCAATGAGCGAACGGCCGGGCGCTCGGGAAGAATCGGCCGGCCGTGCGGTTTAGTTCGAAAAAGTCTCAGTTCAGGGGGAATTTCAGTACTTCGCCGGCCTTCTGGATCGTGACGCTCTTGACCAGGGAGGCTTTTCCGGGGTTGTCCCCCTTGTCGCGCGGCAGGGCGACAATCTTGTCCGCCACTTCCAGGCCCTTGACCACCTCGCCGAAAGCGCTGTACTGGCCGTCCAGGTGCGGGGCTGCGGCGACCATGATAAAGAACTGGCAGGAGGCACTGTTGGGGTCTCCGCCGCGAGCCGCGGAGACAATCCCCCGGACATGATTCACCCTGCTGAACTCGGCGTCAATCATGCGCGGTCCCCGGCCGATCCCATCGTTTGCCGGGTCGTCATCCTTGCTGTTCGGGCTGCCGCCCTGAATCATGAACCCCGGGATCACCCGGTGGAACGTGGTGCCGTCGTAGAACTTGCTCTGGGCCAGCGCGATGAAATTCTTCACATGGTTCGGAGCGATCTCGGGAAAGAATCGGATGACAATCGAGCCGAAATTAGTGGCTATAACCGCCACGTCGTCAGTCTCTTTCAGCGGCTCGATCCCGGGCTCTTTAGGCTGGCGCACCTTGGCCGCCGGCGGCTGGATGGGCTTTTGTTCCTCAGCGGCCGCGAGCGCCGGGCAGGCGGCGAGAAGGGCCAGGGAGAGGATTAAGTTAACGATCGATTTATTATAGCTGCGCATTAGGTTTCCCTTTCATCACAAGGACGGGATTGCACGCTCTTCCCGGTAAAAATCCGATCCGCCGCCGGAGAGTCCACTCGCGGTCAGACAAAGCGCTTCTCGATATAAACGCGTTTCATCACCACTTTTTTCAAAGGCTGCCCATGTTCACCGGCCGGAAGTCTTGATATTTTATCGACCACATCCAGACCCTGCACCACCGTGCCGAAAACCGTATATCGGCCGTTGAGGTTCGGCTCGTCTGCCAGCAAGATGTAAAACTGGCTGTTGCCTTTAGTCGTTTCGCCCGGAGGATGGGCCAGGCCAACACTGCCTCTGAGATTGGGGAGTTTGATTTCGGGATCGAGAAAATATCCGGGGTCGCCGCTGCCGTCATTGGAGGGATCGTCATCCCGGCTGTTGACATCGCCGCCCTGGATCAGCTTGCCGGGCTCGATATGGTGGAAGGCCAGTCCATCGTAAAAACCGAGATTAATCTGATCGGTGAACTTGCGGACATGGTTTTTGGCCGCTTCGGCCAGGGGCAGGATGACAATTTCGCCGTAATCGGTGTCGATCACGAAAACATCGCGGTCGCGCTTCTGGGCCTCGTAGTCCCGGAAATTCGCCAGTTCCATTCCCGATCTGGGCGGGGCCTGACCGCAGGAGATGAAAAGAGCGCTCAAGGGGGTGAGACAGAATAATACGGCAGAGAATTTAATTATTTTGCCCCTTCTGACCACTTGTCCATTTTCCGTTCCAGGTTTTCTCTTCAGGCAATAAATATTAAGAAAATAATATAACTGTTTCAACCGGTTTTGACAATATTCGCGCTCTATAAAAGAGTGAGAATTTACTCCGGGCGATGGTCATTTCATTTGCCAGGCGCGGCCTTTTTCTCCAGCAGCAGCAGCGAATACCGGGGAAGGGTGAAACTCTCGCAAAACTTTTTAAAATCCGGGTAGTCGTAAGTTTTGACCTGACGGCTGGTGAGCATCAGCCGCCTGGAGAAATTGAGCCGGCCGCCGGAGATACTGCAGTCGATATTCCACCTGCCGAACTGGGAGCTGCGGCTGAGGTCTTCCGGGCTGTAAGCCACGGTCCAGCCTTCGGGCAGACCCAGGCTGATCTCGCTCGCCAGCACGAAAGGCCCATCGGCCACGAAATCGAATTCCCGCTCCTTCAGCTCCGGGAAATAGGGCAGGCCGGCGAACTCGAACGGGGCCTGGGGGAGCCGCACGATCATCATCTCGCCCTGTACCACACCTACCTCCGGCGCACTGAAAGACAGCCCGGCCGAGGCTGGAGCGGTCAGATCGCGCAGGTCGCTCAGGGAATCGGACTGCATTTCCGCGCCTTCGCCGACCGAGTTTGTCGCCTGCCGGAAGAACTGTTCCAGCTCGCGCGGCGTGAGGTCTTTCAGCGCAAGCCGTGCCTGGGCGTCGAACAGCCCATCGGTGACAGTCTTGAATTGGCCAGTAAGATTGCCCTCCGCGTCCAGCTCCAGACTGGCATTGGAATAGGAGAGGCTTTTCTCTGGCGGGAATTCCTGAATCCGGCAGAGCGTGCCACCACAGGGCAGAATCACCAGCGCGCGGGCTCCCTGCCCGCGGCTATAGTAGGCGTAACGGTTGTACTGAGCGATCGGCATCAGCCACAGGCCGTGCCGCTCAGTCTGCGGGTAGAGCGGGTTGGCGAAAGTGGAGTCCGTAAAGAGGCCTGGGACATAAATCGAAACGCGGCTGAACTGGGCTGCCGAGGGTATGGAAGGCTCGAGCAGATCGACCTGGTCGGCCCGGCTTAACGCCGGGTAGTTTTCGAACCCGGCGGCAGTGAGCATGGCCGAGAGCAGGGCCGCCTTGTCCAGCTCGTGGCCGTACATGTTCTGGAATACCTTGGCCGCCTCGGTCGGAGCGTAACCGGCCAGCCCGAGCTGAAGGCTGATATTGCGCACCTGGGTGGTGACAAACAGGTAGATCTCCCGTACGGTGTCCGCCGGGGTCTTGGAGCCGGCGGTCAGCTCGGCGACTTTGGCGCGGATTGCCGCATCGGGCTGCGCCTTGGGGTAGAACTGCGCGCCCAGCCAGGAGCCGAGCTTTTCCCAACTGTCCACGTTCGAATAAAGCAGGAATGGCGCAAAAGCCAGAGTCCCGGGCATGTACGGTATCCGGTGGATCATCGGCTCGTCCCGCACCTCCCAGCGGTAATGCTTCGCCTTTGGCCTTTCGGACTCCTGGTCGGCGGAATCCGGCGCTATCTCCAGACCGCCGCCGGTGAACAGCCGCGGCTCCGGGAAGTCCGCCGGGATTTCCAGGTCGTAGATTTTCTCCAGGATCGGTTCATCGGAGCGGAAAACCTCGACATCCCAATAGGGATAGAGGTTAAGCGGAGCGCTCGTATCGGGCCGGCTGATCGTGCGTGTCACGAGCTCGATCACCACTCCCGGGGCTATCGAGCCGAAAGAGATGACTTTCTGCTTGATATCGGCATAGATTGCCGCTCCGGTCAGCTCCGGCGGCGTGATCACATTGATCGCCTTGGCCTCGACCGGCACGGTCTGGCCGCCGGGGAGCCAGGTGCGGGCCCGCAGCACCTCGACGCTGTCCGTGCGCGCGTCGAACATCCGCTTCTGGTCGCCGAACCGGCGGCCGCGGTCCTTGAGGATCTTGACCAGAAGCTGCTCCTCCAAAACCTGTGTGTTGTCCTCGGCTACAGAAACGTTCTTCTCCTGGTAGAGGATCAGCGCTCCGGCATCGGGGTACTCGTCGGCACCCGGCGCATCCGCTACCAGGCGCGCCGTCTCCTGCTCGCCCAACGGGGCGTTCAGAGCGGGGCGGGGCAGGGAGATAGTCAGGAGCAGTGCGGCAGTTAAAACAGACTGGTACAATCCCGCAGTCGCGCGTTTCATGAACAGCGCCTCCGTATTTGACCTCTTGCGGTCAAACAGAATTGTGGCAATTGTCAGCTGGTAGAAATATGGTTGGTATCCGGCCCGCTCACTCATCCTTCTGCAGGATGATCTCGCCGCGGCCCGAGCGTGAACTGGAGCGCAGGATTTTTTTCAGCTCCAGGTAGCTTTGCGTGTCGAGCTCCTTGGAATCGATCAGGAATTTCTTTTCATAGCGCACATCCAGCCCGCGCTTGCTCTCGGTCGGCGTGGATGCGCCGTATTCCATTTTGTAGGACAGGCCGCCGGATTCGAGATCGACTGTCTCGGGCAGAGACTTGACCTTGTAGCCGGCGGGCAGCACCAGGTTTTCCTGCTGGGATGAGCCCAGGGTGACTCCCAGGTCCAGCGGGTACTGGCGCTCGGGCAGCCCGGCCGCGGACAGGAAGCTCTGCAAGATCAGCTCGAAGCTATTGGTCGAGATCGGGGACTTGATCAGCAGGTATTTGCCTGCCTGTATCGCATAGTCCTCGACCTCATAGCTGAAACGCAGTCCGAACGGGGTGTAGAGGTCCTCGGGGTCCGAGGTGGAAAAGCCCAGCAGACGGGCCCCCGGGTGCACTCCGGTAACCACCTGCTGCCAGATGTTATTCAATTCCTGGGGCGGATACCTTTTGACAAAGGAGCGGAAAGCCACGTCGTAGATCCCGCGAGTGTTTATCGTGGCCTCGCTCACCAGGCGGCCGCTTTCATCGATCCGGCTGGTGGCGCTGATCGTGCCCATGTTGTCGCCCGCGGGAGAGTGGGCGCTGGTCTGAATTGTTTCACCATCGGGTGTGCAGACCAGCATCGAGGCGTCCCCCTCGCCTGTGAACAGCAGCTCTGGGAAGTTTTCCACCGTAGGGTCGGAGTAGCGGTAGCCGCCCTTGCCATCCGGCAGGGCCACAATCGCGTGGTTGAAACCGATGGTCGGGATTTCGGTGTCTACCAGCTGGGTGGCCCGGGTCAGCACCGGATAGCATTTGATCCCCAGGTCATCCAGCATCGAGCACATCAGGATCGCCACATCCCGGCAGACCCCATAGCGCGTGCTCAGAGTCTCGGTGGCCGGCTTGGGCTCGAACCCGGCTTTCTTGCCGGTGCCCAGGCCCATGTAGCGGATTTTCTGGGCCACAAAATGATAAACCGCCTTGATCTTCTCCTCATCGGTGGTCATCCCCTTGGTGACCCCGGCCACAGCTGCTTTCAGCGAATCATTCTGGTTGCGGTACTGTAGGGTCATGTCGTACCACCACTTGCTCATCTGGTTCCAGGAATCCCACGTCGAGGCCAGCAGGCGGGGCGCGAAGCTCAGATAGCTCGGCATTGACGGTTCTGCAACAATGCGCGGCACATCGTGCGTTTCCCAGACATAGCTAGTGCGGCCGTTCTTTTTCGCGGTGCTGAAATCGACCTTGCCATCCTTGACCAGGTGGTGCAGGGGCTTAGAGTCCGGCCCGTTGATCTCGAGCCGTTTATGCAGGAGCGGGTCCGAGCCCTGGAAAAGGTCGATGATGTCGTACTCACCCTCGCAGGGGGCCAGGAAACAACTGTCCACCACCGCGTACTCGATGGCATCGCCCACCTCGAGGTTCTGGAAAGTGACCATCTGGATCCGCACATTGGCGTCGTAGATATTCATCTGCGCCAGGGCCGGATGGGTCACGTCCTTGATCATCTCCGCCGGCACCTCGACCGCTGAGCCGTCCGGCTTGATAACCCGGGCGAACTCGATCCGCACCGCATCGTACTGGCGGCTATAGTCGAACCCGGCCTCGCCGTAAGAGTTTTTGCCTGTTTCGGTCAGCACCTTGACCAGCTCGTAGCGGCGGTCGAGGAAAGTTCCATCCGCCTGGAATGTCACTTCCCGGCGGTCCTCCACTACCAGGGCATTGGCGTCCGGGTATTTATCCAGTCCGCCCGCCGCGGCGAGCCGGTCCAGGGTTTCCCGGCCGGCCTGGCCGGCCGGGGCCGGGATAATGAGAGCGAGCTGAAAGAACAGGACAGCCGTCAACAGCCGGTTGAGACGCTTGAGGGTGTTCATCGCCGGATCTCCGTGCGAGAGGGAATGATAATCTGTCTCGGAAGTTGACTAACAGTATAGAACGGAGGTTACTTTGTCAAATAGAACGCTTTGTGTGTCCGGATACGCTCGATCGGAATAAGTGGTCGCCGCTTTACTCGGCTTTCAGGCTTGACCTGCCGCGCCGCGCCGGGTAATTTTCAGATTGCTGAGTTTACCCTGACGCTCCCGCCCGTGTTCAATAACTCTTCAGGAGAAGCCGGGTCATGATTTGCTCTTCGTCCATTCAAAAAAGCCTTCGCGCCCTGCAGGTGTGGCTTGTCCTGCTCGCTGCTCCGGGATACTGTGCCGGGCTCATCGTCAACCCCTGGGTGGTCACCGACCGCAGCGTCAGCTGCTACGATTACCCCAGCCTGATCGCCGACCTGACCCGTGGCCTGGAAACGCCGCAGGACAAAGCCATCGCCGTCTTCCGCTTTTTCCGCCGGGCCATGTTCCCTTATACGAACCGCAATGAGTATCCTTTCCCGGTCAACGACCAGCAGCACATGTTCGATTTCGTCCGCATGGTCAATGTCTATGGCTATGCGCTTTGCACCCAGACCAACTGGATGTTCGCCAGTGTGCTCAAGCAGAGCGGCCAGGTCGAGGATGCCCGGGGGATCAGCGTGCCGGGCCACGGTACCGCGGAGGTCAAGTGGGATGGCCGCTGGCATTTCATGGATGCGATAGTGGGCTGCTATGCCTTTCGCCGGGACCGCCGCGAGATTGCCTCTATCGAAGACATCCTGGCCGATTCGACTCTGCTCAGCCGCGCCGTGGCCGAGGGCAGGGCCAGCCAGCCGTTCTGCCCCTGGGATGGAAAGCCGATCTACCCCGAGGAAGCGCTGGCGGTTACGGATCAGTGGTACACTTACCGCAAGTACGGCCTGGATTTCCTGCTTAAAGTGATACCGGACTACAAGCCGGCCGAGGCTGATGAACCCAGTACTTTCAGCATGGCCTTCAACCTGAGGCCCGGGTTCAGGCTTACCCGGATGTGGGACAACCTGCCGGGCATGTACAACCTGAGCTATGAATACTACAGGAATAACAAAACCATCCAGACTCCCTCGCCTTCGATCCTGCCGCCCCATCACCCGGACAATGGCGGAGAGCGGCTGGACAGCCTCAATTTCCCGCTTATCGAGCCTTACCGAAAAGTGATCCTCGGCCGCGGCTCTTACCATTACTACGCCAATGGAGTGTTGAGCTATAGCGACGATTTTTCCGACAGGCGTTTCATGCAGGCCGCCGACTCGATCAGCTCGTTGATAGTGGAGCCGGGCAATGCGGGCCGGGGCGGGATACTGCGCTGCGCGCCGGGCGACAGCCTGGGAGAGGCAAACCTCAATTTCGAGGCGCCGTACGTTTTCGTGGGCGGGTCGATCCGCGGCAGGGCCGAGGTGGTGGAGGGCTCCTGGGCCGCGGTTTACCTGGATATCGGCCGCACGGAGAACTGGCTCTGTCTCGGAGTTGCGACCTCCGGCGGCGATTTCAATTTCCCTATTCCAGCCAACCTGATAGAGGAGCGCTACGCGTTCAAGATCAAGCTCAAACTCTTCGATAAAAGCGCCGCCGGCTCGGTCCGCCTTTACGAGCTGAAAGCCGAGGCGGTCTGTCAGCTCAACATGTATTCGCTCCCTTTCCTCGCTCCGGGCAATAATAAAGTTTCCGTGCAGGCCGGGGCGATCCCTCAGGGGGCCGCTCTGCAGGTGATCTACCGTTGGCTGGAGCGAGGCCGGGAGCGCACGGACCTCCGCCTGGTAAGTACTCCGGGGGAAAGCTACACTATCGCAGTATCCGGTATAGAGTATCCGAGGATGAAAGACATTTCCATGGAATACATTCCGCGATAAATTCGCTGCTGGCGGCATGGCGATATTATTGACAGCGGCTGAGATAAACGACAGATTATTAAATTCCTAAAAACGAATTTCACCATTAACTCGAGTGCCCTTCAGGAGGTGTTTTTGATGCGAGCCTGGCGACTTATACTGGCCTCACTGGTTTTTTCGATCTGCACGGTCGGCTTTGCGGATGAGGTACGGGTTTACGAGGAACCGCTGGTTCTTCCCACCTACCGGATCGGCGCACCGGAAATAATGCCTTACTGGGACCGGATTTATCCATACACGATGCTCGAAAAGCTGACCGGAGACAAGTACGACCGGACCTATCGCGCTCTGTACGTGGAAAACGAGTATGTCAAGGCGCTGGTCCTGCCGGAGATCGGCGGCCGGCTCCACGGGGCCCAGGATAAGACCAACGGTTACCAGTTCCTTTACAATCAGACGACGATCAAGCCGGGACTGGTCGGCATGGCCGGAGCCTGGATCTCGGGCGGAGTCGAGTGGAACTTCCCGCACGGCCATCGTCCAACCGGGTTCCGCGATACCGACTACCGGATCGAGGAAAACCCGGACGGCACGAAAACCGCCTGGACCGGGGAAGTCGATCAGGTTTACGGAATGCGCTGGGCCGTGGGCACGACAGTCCACCCGGGCCGCAACTGGGTGGAAACCAAGGTGCGTTTGTTCAACAGCACGCCCTATATGCAGTCCTATCAGATGTGGGCCACCGCGGCTGTGCGGGCCACCGAGAACTACCAGGCGGTCATTCCCACGGAGATAGCCACCGGCCACTATAAGCGCCAGTTTTATAACTGGCCGGTCAATGAAGGAGTCGACCTGAGTTACTGGAAGAATATAGCTCCGGCGAGCAGCTTTTTCGCCTGGAACTGCGATGCCGACTATTTCGGCGGCTACAGCCCGGAAGAGCATGCCGGCATGGTGCATGTGGCCGACCATAATATCGTGCAGGGCAAGAAGCTCTGGACCTGGGGTACCGCGCTCTCTGGCCGCATCTGGGAAAAGATCCTTAGCGATGGCGACCTGCCGTATTTTGAGCCGCAGGCCGGCGCCTACTCGGACAACCAGCCGGATTACCACTGGATAATGCCCGGCGAGACCAAGGTTTACAGCGATTTCTGGATCCCCGTGCGCGATATCGGGGTCTGGGATTATGCCAATCTGGAGGGCACTCTCAACCTCGATCTCGAAAAAGGCAAAGCCGGTTTCGGCTGGTCGCCGACCGGGGTCAACAAGGCCGCCCGGGTAATCGTGACCTCCGCCGGGACCGAAATATTCAACCAGAGCGTGGATACCGACCCGGCCAGGCCCTTTATCGCCGAGGCCAAAGCCCCCAAGGGAGCCGACATCTATTCCCTGCAAATGACCGTCTTGTCAGCGGCCGGCGACACTCTGCTCAACTACAGCCACCCCCGGCCGAAAAATCCGCCCCTGCCGGCACCCACACCCATGCCGGCCGCACCTGCGGAAATCAAGTCCAATGATGAGCTGTTCGTGATCGGCGATAATTTTGAGAAATTCCGCGACACCGAGAAGGCGCTGACATACTACGAGGAAGCCCTGCGCCGCGACCCGGGAGATATCCGGTGCAATACGTCGCTCGGGCTGCTGAGGCTGAAAGAAGGCCAATTCCAGAACGCCCTCGAATACTTTGACAAGGCACTGGAGCGCGAGCCTTATTTTGCCCAGGCGCGGTATTACAAGGGATTGGCACACCTGTGGCTGGGTCAGCCGGCCGAAGCCGAGAAGCATTTCAACCGCTCGAGTTACGATCAGGCCTATTACGCCGGCGCGCATTTCGAGCTGGCCCAGCTCTGCACCTCGCAGGGCCGCTATGCCACGGCGCTGGAGCATATCGAGCGCAGTATTCAGGGCAATGGGGACAATTCAGAGGCCTATGCTGTAAAGGCGCTGATCCTCAACCGGGCGGGCCGCTATGTGGAGGCCCTGGCCGTGGCCGATAAAATCCAGGCCATGGATCCGCTAGATTTTCTCTCGCTGACTGAAAAATATTTCTCCCTGGCCAACCTGGGACGGGAGGAGGAAAAGCAGAAGGTTTACGACCAGGCTCTGGCCCTCTCCCGTTTAGACAGCCAGAACTATATCGAGCTGGCTATCCGCTATGCTCGCTGCGGCCAGTACCAGCATGCGGCGCGGGTCCTCGGAATCCTCGTCGAGAAAGGCGAGAAGGTCTCGCCGCTGGTATATTACTATCTGGCTTATTACGAGCATCTGCTGGGCCGGGAGGAGGATGCCGCCCGCTACCGTCTTGAAGGCGGCAAACAATCCCCGCAGTACTGCTTTCCTAACCGCCTGGAGAGTTTCCCGGTGCTGGAATGGGCTATCGAGCAGAATGGGGAGGATGGCCGCGCCCTGTATTACCTGGGGAACCTGCTCCGGAGCAAGTCGCGCACCGAGGAGGCGATCGCTGCCTGGGAGAAATCAGTCAAGTACGATCAGAATAATGTCGTGGCTTACTGGGACCTGGGTGAATCCTGGATGATCAAGCGCGATCTGCAGAAGGCCAGGGCAGCTTATGAAAAAGCGGTGACCGCAGACCCCAGCGCCGCAATGGCACTCGAGGATTTGGACCGGATCAACCAGATGCTTAAAATGTCAAACCCGGAGCGGATTGCCCTGCTGGAAAAGAACATGGAGACAGTTACCAGCCGCGATCCCCTGCTCAAGCGCCTGGTCTCGCTCTACGTGCAAACCGGCCGTTACGATGATGCGCTGAAATGGCTGAAAGAGCACCATTTCCGCTCCTGGGAGGGCCGCTACGATGTCCACCAGTATTGGGTGGAAAGCAATATCGAAAAGGGCGACCAGGAATTCAAGGCAAATAATTACATGAAGGCTCTGGAGTTGTACCAGCTTTCGCTGACCTACCCGTTCAACCTCGAGGTGGCGGAGCAGCCTCGGGCCAGCCACGCCCGCAACCGTTACAAGGTGGCGCTGGCCCTCGAGGCCCTGGGAAAGAAAAAGGAGGCCCGGCAAACCTTCGAGCAGGTCGCGGCCGAGAAATCGAGACCCGACAGCCCTTACCAGTACTATCGCGGCAAAGCCTTGGAAAAGCTGGGACGGAAAGATGAAGCGCTGAAGGCGTTCGAGCAGCTTCTGGCCGCGGCGGAAGAGCGTCGGGAGACGGAGAATGAACATATTGAAGAGGGGGTAAATTTCGATCCCGGGCGGAACATGGAGTCTCTCCGGCATTACAAACGTTATCTCGCCCTGGAAGGCCTGGGCCGTCAGAGCGAAGCCGAGGCGGAAAGGAAGATCGCCCTGGACAGC
>MFIX01000050.1:0-4362 GCA_001780825.1 Candidatus Glassbacteria bacterium RIFCSPLOWO2_12_FULL_58_11 | reverse complement strand
GGAAAGGAAGATCGCCCTGGACAGCGACCCGATCGTGGCGCTCAGGGCGTTCAGCCCCCCGCGGGCCGGCTGGTGAGACCTGACTGATGAAAAATTAAGCAGTTTTGAAAATGGAAGGGCCGGACTCCGACTAGGTGTCCGGCCCTTTGCATTAGAGAGATTTCAAGGTTTCGATTCATGCCTGTAAAATCTATACAATTCTGTATATATTTACTCTGCCCACTTCCAAGGTATGTTTACCGACCTTTACTCAAAAAAAGGGAGTCTGCAATGGCAGAACAAGTAATAAGCTGGTTCGAGATACCTGCCGCTGATTTCGACCGGGCGGTTAAATTTTATAAGAAAGTCCTGGGCCATGAATTGCAGGTAGTGGAGATGGGTCCGGCGAAAATGGGGATGTTTCCGGCCGAGCCGCCTTCCACGGGCGGCGCGGTAGTAAGGGCGGAAGGGTATTCGCCCGGCGACCGGGGAACAATGGTATATTTTTATGTCGGTGATGATTTAAGCGACGCGCTGAAACGGGTCGAGCCGGCGGGTGGAAAGGTCGTTGTGCCGAAAACCCTGATCAGCGAAGATCACGGCTATTTCGCCGTGTTCAAGGATACCGAGGGGAATAAGGTCGGTCTGCACAGCCGGCATTGATGGGACAAGGGTCAGCGCGGTTCTATAAACCAGGGGTTGCCTTAAAAGAGGCAGCCCTTTGTTTTATATGATTCCAGCCGAGATTATTCGTAAGTAATGAGTGTGCTCGTTTTACTGTAGGGGCATGCATGCTATGCCCCGGTGCACTATACAGGCTCCTCACCGGCTTAGCGGAGAATTTTTTCGATGGCCTCGGAGAAAGTCAACCCCAGTTTTCCAGCGTGTTCGCGGAGCGCAGTCGGAGAGGTTTCGAGATTAATCGTATCCGGCGAAAGGACCGAAAACGAGGCGACCAGGGCGGCCAGGTCGAGCGCGGATTCCAGCGGAGCCTCGGCCAGGCGGTGCCTTTTGGCGCGGTCTTTCAGGATAAACGGCAGGCCGCGGGCGGTCCCGGCAATCAGCGCGCCCAGGGCGGCATCCCCGGCCCCGGCTGTGCTGATCGGATTCACCAGGGCGCAGGGAGTGTACTCCCAGGTGCCCTTATCGTAACCATAGGCGCCTAGGGCGCCTATGGTGAGCATGACCTGCAAATCCGGGTTTAGGGCTTCGAGCTTTTCCTGTACGGCCGCCAGGAAATCCCCGCTGCGCGCGGCAGAAAAATCCCGTTTCACCAGCGATTCGGCCTCATCGCGGTTCAGCGCCAGGCAGTCCGTGTTCCGCAGGCATTCCAGGGCCAGCGGGTCGGCGATCTCGGCGGAGTTGAAGGCGAAAAAGCGCCGGAAACCATACTCGGCGGCCAGGCGCAGCAGCTCGAGACGGCTTTCCAGAGGCACCTCGGGCGCGGCCAGGGCCAGACCGCGGCCGCTGTATTTGCGGAAGAGCGGCTCGGCCTCACGAATGTCCGCCGGGCTGACCCGGCTGCTCGCGCTGCGGGCCGTGGTGATATTCCCGCCCGCGGAGTCCGGGTACTGGAAACACACCGAAAAAAGCGTCGCGGCTCCCGGAGTCTTGCGAACGAGGGCGGTATCCATCCCGGTCCGGCGCATCAGCTCCAGCATCTCCCGCCCGGTCTCATCCTCGCCCACCCGGCCGACAGTGATGGTCTGGAACGTGGCGCTGTCAGCGCTGTCCGAGCGCAGCAGCACGGCCACGTAATGGCAGATGATATGTAGCTTGCAGAAATCGCGGGCCGTGCTCAGCATGGCGGCGCGGCTTTCATTGCGGCCCAGGGTATGGTCGCCTTCGAGGGCGAAAAAAATCCCCGAGCCGATCCCCCCCGTGCCGATCAATGCGCTGTACTGTTCGGATTCCATCGCTGATTTCCAAGCCGGACGCTGGACGCTGCTCTTAGAGAAGCTCCCACTCCGGGTGAAGGCTGATTACATGCGTGGCGGTGTCCCGGGTGGCGGTTACCCGCGCATCCGGGTGGGTCTGCAGCAGGGTCATCGGGTACTCGGCTGTCGGAGGAGAGAATAGCGCGACCCGGAAGGCGGTCTGTTTCCAGGCCCCGGTATCGCTGTACACCCGCACTTTTTTTGCAGAAAGGCACTCCTTGATCCCCAGGGTCACCGACATCGGCGGAGAGAACTGGTATGCCGCGCCCAGGGTGCGCTGGGCCAGGGCAATCACCGTGTCCCAGTTATTGTACTGGATGCGGATCGAGGACTCCCGGATCTGCTCCAGAGTGGGCTGGCTGTAAGGCTCCCTTCGCGCCTGGTTGTAGGCGATGTGCCCATCCTGGCCCCAGCCGCCGAGAGTGATGTCTATCGGTTCTTTCCAGATTTCTTTTCGGACGGTTTCCATAGTGGCCGGAGTGAGCCAGAAGCAGTTTTGCTCCGGCACCGCCAGTTCCGGGCGGATCGGGCCGTAGAAGACGCGCTCCATCGCGCTGCGGAAATTGTAAGGGTGGCCTTTCGGCAGAAGGTTGCCCTGCCAGTCGAGGCATTCATCCATGTGGAACACCACCAGCTTCCGCAGGGCAACCTTGCCGGAGTTCACCATTTCCCCGAACGGCTCATACCAGCAGGAGGGGCCGCAGGGAATGATCGCCCGGGTCGGGCGGCCCAGGGTGTTGTTTTTGGCAACCTCCTCTACCAGCTCGCCGGCCATCTTGCGGCCCATTTCCTCCCGGGTCTCGACCACCTCGAACGGTACCCGGGGATTGTGCCTGTCCAACTGGTCCACCGGAATCGAGCACCATTTGAGCAGCTCCCGGCTGTCGATTGCTGACATATTTGACTCCACTTGAGAAGGGATTTACAGGATTTGAAATGCATTTTTGCAAACCGGCCACGGCCCCGCGACAATCACTTCTGGCCGTAATAGCGGCTCTCTCCGTGCTTGCGCAGGTAATGCTTGTCCAGCAGCTCTTTCTGCATCGCTCCGGCCAGGGGATTGAGCAGCAGCGTATCATAGGCCATTCGGGCCACCTCCTCCAACACTATCATGTTCTCGACCGCGGCGGTGGAGCTTTGCCCCCAGGTAAACGGCCCGTGCGCGTAAACGAGCACCGCCGGGATTTTTTCCGGGTCGAGGCTTTCGAAGCGCTCGGCGATCACCCGGCCGGTTTCCACCTCGTAGCCCCGGCCGATCTCCTCCGGGGTGAGCGCCCGGGTGAGCGGGACCTCGCCGTAAAAGTAATCCGCATGCGTGGTGCCGAGAGCCGGGATCGGCCGTTTCGCCTGGGCCCAGACCGTGGCGTAATGCGAGTGGCTGTGGGCGATACCGCGGGCGGCGGGGAAAGCCCGGTAGAGCACCAGGTGGGTCGGCGTGTCCGAGGAGGGGTAATATCGCCCATCCAGCTTTCGGCCTTCGAGGTCCAGCACTGTCAGGTCCTCCGCTTTCAACCGCTCGTAAGGGATTCCACTCGGCTTGATCACAACCAGTCCACTCTCCCGGTCGAAACCGGAAACATTGCCCCAGGTATAGATGATCAACCCTTTGCGGTGCAGCTCGAGGTTGGCCTCCAGCACTTCCGTTTTTAATTCTTCGAGCATCGAGCGGGCCTCTTTGCAGATTTTCAGGATGATTCGAGAGGATAGGCCAGGCCAAATCGGATAATACTGACGACGGGCCGGTTTCATCAAGGAAAAAATGGCGGCCGGGCGCAACAGTATCCTCCCGTCCCGTGAAGGCTTTGCTTGCCGGGAGGAATTCCGCGGTTTATAATTGTTAAACGATAATCGCAAATAATCAACAGGAGGCGACATAGATGCGAAAGAGAACTTCCCACAGCTTGGCCGCGGCGCTTGTCCTGATTGCGGCGCTGCTTTCCAGCGCCAGTGCAGCCGATTTCACCGGCGGCCCTTTCATTGCCGGTTGTGCGCAGATATTTGTGACCGGCGATGTGCAGCAGAACCTGGAGAAAATCCTGGCCTGCATCCACCGGGCGGACAGCCTGCACGTGCGGCTCCTGGTTTTCCCCGAGGCCTCGCTTTCGGGCTATGGCCCCGAGCATTTCAAGGATAAGCCGGTTCCCGGCCAGGATGTGCTGGATAAGGCGCTGGACCGGGTGAGAAAAGCGGCCCGCGAGACCGGTATCTGGGTCCTGGCCGGCACCAGCCGTCATGGAGAAGACGGCCTCTACAACGAGGTCAACCTGATCGATGACACGGGGACGATCCGGGCCAGTTATGACAAGGCTCAGCTCACCGAGGGGGATGCCACATATTACCAGCCCGGCAAGGAAATCAGCACCTACCAGGCCGGCGGGATAAAATTCGGCCTGGAAATCTGTTACGATATCCGGTTCCCCGAGCCTTGGAGAATCCAGGCTTTGGA
>MFIX01000049.1:9016-9975 GCA_001780825.1 Candidatus Glassbacteria bacterium RIFCSPLOWO2_12_FULL_58_11 | reverse complement strand
TTCAAGCAACTGGGGCAACACGAGCAGCGCGCCATCGATCTGGGAGCGGTCGAGCAATTGGCTGTCGCTTATCCCGATCTGCCGATTGTCATTGTGGGGGCCTTTCTCAACTACCATACACGGCTGTTCGGCCTGTTCGACCGCTGCGCTAACGTGCGGGTGGAAACCTCGCTCCTGCAAGGGTTCCAGGTGATCCGGTTTATCGGCGAACGCTGGGGCGCGGAGAGGATGCTTTTTGGCACCGGCCTGCCTGCGGTCAGCCCGGGGGCGGCCCGGGCCGCCCTGGCTTATGCGGAAATCAGCGAGGAAGACCGGAGAAAAATCGCCTCGGCCAACCTGGAGGCTTTGCTGGGCCAGCCGAAAACCACCACTTTGCCGGAGGAGCCGGGGCGCTCGAAAATCATGTGCGCGGTGGACAGCGGCGAGCCCCTGGACCATCTCCCGGTCTACGACAGCCACGGGCATATCGCCGAGGCCGGATTCGACGGCTACCTGGGCCTTACCCTGGGCCAACAGGATGCCGATTCGATTGTTCACGTAATAGACCGGGTGGGGATCCGCTCCCTGGTCGTGGCTAGCTGGAACCTGGGCGGCGGAGATGTCCTCCCGGGAAACCTGACCGCCTGGGAGGCTTTGGAAAAATACCCCGGCCGCTTCCTACCCCTGATGGTGGTAAATCCGAACTACCCCGAGGACTGGGAGACGCTGGTCGCCGAGTGTTTCGAGAAGCGGCGCTTTTTCGGTCTCAAGCCTTATCCGCCCACCCAGCGTACGGCGATCAGCCATCCCGCGTTCAAGCCGATGCTCGAGCTGGCCCAGAAACTCAGACTGCCGATCCTCTGCCATTTCGGCTTCGAGCCCCTGGCCGGAGTCTCGGCCCCTGAAGTGGAGATGCTGGCGCCGCGCTACCCGCGGGCGCAGTTCATGGTCGCCCACAGCGGAGCCTCTTTCCGAGTGGC
>MFIX01000049.1:8074-8973 GCA_001780825.1 Candidatus Glassbacteria bacterium RIFCSPLOWO2_12_FULL_58_11 | reverse complement strand
CTGGAAATCAATTACACCTCGGTGCCTTTCGGTATGCTTTCTTTCCTGATCCGCCAGGCGGGAGCGGACAAAATCCTTTTTGGAACGGACACTCCGATGCGTGATCCCGCCCCGATTATCGGCTGGGTGGTTTACGACCACTTGACCGATGAGGAGCGGGTGAAAATCCTCAGCGCTAATTTCCGTGCCCTGGCCGCGAAAGTCGGCTTTCCGCTGGCCTGAGCAAAGAGAGCATATATCGCCCGCGTTTATGAAAGTCCCGCAAAATACTCCGCCCTCTGGGCGGAGATGAATGCGGAACAGGGGCAAGGGGGATGTAATCCCCCTCCTTGCCTTTCAAGATGCCCCGCCCTGTGGGCGGGGTAATTCACTCGCGGCCGGACTCAGCGCTTGACCGGCCGGCCGAGCTTCCGCTCGACTGAATCGACTTTGCCGGTGAGCTTGCCGGTCACTCCCGGCTGGTCATCCACCTTGAGCACCATATAAATCCTCTCGTGCCGCTCCAGCAGCTTTTTCCGGCAGCGGCCGATCAGCTCGATCACCTCCTCCCATTCCCCCTCGATCAGGGTACCCATGCTGGTCACCTGGTAAGGTAGTCCGCTTTGCTCGATCAGCTCTATTACTTTAGCCACATCCTGGCTCATGCCGCTTACCTTTCCCAGGGGGAAAAGGCTCATCTGGGCTAACATAATATCCTCCAAAGGGTTGAGTTGCTTACGGGTAATAGAATGGCGGCCTTGCGCTGGGTATCGCCCGCTCCACTGGGACAACCGGCAGCTGAAGCGGCCGGCTGTTCAGTCGATGGACATTTCTTTGTCCGGGGGTTAAATTCAAATCCATGATTTCGGTCGAAGCGTGCTACTGACTTGATCCAGTTTATGATGTAATATTGTCCGCCC
>MFIX01000049.1:7862-7978 GCA_001780825.1 Candidatus Glassbacteria bacterium RIFCSPLOWO2_12_FULL_58_11 | reverse complement strand
GCATTCAGCAGAAAAATCCTGAAAAAGTTTTGCGTGGACAACAACGCCGGACCGGTCAAGGCGAAACAGGTGGCCCGGGCCCTGGGGATCCATGAAAATGAGTACCACAGCCTGAG
>MFIX01000049.1:7559-7763 GCA_001780825.1 Candidatus Glassbacteria bacterium RIFCSPLOWO2_12_FULL_58_11 | reverse complement strand
CGAGGGAGGCGATACAGTAACCGGCCGGCTCCAGATTGTCCGGAAAGGTTTCGGTTTTGTCATCCTGGACAGTGGGGGCAAAGACCTGTTCATCCGCTCATCCAACCTGGGCGGCGGCTTCGATGGCGACCGGGTGGAGGCCCGGGTGGTGGGGCGGTCGCGGAAACTGAGTCCCGAGGGCGAGGTCTCGCGGGTGATCAGCCG
>MFIX01000049.1:0-7550 GCA_001780825.1 Candidatus Glassbacteria bacterium RIFCSPLOWO2_12_FULL_58_11 | reverse complement strand
GCGGTTTACCGGGATTTTGCGCAAGCGTAAAGGTTTTTCCAGTGTCGAGCCGCTCGAGGAGAAAGTGCCCACCGACTTTCTGATCCCGGGCAAGGGCGCCGCGCGGCTGAAAAACGGCAGGAAAGTGCTGATCGAAGTATTCGACTGGGGCGCGCCGGGCGGCAAGCCGCTGGCGAAAATATTGCGGACTCTTGGCGAGCCGGGGGCGAACCCCGAGGAGGAGATTGTCCTGAAATACGAGCTGCCGGAGAAGTTTCCCGCACTGGTGCTCCGGCAGGGTGAGGAGCTCGCCCGCGACCCCTCGGCTGAGGATTTGAACGGCCGGCAGGATTTCCGCTCGCTCGCCGCGTTTACGATCGACCCGCCGGATGCGCAGGATTTCGATGATGCGCTGAGCGTGCGCGCTCTCCCGGAGGGCGAGGTCGAGGTGGGCGTGCATATCGCCGATGTCAGCTATTTCGTGCGCGAGGGCGGCGCGCTCGACAAAGAGGCACGCGAGAGGGCGACGAGCGTATATTTAAACGAGACCTACCTGCCGATGCTCCCGGAAGCTCTTTCTTCGGGCGTCTGTTCGCTGCTTCCCGGCCGGGACCGCCTGGCCCTCTCGGTCTGCCTGCGCCTGGACCGGGAGGGCGAGCTGCAAAGAAGCCGTTTCGTGCGTTCGGTCATCCGCAGCAGCCACCGCTTTGATTACAGCCGGGCGCAGCGGGTAATCGATGGAGAGCCGGGAGCCGGGGAGAGCGTCCCCCGGGCAGTCATCGAAGCGCTGAGGCTTCTGGCTGTGCTCAGCGAAAAAAGGAAACTTCAGCGCAGCCGGCGGGGCCAGATTGATTTCGACCTGCCGGAACCCCTGGTGGTCCGCAATTCCGCCGGCGATCCGGTGGAGATCGTCCACAAGCCGCGTCTGGCCAGCCACCGTCTGGTGGAGGAGTTCATGATCTCGGCCAATGAGCTGGTGGCCTCGAGGCTCTCCCGCAGCCGCCTGCCCGGAGTGTTCCGGATCCATGAGCCGCCGGACCCGGAGGCGGTCAACGTGTTGAATTACCAGTTGCGGGCGCTCGACCCCGGACTGAATATCGAGCCCGGGGAGGACCCGCTGAGTCCGCTGACATTTTCCAGGCTGATACAGCGCGCGGAGAGCCTCGGGTTTGGAGACATTGTCTCGCTGATAGTAGTCCAGAGCCTGAAAAGAGCCATTTACAGCGTGGAAAATATCGGCCATTTCGGGCTGGCGAGCGACTGCTATACCCATTTTACCTCGCCGATCAGACGCTACCCGGACCTGCTGGTCCACCGGCTGCTGATCCGGACCTTAGGCAGCGAGCGGTCCGGGGAAAGCTCGGTAGAGACCCTGGAGGACAGCCTGGCTGAGGCCTGCGCTTATTGCAGCCGGCGCGAGCTGCTGATCGACGAGGCCTCGCGGGAGTCCGACAACCTGATGCAGGCCAGGCTGATGAAGCGGCATATCGGCGAGATTTTCGATGCGGTGATCACCTCGGTCAAGCCGCATGGTTTCGCGATCCGCCTGAAGAATGTCCTGGTCGAGGGCTTTATTCCGGTCAGCCGCCTCCAGGATGATTACTACAGGATCGATGAGGAACAGGCCCGGCTGATCGGCGACAACCGCGGGACAATTTTCAGGCTTGGGCAGGCTGTACGGGTCATTCTCCGGGACAGCGATCCGGATACCCGAAAACTGGATTTTATCCCTGAGGGGCTGAACGCTAGAGTCCATCCCGAACCGGAAAAAATAAAGAAAGGAGCCGGGAGGTGACAGCAACGGAAAAACGGGGCCAGGGGCGAGGCGGGGAGCCTGTCCCGCCGCGCGAGCTGGAAAAGACCATCCGGGAGAGCGCCGAGGAAGCTTCCGGCCAGGCGCTGCGGATGATTTACGAGGATGAGCTGCGTAAAGCCTGCACAGGCAGGGCGCTGGAGGCAAAAAAGGAGCACCTGTGGCTCGATTTCCGCAAGAGCCTGCCGATCAACCGCTGGATCGAGCGCACCCGCACTCTGAAAAGCGGCAAAGCGGACATGCAGAAACTGGTCAAGGAGCTCGACCGCTACCTGGAAACTTTCTCAGTCGAGGCGGAAACGGCCGGCCAGAAGCTGGACATGGATCGCAATTATTACCATGAAGCGATCAGCCTGCTGGGGAAATACCCGCAGGGGGCTGAACCAGGGGAGACGGACAGGAAGCGGCTGACCGAGCTGATGATTATGGTCGATTACAAGGACGCCAGGCTGGCCATGCAGATTCTAAAATCCATTGTTTAACCGGCAGCCCGTTCACGGATAACGGCGGCAGGCCGAAACCTGAAATAACCGGGCGGCAATGCAAAGGGGCCGTCCCATTTGGGGCAGCCCCTCGAATTATTGACCGGCGAACTTTTGCGGCGGTTTAAGCTTTGGCTCCGGCGCGCAATCTTTCCACGAATTGGCTCAGACGGGATTTGAGGCGGTCCGCGGTGCCTTTATGGATAAGCCTCGCCTTGGCTGACTTATCGATGTCGGAAATGACTTCAGGCAGGAGCTTGGACGCGCTTTCATAATCGGTCAGCTTGCGCAGATTTTTTATCTGGGTACGCATGGTACTGCGGCGCTTACGGTTGCGCTGGTTGCGGATCAGACTGGTCTTGTGACGTTTAATCGCGCTTTTAACGATAGCCACTGGCATTCCTCCAAATAAATCAAATAGAGCCATTCAGGCCGGTATAAAAGTTTCCCTCTGTGGTGAAGGCTAAAAATAATATTTTCCAATGCTTTGTCAATGATTTTCATCGCTAAATGGAATGTGCCGAAAGTTATCGGCCTGCTGTCCGTGTTTTTTTGCGGGCTGGCCGGGCCGCTCGAGGCGGCCGGGGTGGACAGCGTCTATGCCAGATTGTCCTCCGGCCGCATCAGCGTTGAATATCAGGCGCCGGACAGCAAAATAGCCCGGCAGTACCTGAGCCTGGCCGCCGGTTTCATTCCACGGCCGGAATGGCAGCGCGGGATTCCTCTGGCCGGGCTCGAAATCATTATCGCGCCCACGGAGGCCGAGTTCCGGCGGCTCAGCGGCGGCCTCCTGCCCGAATGGGGACTGGCCTGCGCCCTGCCGGAGCGCGACTTGGTGATTGTCCGCTCTCCGCGGCTCCTGCCGGTACTGCAGGGAGACCCGGAAGAAATCCTGCTGCACGAGATCAGCCATGTCTTCCTGGACCAGCAGTTGAGGCCGGCCGAGATCCCGCGCTGGTTTCAGGAGGGTTACGCCCTGTACTGCAGCCGGATGTGGGATACCGAGAACTTTTTTGAGTTCTCTGTCGCTATCCTGCTGGGCAAGGTCAGGCCGCTTTCGGCTTTGAACGCCTCCTTTCCGGTAAGCGAGGCCGCCGCGCACCTGGCCTATCTCGAGAGTTATACGGTTGTCGAGTATATCTTCCTCAGATGGGAGAAGGAGCAACTGGAGCTGCTCTTCAAGCGCTGGCGCGAGCAGGGCGACCTGGACCGCGGACTCAGGCTGAGCCTCGGCTTGACCCTGGCCCAGTTCGAGGTTGGCTGGCGGCAATGGGCCGAGGTGCGCTACGGCTGGCTTAAGCTGGCGACCAGCGTGACTTTGATCTGGATTCTCGCCGCGGGTCTGTTTATCGCGGTTTACATTTCCAGGCGAGTGAGGTTTAAAAAGCGGCTGGCGGAGATGCGCAGCCGGGAGGCGATCCAATATGACTGGCCGCTCCTCGAGGCAGCTTTGCCCCCGGAAGAGCCGGCGGAAGACAAGCCGCCTGAAAATGAGGAGGGCCGGAAATCGGCGGAGGATCAAGCAAAGTAATTTTTGAGGTTCATCCCGGGCCGGCGAAAAAAGTGTAACCCGGTGTCCACCCGTTTTGTCTCATTATTGAAACATCAGTCTCAAAAAAACCAGAAAACAAGAAAATGCACCCTGACGAAATGGTTGTTGAGCAGGTCCTGCGAGGCGAGCGGGAAAAATTCAGGATTCTGGTCGAGCGCTATCAGCGCCAGATCTACCGTTTTCTCCGCGGGATGGGGCTGGAGCATGACGATGCGGCGGATGTAATGCAGAGCGCATTCGTGCGGGCATATGACAAGCTTTCCTCGCTCAAGGGCGGCGACCGCTTCCGGGTCTGGCTTTACTCGATAGCCGCCAATCAGGCGCGGAACTATCTCCGCAGCCGGTCGCGCCTGCAGCCGCTGAACGATCTCGATTTCCCGGCCGCGGAGGAGATCCCGGACATACCCTTGGAGCGCGAGCGCTTGCGGGAAATGATCGACGGCTCGCTCGCCCGCCTGCCGGAGGAACAACGCCGGGTCGTGCTGTTGAGGATATTTGAGGATTTGCCGTTCAAGGATGTCGCCACGGTCTGCGGCATTTCGCTGAGCAGTGCTAAAGTGACATACCATCGTGCGCTGAAAACCATGCAGCGCTGGCTCAAGCCGGCAGTCTCGCGGCTGGACCTGAACAATCCCTGAGGTGGAACCATGAAATGCCCGGTTGAAAGTACTTTGCTGGTCGATTTCCTGGAGAGTGAGCTTGATCCGCGGATGGTCCCGGTGCTCGAAGAGCATCTGCTGGGCTGCGACGCCTGCCGGAAAGAGCTGGAAGCTCTGCGCGGAGTGCGCAGGATGCTCGGCCGGGGGAGGCCGGCTGCGGCCGATGCGGAGCCGCCGGAGTCTTTCTGGCGGGATAATCTCGAGGCGGTCGCCGATCTGACCTACCGGAAAACGGTCCCTCTGCGGCAGAAAATCCACCTGAGCCGCCTGCATCCCGGGATACTGGCCGCCGCCGCGGTGGTCCTGCTCGCGTTGATCGGGACATTCAGGCTCGGCCTGTTCCGTGATACTCCCGTGGGCTCAGCTCCGGTGGCCGCGGCCAGGCAGGAAAATCTCACGAATGCCATGCTGGCGGATTCGCTCTACCGGCTGGCCGAGACGGTTTACCGTTATAACCAGGCGCTCGAACTTTATGAATCGATCACCGAGCTCAGTGATGCGAAAAGCAGTGAGGCGGGGGATATGGAGCTGGCCGTTCCGCCCGGCAACAGTGTTTATGATGGTCTGGCCGACCTGAATGACAGGCAGCTCGAAGAAGTGGGCTATGCGCTAGCCGGCAATTGAGTTGCCGCCGAAATCACCGTAAGTGTATTTTATCAACAAATTCCGGAGGGAAAAATGTACGCAGTACAACGAGTTATGAAACTGTTCGTCTTCCTTTGCCTGGGTGCGGCGGTCCCGCTGTTCTGCGAAAGCGGAGTATCGTCCGCGGCGCCTGAACCAGCCCCCGCGCATCAGATGCAATTCGACCTGAAGCTCCCGCCGCTTCCGGCATTGCCGGACCTCGAATTTTTCGAGGACAATCCGGAAGATTTTCCGGTATTCCTGGCTCTGGCGGAGGATGAGAAAGTCGATATCATGAAGCCGGACCGCAACCCCGGAGACCGCGAGGAGCACGAGGAAAGAATAGCGCTGTTCCGGCTCTGGCGGATCATGAACGATGTCAATTTGAGCGATTCGCAAGTCGATAAATTTTTCCCCCTGATGCGCAAGATGCAGCAGCGGGAAAAGGAAATCGCCAAATCGCGCCGCGCCCTGCTAAAGGGCCTGCAGGATGAGCTTAATAAGGAAAAACCCGCGGAAACCGCGCTTAAAGGGCTGATGGACCAGATCAAGGACAACGGCCATCAGAGCTGGGACGAGAGAAAGACCGCGCTGGACCAGGTGGCCCAGTTTCTGACTCTCGAGCAGCAGGCCAAGCTTGTCCTTTCCCTCAACCGGGTGGAAAAGGATATCTGGGAAACCGTGGCCCGCGTGCGGAGCATGCCGCATATGGGAGATTACAATTTCGACCGCAAAGCCTTCCGCCAGGACATGGATAAAGTGCGGCAGAACCTGGAAAAGATGAAGCTGGAGCTTAAAGAAAAGGGATACCCGATGTCGGACTTTTACTTTCCCGGAACAGGAACTCCCAAAGACAGCACGGGTAAGAAAAAGTGACTGAATAGCCGCTGCACTTTCGTGCCAGGCAGAGCATGACTTTCGCACCTGGTACTCTGTTCATACACTGTATTATCACGGGAGACGATGATGACCGGTTTGCTTAGGAGGCCGCGCCTGCTCCTGAATGTTTCCATGATCCTGTCGCTTACCCTCGGAACGGGAATGACCCTGCTGCGGGCCCAGGAGCAGGGCCGGCAACCCAGCCGGGAGGAAATGCAGAAACGGACCGAGGAGCGTTTTGAAAAGATGTGCGAGGTGCTGGCTCTGGACGAGAACCAGAAACACGAGGCGCATAAGCTGCTAGACAAGGAACGGGTTGAAGTGCAAAAGATATTCGAAGCCACGCGCGGCGGCAGCCTGAGCCGCGAGGAGGCGCGGACCCAGATGCGCAAGATCAACGAGGACTACCTGGCCAAAGTCGAGGCATTGCTCAAAGGCGACCAGAAGGAAAAGATGAAAGAATGGCGGGCCAACCGGCCCGAAAGAGGCGGACGCGGCGGTGATGGCGGCGGAGGCAGGGGAGGCCGCCCCGGAGGCCAGGGCGCTGCCTGACATTTCAGCTTTGAAACTTCCGGATGTTTGCCTGACCCATAAGCTTCAGGATGGCCCGGCAGGCTGCCTGATATTTCAGACGGTTGCCGGGCCTCGGTCTATGGCGCCCGACGAAAGCCTGTGCTTCCGGGGATCGAGCGGCTGGACCATGTTCGATGAGTCATCGTTCGGGCTATCAACTGTATCTTACTACCCTTGAATAATCTTCCCGGTCTTACTATAATGCAGCGTTTAAAATCGTTAAATGCCGCAACAGGAATAGAATGTTCAAGATCCGGGAAAATTTGCCGAAAAGCCTGGCGCTTGTCGCTCTGGCGGGAGTGACAGGCTTGTTGTTCAATCTGGCGGGAGGTATTCCGTTCTATTCCGCCGAAGTTTCCTCCAGGGCAGTCGAATCCCGGGAGGCCCTGCCGGACAGCGCTGGTATACATCTGGTCGGTCTGGAAGCCGCCCGCGTACTTTTTCAGAGAGGCCGGGGCGGGGTGCTGGATGCCCGTTCGCCTGAGGATTTCGCCAGGGGGCATATCGCCGGAGCCCTGAACTGCTACGTTTACGAACTCGAAAAATTTTTGCCCCCGGTATTGCGGGCTTTCCCCCCGGCTACTCCGCTGCTGATCTATTGTGTCGGCGCGGATTGCGAGGACAGCCGGTTTCTGGCTCAATCTTTGAGCGATCTCGGCTACAGGTGGCTGTATGTTTATAAGGGCGGTTTTACGGAGTGGTCACAGGAGGGGCTGCCGGTGGAGGTATCCGCCGGGAGAGGCGCCGGGGCCGGCACCGGGCTGAGCCTCAAAAGGGCGCTGGATCTCTCGCGCTACCTGCCGGCCCGGTTCTGGTTTGCCGCAGATCTGGCACTGCTGCTGTTCGGTATCTGGGTCCTGTATCTGCTGGCCCGGAAAGAGACCGAATCCGGAACGGTGAGTCTGGCGGCCAAGCTTGCCGGCTTGATTTTCGCCGCGGCCTCCTTGCACAAGATCGCCCAGCCCTTGCAGTTCGCGCACATAATCGAG
>MFIX01000048.1:11366-12506 GCA_001780825.1 Candidatus Glassbacteria bacterium RIFCSPLOWO2_12_FULL_58_11 | reverse complement strand
CATCCCGATGATCGAGATATGCAGCTCGGTTTTCCCGAGCTTGCGGCGCGGCAGAGCATTGGCTCTCCCGGCCTTGTCGGTGGTGGAGCAGGACAGGCCTGCTCCAAGGGCTACCGCACCCAGTGCTCCGGCCAGGAATTTTCTCCGGTTGACCTGTTGCGGCCCGCGGTTATCATCATTACTCATTGGCACTTCCCCTTGATATCAGTTCGGTTTGTTGATTCTTGAATACAAGTAATTGTAATTTACCTTTGATCTTACCCGGCACCGGCTTAAATCGTTTTTCGACAGATAGCGATTAAAGTTAAGCAGCAGTTTATGATCATTGCAACTGTTTTTTCAGCTTGCTTGTTTTCCACGGCAGCGTTTGCCCGGTTTCTTTCGCTGGTTAAGATATTCATGAAAGAAATTACCTGAGCTTGCCCGGCGCAGTATATTTTATTCAGCAAAATGAAAGATGAAACTGCCGATGACATGAGTAAGAAGAGCGGTAATTTCCTGCCTGGAGGATGATATTCCGGAAAATCGGCTTGATAAGGATGCTCCGCGCTGGCTGCACCTGGCGGAAAGTGGTGAGCTCAGGCGACGCGCCGGGGAGGCCGTGAGCCTGGCCGCGGAGTGCCGTCTCTGCCCGCGCGCCTGCTGTGCCAAAAGAGCAGCAGGAGGCCGTGGTCGCTGCGGAGCCGCAGCCGTGCAAAAGGCGCTGGTGGCCAGGGCTCTGCCCCATTTCGGAGAGGAGCCGCCCCTGGTGGGCAACGGGGGCTCGGGGACCGTATTTTTCGGAGGCTGCGGCCTGCGCTGCGTTTTCTGCCAGAACTACCAGATCAGCCAGCCGGCAGGCCATGATTTTGCCGCTGCGGGAGTCCGCGAGATGACCGCGGAGGAGCTGGCCGGCAGCTTTCTCGATCTTCAGCGGGCCGGCTGCCACAACCTCAACCTGGTGACCGCCTGCTCGCACCTCCCGGCTGTTCTCGAGGCGCTCGAGATCGCCGCCGAATCGGGGTTCCGGCTGCCCGTGGTTTACAACAGTGGAGGGTATGAAAGCGCGGAGTGCCTGGAACTGCTGGACTCGGTAGCGGACATTTACCTGCCGGACATGAAATTCGGCAGTCCCGGGGCAGCCTCTGCGCTGGTGGCGGG
>MFIX01000048.1:9278-11356 GCA_001780825.1 Candidatus Glassbacteria bacterium RIFCSPLOWO2_12_FULL_58_11 | reverse complement strand
GTGGCGGTCAACCGGCGCACGGTCAAAGAGATGTTCCGCCAGGTGAGACTGCTGGAGCTGGATCAGGATGGCCTGGCTCGCCGGGGAATTATCGTGCGCCACCTGATCCTGCCCGATGACCTTTCCGGCACCCGTGAGGTGCTCGAGTTCCTGGCCCGGGAAATCTCTCCGGAGGTGCATCTGAGCCTGATGGCCCAGTACTTTCCCAGCCACAAGGCACAAGAAATTCCTGAGCTTTCGCGGCGGATCACGGAAAGCGAGTATGAAAAAGCCCGGGAATTGCTGGAAGAATACGGGCTGGAGAATGGCTGGGTGCAGATGCTCGAGAGCAGCGACTCCTACCGTCCCGATTTCTCCAGCCGCGATCCGTTTAGCCCCTAAGCGCCGGTCCGGAGGGAGATTTCAGCGGAGTATGGAAATTGTTTTTGCCGCCTTTAATGGCGGTAAAGCTATTCTTCATTTCAGGAGCTAAGCGCTCAAGGTCAGGCCGAAAAATCAATGGCGGCTTGCCGGAACAGACCGGATGTCCACTGCGCTTCGGTTCAAATGCCATTGAGGCCTTCGAAAAGAAATTAATTACAGTTTAGAAGCGTGTTGTAAAATCCCCATGTACCATTAGATTCAGGACCAGTAAAAGACAGCATAGGATGATCGGGTTTAATCATTTGAAATTTATGGAATTACCATAGGAGCGACACATGCGTCGCCCCGCAACCCATGCTTATTGCCTCTAGGGACGATTATTTTGACACGCCTTAAGCGGCGCTTAGGTGATCTTTCCAACCCACTATAAAAGGTCTTAAAATGATTGCACGCATTCTTTGGCTGTCAACCGTGGTTTTTGCGGAGGTTTTAATTGGAGCGGCCGGACCCGCCGGCCCCTGGTGGAATCCGGAGTGGCACGCCCGGGTCAGGATCGAGGTCGACCCGGGAGGAGTAGTTCGATACAGCAAACCAGTCGAAATCGAGGTTGATTTCACTGCCCTGCTTAAACAGGTTGGTCTCGAAGGCCGCCTCGATGAGATCAATCTGCGGTTAGTGGAACTCGATCGGCAGTATTCCGTTGTCGATGAACAAGTCCCTTTCCAGTTCGATAAAAGCAGGGATTATGATTCGAAAACTAATGCCGCCGGCCGCCTGCTTTTCATGTGTACGGGTTCGACTCCGGCGGACAAAAACAGAATTTATGAGCTTTATTTCGATACTGTTGGAACTTTCCGCAGTAAGACTCCAGCCCGGATTGAACCGCAAGTGTCTGTGTCCGATAACATCGAACATGAAGGTCAACTGAGCATTAGAATTGCGACGCCATCCGCCACTTACTACTACCATAAAGGCGGCGCGGGATTTGCCTCGCTGGAGGATAGAGATAGACTGGACTGGATCGGATACCGGCAGTGCTGCGAATCGGGCGGCGAGTACCGCGGTATCCCCAATCTATGGAACTTTCATCCCGGCGAGGATTCCTGTCTAAGCAAAGTCGAAAGTTGGGGGCCTCTCGGCGCCAGGCTCCATTCCTGGTCCCTGGATGAGAAATGGGAATGCACCTGGGATATTTTTCCGGATTACGCCAGGCTGAACCTGCTTAAAGTAGACGGTACTTACTGGTTTCTTTACGAGGGTATACCCGGCGGCTCACTGGAGGTTGAGAGAGATTACAACGTGCTTTCGACAGGATTAAGGCGCTCCATCGCGGAAAGCTGGCATGGTGATCTGCCGGCGCCGGAGTGGCTCTATTTCGGGGATGACAGGATCAAGCGCGCGCTGTTTCTAGTGCATCTTGAGGATGATGTCCATTCGGACCAGTTCTGGCAGATGCGCCGGGAAATGGTGGTTTTCGGTTTCGGCAGAGAGTACCCCTGTTGCGGCACTTACATGGACTTGGCCCCGGCTCATTTCATCGTGGGTTTTGCCGAGGATTCGGTTTTTTCAGGCGTGGCGTCGCAGGTCAACAATGCCTACCGGCCAATAGCGGTGAAAATCGGGACAGCGGAAATCCTGCAACAGTAATACCTCATCCCGCGCAGCGCTTGCGAGCTTCAACTTGGGCTCTCTTCCAGTTTCAGCAAAACTTCCTT
>MFIX01000048.1:0-9216 GCA_001780825.1 Candidatus Glassbacteria bacterium RIFCSPLOWO2_12_FULL_58_11 | reverse complement strand
GCACTACCAGCGCTACCGGATTAGTGGCGCAGGCCCGGGCAACGGCCCGGGCGGCCCCGGGCTTGCCCAGGGCCAGCGCCGCCTCGCTGTAGCTCCTGGTTTCCCCGGCTGGTATCCGGCGCAGATAATCCCAGACTTTGCGCTGAAATGCGGTCGCCCTGACATCATAAGGCAGCAGCGGCCAGGGGCCCGTACCCGCGAGGTAGTTTACCAGGGCCTGCAGCCAATCCTTGAACGGCTCCTGCCCTTCGACCAGCTCTGCGGCACTGAATTCATTTCTCAGATTTTCGGCTAAAGCCTCGGGGTTCTCTCCGATACGCACCGCGCAGATGCCTTTGGCGGTCAAGGCCACCAACACCGCGCCGAGCGGGGAATTTACCACCGCATAAGATATCCGCTGGTCCCGGCCCTTGCGGCTATAAGCGCCAGGGGTCATGCCCAGTTTTTGCGCGGCGAATTCGTACACCCGGCTGCTGGAACCGAACCCCGCCTCGTACTGGGCCGCGGCGACATTGGTCTGGGTACGCAGGGCGGTCCGGAAGCGCTCCTGACGTGCGGCATCGGCGTAGCCGCGGGGCGAAAGGCCGAACATCCGGGTAAACAGGCGCTGAAAATGGGCCGGGCTGTAACCGATATAGTCGGCTACCTCCCGCAGGCCGGGGAGAGTTTCGCAACTGTCAATGTAACGGCAGGCGGCGATGACCAGGGCTTTATCATCCTGCGGGTGATCGCTTATATCGGGCCTGCATTTCCTGCAAGGCCTGAAACCAGAGGCTTCGGCTGCCTGCGCGGCCGAAAAGAATCGGACATTTTCCTTTTTCGGCAACCGGCTGGCGCATTGGGGCCGGCAGTAGATCCCGGTCGATTTTACTGCGTACACGAAGCGGCCGTCATAGGCCGGGTCATTGGCCTGCACGGCCCGCCACATTTCCTCCGCGGCCGGCAATAATTCTGCGGATGTTGCGCTCATGGTCGATCTCCCCTTAGCTGGAATGTAACCGGTCCCCTGCTCGATGGTCAACCGGCAGGAAACCGGGATAACTTTGAAGCTTAAGGCCTGAGATTATTCTTCCAGATTCGATAATATTCTGAAGGCCGCTGCATTTTTCCGGATACGCTTAATTATTACGCCTTCAGGGAGAAAGAGATATCCGATTATTGCGGGGCAATTCAAGTAAGTGCGGAGGATTTTGGAGAAAAAGTTGGCAAGTGATTGGAAAGAGCTTAAAGCACTGAGCAAAAGCAATACTGCTTCTGGATTTAACTCTGGCTGGCGTTTTATCTGCCTGAGCCGGTTTAGAATTTCAGCGTAAACACGGTCTCGACTTCCGGGGCCGATTTTACGCTCAGCGAACAGCGGTGCAGGCGCATGATCTGCCGGGAAAGGCTCAGGCCGATACCCGAGCCATCCTGACGGGTGGTAAAAAAGGGGATAAAGATTTTCTCCTTGACCTCTTCCAGGATGCCCGGACCGTCCTTTCCAATATTCCTTCCTGGATGAGGATATCACCGGCTTGTACCGCGCTGAAGAGCGAGAGGCAGAGGTTATCAGCGCATTCACCCTGCTGGCTATTCTCGTCACCTGCCTGGGCCTTCTGGGACTTATCTCTTTCGCGGCCGAGAACCGCACCAAGGAGACCGGCGTTCGCAAGGTATTGGGGGCTTCGGTGAGAGATATTGTCCTGCTGCTTTCCAGGGAATTCCTGGTACTCTGGGGGTCGCGATCCTGATCGCCTGGCCGGTGGCCTGGTACGCCATGGACCGCTGGCTGAACAATTTCGCCTACCGGATAAACCTGGACTTCTGGACATTTATCCTGGCCGGGGTGCTGGCGCTGGTCATCGCCGCCCTGACTGTCGGCTACCAGGCGATAAAAGCGGCCACGGCCAACCCTGTGGATGCCCTGCGCTACGAGTGGCAATCTGTAGAAATTTGCCTGGGTGTTTTGAGTCCATTTGAATGAGAGTGGAAAATGATGTCCCGGTCCAGCGACTGTCCAAAACCGCAATCCACGGCCCCCACCCCAGGTCAGAGCGACTCAGACCGCATGGAAATCCCAGCCCTTCCGGATTTCGGGTTTGAGGTACTTGTTCGCCGCATCGTTGTTCGTGAAGCGCATGCGCTTGGCATCCCATTCGAGCTTGCCCTCGAAGCGCAACGCGATGCTCCCGAGCAGGATCCACTCGGTGAATGGCCCGGCGACGCTGAAGTGCGAACAGGCCGGATCGCCGCCCTTGCAGGCGCGGATCCAGTCGCGGTGATGACCCGGCGACCGTGTCAGGAATTGTGGCGGGTTCTTGAAGTCCAGCATCCTCTCCGCGGGCAACAGGCGCACATTGCCGGCGTAGCTATCAGTAGTGAGAATGCCGTTCTCGCCGATGAACACGGCTCCGTTGGCCTGATCGGGGCGGCGCACCGGTTCCGCAGGCGCGGCCTGGACTGCCGTGGTGTCTTTCCCTCCTCCGGAAGCTTTAACCTGCGCTCCAGCGTCATCGGAGCATGGTTTGACTTTCAGGCCGGGCCCCAGGAGCATTTCGTCCTCCGCCAGGCCTGCCGGCCGCATCGGCACGTCTTTCATGGCGTCGTACCAGACCAGTTTCAGCGGAGGCATCGAGCCCCGGGCCGGGAATTCGAACTGGATTACCGAGGAGCTCGGGAAGGTGAGGTCGTTTTTACCCTCCTGCCGGATGACCGCGACGCTCGAGGGAGCGCCCAGCCTGAGCGCCATGTTCGGCGCACCCAGGATGTGGCAGGCCATGTCGCCCAGCGCGCCGCAGCCGAAATCGAAGAAGCCGCGCCAGTTGAAAGGCAGATAGAACCCGTCGCCGTCAGCGTACGCGGCGCCGCCGGAGGTGAAAGGCCGCTCCTGAGCGATACCCAGCCAGAGGTCCCAGTCAAGCGTGGAGGGAACCGGCTCCGCGGCCGGTACCGCGCTCATGCCCTGCGGCCAGATGGGCCGGTTGGTCCAGGCGTGCACTTCGGTCACATTGCCGATCTCACCGGACCAGATGACCTCGGCGGCCAGCCGCGTCCCCTCATTCGAATACCCATGGTTGCCCATCTGTGTTGCGACTTTGTACTTTTCGGCCGCCAAAGTAAGCTGGCGGGCCTCCCAGACTGTCCTGGTGAGGGGTTTCTCGACGTAAACGCCCAATCCGCGCTCCATGCACCACATGGCGGCAATGGCGTGCATGTGGTCCGGGGTCGCGATGATCACGGCGTCGATGTTCTTGCCCTCTTTATCCAGCATTTTCCGGAAATCCTTGTATTTCGCCGCCTTTTCATACTGCGCGTAGGTTTTCGCGGCCTGCTTGTCGTCCACATCACAGAGCGCCACGATATTCTCAGATTCGCAGCCCCGGATGTCTCCCTCGGCGCGGCCCCCGGCGCCGATAGAGGCGATGTTCAGCTTCTCATTGGGCGACTTGTACCCCAGCCGCGTCAGCGAAGGTGTGCTGGAGCTGCCGCCGCATCCGGCCGCCGGTATCGCTCCGGCGAGCAAGCTGCCGTAGAAGAAAAAAGTTCGCCTGGAAATCCTATTAGCTCGGGATGACATGAATTTCCTCCTTTTGTCCGAGGCGGGCTATAGAGTTTCAGTTTTGAAGCGCATCCGGGCTGGCTCACTTCAAGTCACGCTATAAAAGTTGCTTCATACATCCAGAGGACATGGTCATTCTGTAAATTCTGGGAAAAATGGCTAAGCTTAATTTGTTCGAACAAGCGGGAGAATCGAAGTTGAATATTTAGTTCCAGTACTTTGTAATTGCAACTGAATTTTTTTGCTTTTCCGTTCCATGTTATCCGCACATCCACAGAAGCATTCTCCGGCCGGCTGCCATCCATCGAAGTGTGTACGCAATATGACATTTTCCCCCAATAACGCTGGGGCCGCTTACCGGCAGTAGGCCGGTACATGCAAGGGAGAGACCCACGGGGGAAATGATGTTGAGGAGGACATTGCGCCGCTGTTTTTGCAGGTTTAATTTGATAGGTGCTGGAACAAAGTAATAGGCCCGGCTGAATGGCTGTAATCAGGCGGGACGGTTGCCGTGTTTCGGCCGCCCGGCAGGAATTGACAACCCAAGTGCAAAATTCAACTTTGCGATAACGGAAAAGCAGCGGGAGTTCTTGCATACCCCGCAATGTCCCCATTCCTCTTGACCCGGAGCCTTCTCCGCCGTTTCGGAATTCGGTTATTGCCTTTAAATTTTCCGCTGGCCTGGCCCATAACGTGTATCCGGGGAGAATTCAGCGCCGGATACAATTCCTGTGTCCAGACCCCAAAAGGGGAGGCAGATCAAGATCTTCCAGTGAATAATTTTACTTGTAATAATCAATCCATCATCTGCCGAATGCACAGACTATCCAATTTCGAGTTTTTTAATTGAGAATTGCCATCGGATACTGCAAAGCAATTTTCGGAAGGAGAGTGCGCCATGCCGGGACCGGGCGCGTATTTAATCGGAGAAGAAGAAATAAAAGAAGTCCTGGAGGTGCTGCAATCCAGGTATCTGTTCCGTTACGGCGATCTGAGCGACAAGAATTTCAAGCAGAAAGTTTATACTCTGGAAAAAGAGTTCGCGGAGTACTGCGGGGCCGGCTATGCACTGGCCACCAGCTCGGGAAGCGGATCGCTGCTGGTCTCCCTGCTGGCGCTGGGAATACAGCCGGGTGATGAGGTCATTGTTCCGGCCTATACCTTTGTCGCCACTTACAGCTCCGCGATATTCGCCGGCGCGGTACCCGTGCTGTGCGAAATCGATGAAAGCCTGACCCTGGACCCGGAAGCTGTCGAGACGAAGATCACCTCGAAAACAAAGGCGATCGTGCCGGTCCACATGCTCGGCAATCCCTGCCGGATGGATGCAATAATGGACATAGCCGGCAGGCACGGCCTGCTTGTGCTGGAAGACGCCTGCCAGGCCGCAGGTGGCTCGTACAAGGGGAAAAAGCTCGGGACCATCGGCCGGATGGGCGCATTTTCCCTGAACATTTTTAAAACGATCACCACCGGCGACGGCGGCATGATCGTGACAGATGATAAAGGACTGTACACCCGCGCCTTCGCGCTGCACGACCAGGGACATACGCCCAACCGGGCCGGCGTGCAAGTCGGCCGGCGCAGTATTCTCGGGCTGAACTTCAGGGTGAATGAGCTGTCAGGCGCCGTGGCCCTGGCGCAGTTGCGGAAACTGGATCGCATATTGGAGACCCTGCGCTCCAAAAAAACAAAATTTAAGCAGTCCATTGCCAATGTGCCGGGGGTCTCGTTCCGTACGCTTCCCGATCCGGCCGGCGAGTGCGCTACGCTGTGTACGGTCCTGTTCGACAGCGCGGAGAAGGCCGGCCGTGTCGCCCGGACCCTGGGCACGACCACCGTGGACCAAAGCGGATGGCACGTTTACGCCAATATGGAGCATGTCAACCGTTACCTTAAGGAAGCCGGTCAGCCGTACGGAAAAGGCGCCTATCCGCGGACAGATAATATTCTCAGCCGGGCCATAAATATCAGTGTGGGTGTTGTGGATGCTGGGCTGGGCGCCGCGTTCGGCATCAATATTAATTCGAGCGATGCCGAAATCCGGCAAAAAGCGGAAAGCTTTATCAGGGCCTGTAAGGAATAGCTTATTACCGCCCGGTCGCGGCAGACAATTTCTTCCGTAAACAAAATGCCGGGACACCCGGCTACGAAATTTCGAGGGGGAGGCGCAGCCATGCGCGCAAGTAAAACCGGCGGCAAAGCCTTGGCCGCCTTAATTCTCATTAATCTGGCCGGTTGCGGGTCCGGACAGAAACCGGCGCTGCTGTACAAGGATGCTTCCCAGCCTGTCGAAAAGCGCGTCGCCGACCTTCTCTCCCGGATGACCCTCTCGGAAAAGATCGGCCAGCTTAATGTGACAATTCCCAGCCATGCGGAATTCGGGGACACTAAAGAGCAGAGGATGGCCTCCGCCGAGAAATGGACGCTCGGCACGCTGGTTAAGGATATCGATCCGGCCGGGGCTGGCTGGACGAGTACGCGAACAATCCGGCCTTCTGCGACCTGGCCCAGGTCCTGGGCATGAAGATTGACCAGTTGACCTTTGAAGAGATGAAAAAGCAGGTGGACCAGGCAGCTGCGGAAAGCTACTGGCTGGTTTTCGCGGGCCACGACATTGACTCCACCAGCACCGACCAGACGACACTATCAGCGGAGCTGGAGAAGCTCTGCAAATACATGACGGAACCCGCAAACGGAATCTGGCCGGCAACCGTGCTGGAGGTCTCGGAGTATATCATCCGCCAGCGGAAAAAATAAAATGGAAAGCCGTCAAGGCTTTCCCACTGGAGGAAACAGTAAGATGCAGGGTGGATAGGGAGGCGGGCGGCACCTTCGGCGGGAAAAAGGAACCGGCTTTACCGCTATGATATTTTGTTCTGGAGAAAGTCAGCTTGATTGTGATCTGAGAAATAGCGATTATATTAAAAACAGGAGGAATCGACCTTAAAATGGAATTACAGAAAATCGCCTTTTGTCTGCCGGATTGGGTTAAAGATCATCTGGCGAAGATCGAGGAGATATTCCCTGCCATTGTTATTCATTCCAGATGAAACTGCAAGAACAGCCAAACTTCTGTATCAGTCGGCGTCGATAAAGTACCGCATTAACCAGACGCAATCCCGTCTTACGAAATATGCCCTGTAGTCTATTGCATGACGGGCTTTCCTTCGCTCAACGTAAGCCTCCCGGCCATCGTGAAGCCTTACCCTCATGAATGGATCTTCCCACTTGCCTACCTCTTGGATTTGCTTGACGATGTCGAAGGAGAGCGTTGCCACCAGGGCCGAGATTTCATCTCTGTCCTCATATGCCGCTACACTATCGTACAGGATTGCATAGAACTCGTAGGAGTCCACCGGGTGCGGCCAGCAGGCTGTAACATACGGCGCGATAAACATCGAATCGCCCTGGAATGCGCCACCCATCTCGAGGACAGTCCTGAGGGTCGGCCAAAGCTAATACCGGATCAGCAGATTCCGACTCGTTTGTATAATTTGCGAAATTCCGAGATGGCAGAGATGGGGAATTGAAGTCACAAATCTCCCCGTCGAAAGAATTTTGACAAATGTAGCGAACAATGTTAGTTTATGTCCTTTAATGTCAATGTGGAATCAAAATGAATCCGAGAGAGCAATGCAACTAAATGTTCGCGAAGTCGCCAGGATCCTGGATGTATCCGAGAAAACCATCTACCGCTGGATCAAGCAGGGAGCCATACCGGCCTACCGCGTTCAGGATCAGTACCGGATTCACCGCGCCGAATTGCTGGAATGGGTGACCAGGCGCAAGATCAAGGTCTCCGAGGAAATTTTTCAGGAGCCTGAGGCCAATGGGGAGACTCCCGGACTGGTTGCCGCTCTGGAGGCCGGTGGGATTTTCTACCGCGTTGATGGCCGGGACAAGGAAAGCGTGCTCCGTGAAGTGGTTGACTCGATGCGCGTTCCGGATGGTGTCGACCGGAATTTCCTTTATCAGGTGATCATGGCACGGGAGAAAATGTGCTCAACCGCGGTGGGCGATGGGATCGCCATACCGCATCCCAGAAGCCCGTTGGTGCTGCACGTGGCCCGTCCCTCCATGAACCTGAGCTTCCTGGAGCATCCCGTGGAGTTCGGCGCCATCGACAAACAACCCGTGCGCGTATTGTTCACCCTGGTGAGCCCCACCGTGCGCGGACACCTGGCAATGCTTTCACGCCTGTCTTATGCCATCCACGACCGAAAGTTTAAAGAGGTAATCCTTATCCCCGGTACCCGGGAGGAAATTCTCGGGGAATCCCGGAGGCTGGATGAGCAGTTGACCAGTAAAGCGCCGGACGGCGAGAAACGGGACGCGGTGTAATAGATGTGGTTCTTTGTGGCGGCTTTGTTCTGTTTTCTGGCCGGCGGAGCCTTAGCCTTGGCTTTAATTCGGTCCAATCTCTGGTCTTCGCGCCTGGGAGCATGGAGCGCGATTCTGGGAAGCCTGTTCGGTCTGGTCGCCGCTTTTCAGGGCCTGCGGCCTGAATCAGCCTGGGACCTGTGTCTGCCCTGGTCTGTTCCTGGAGGCTCTCTCCATCTCGGGATGGATCCGCTTTCCGCTTTTTTCCTGCTCGCCCTGTTCATTCTCTCCGGACTGGCCGCACTCTACGGCCGGGAATATCTGACAGGCTTCGGAGCGGCTAAGGCACCGGGCCAGGCCTGGTTCTTTTATAATGCTTTAGTAGCGAGCATGGCCCTGGTGTTCGCAGCGCGAAACGCCGTGCTCTTTCTTGTCTGCTGGGAAGTCATGGCAGTGGCTTCCTTTTTCCTGGTCACTTTCGAGTATGAAAAAACTCTTGTTCAGGAAGCCGGTTGGACCTATCTGATCGCGACCCACATCGGCACGGCTTTTCTGCTCTTATTTTTCCTCATTATCGGACAACAGGCCGGCTCTTACGAGTTCGAACATTTCTCAGCGATTTCCGCCCTGGGCTCCTCAACGGCCAGCCTGCTCTTCCTGCTGGCTCTGGTGGGCTTCGGCTCAAAGGCCGGTATCGTGCCCTTCCATGTCTGGCTTCCGGAGGCTCACCCGGCAGCGCCCAGCCATGTCTCGGCGCTGATGTCCGGGGTGATGATCAAGACCGGGATCTACGGCCTCCTCCGTACAATCATCTTCCTCGGCCAGCCGCCCCTGTGGTGGGGCTGGTGCCTGGTTGGAATCGGGGTCAGCTCCGGTATTCTGGGCGTGTTGTTCGCCCTGGTGCAGCACGACCTGAAGCGCCTCCTGGCCTATCACAGCGTGGAGAACATCGGCATTATCTTTCTTGGCTTGGGACTGGGACTTATCGGCTGGAATTCAGGCTCGGTCCCGCTGGCTGTCGCCGGCTTTTCCGGGGCCCTGCTGCATGTGCTGAACCACGCTCTTTTCAAAGGACTGCTTTTCCTGAATGCCGGGGCGGTGCTTCGCGCAGTCGGACACCATAGTATCGATTCTCTCGGGGGCCTTTACCGGCTCATGCCCTGGACCGGTCTGACCTTCCTGGTCGGCGCGGTAGCTATCTCCGGATTGCCTCCGCTCAATGGATTCATCAGCGAATTCTTGATTTACCGGGCTGGTCTGGAAGGCGTGATACTCCTGCACAGCTCTGTCAGCATCCCGTCTCTGCTGGTGATCGGCGGGCTGGCCCTGATCGGCGGGCTGGCCGCGGCATGTTT
>MFIX01000047.1:451-10675 GCA_001780825.1 Candidatus Glassbacteria bacterium RIFCSPLOWO2_12_FULL_58_11 | reverse complement strand
AAGGCCGGCGATCATGAAAACAAACTTTCTGGCGCTCTCTTTTTGCTTGCTCTTGTCAACCGCCCTTCAGGCCTCGGATAAGCTGCCCAGTTTCCCGGGAGCTTGGGGTTTCGGCGCGGATACGCCGGGCGGCAGGGGCGGAAGAGTGATCCGGGTGACCAACCTCAACACCAGCGGTCCGGGAAGCCTTCAGGCGGCCTGCAGCGCGGATGGCCCAAGGATCGTTGTTTTCACGGTAAGCGGTGTGATACCCGGCCCGGTCAGTATCGAGCACGGCCAAATCACAATTGCGGGTCAGACCGCGCTTGGGGCCGGGATCACGATCAAGGGGATGTTGCACTCGACCATGACTCCGCTGGCGGAAAGGCTGGAGGATATCGTGGTGCGGTACCTGCGGGTCCGCCCGGATTCCAACGAGAGCCTTAACGATACCGGAGATGCAATCCGCTTCTCCAGCGTCCGGCGCTGCGTGATCGATCACGTTTCCTGCTCCTGGGCTAATGATGAGACCATCGATATCTTTCAGGCCGAGGATGTGACAGTTCAATGGTCCACCATCGAGGATGGCGACACGACCGGACATTTCAAGGGCATACATAATTTCGGTCTGATCAACGGTCCGGATGGCAGGCGGGTGTCGGTGCATCACAACCTTTTCGCGCACCAGAAGCGCCGCTGCCCGGCAATCGCCAACGGGCCGTCGGACACCCGCAACAATGTGGTCTATAATTTCCGCGATGGGTTTCTGCATGACAACCCGACAAACGAGCTGACTTTCAATATAATCGGCAACTTTTACAAGCGCGGACCCAACGATAAAAATATCTTCCCCTTTTGTTTCTCGGAGGACGGGCAATATTACCTGCGTGATAATTTTATAGAAGGTGTCGGCGTGATCCAGGACCCCTGGGCTGAAAAAGAGAAACACCAGGGTCTGCTCTACTATGCCAGATTCGGAGTCAGGGCTGAGAGGGAGGCGGAGGTGCCGCCGGTCGCCACTCAAGGGCCGCTCGAGGCTTACCGGCTGGTGCTGGAGAGGGCCGGCTGCTTTCCGCGGGATGTGATAACCCGGCGCACCATCGAAGAGGTAAAAGCCGGGACCGGCGCCTGGGGCCGCCGCGGCGTGGCCAACCTGTTGGAGGGCCTCAAGCCGCTTTCACCGCCCGCGGATACGGATGAGGACGGGATGCCGGACGATTGGGAGAAGGCCAATGGGCTTGATCCCAATGATCCGGCGGATTGCACTAAAGTACTGGATTCAGGCTACACGGCAATCGAGGAATACTGCAACAGGCTGGCGGAGAGACTGACCGGCTCGCTGTAACAGGGTAATTTCTTATTCACCAGGATTCATTACACTTGACCTAATCCAGCTTTGATTGCTTTCAGCCAGCCCGGAGGATTGTCGCATGAGAGTACGGAGAACTCCTTTCTATCTACTCGAACTGGTTTGCCTGCTGTCGTTTTTCGCGATCAATCTTTATGCGGGAAAGCTGCCCAGTTTCCCGGAAGCCGAGGGATTCGGCGCGGACACTCCGGGCGGCCGGGGCGGGAGAGTGATCCGGGTGACCAACCTCAACACCAGCGGCCCGGGCAGCTTTCAGGAAGCGTGCAGCGCGGAGGGCCCCAGGATCGTGGTCTTTACGGTGAGCGGCGTAATTCCCGGCCCGGTCAGTATCGAGCACGGCCAAATCACCATCGCTGGCCAGACCGCGCCCGGAGCCGGAATCACTATCAAGGGCCGTTTCGGCACCCGTCCGGGGACCGAGCGCTTCGGGGATATCGTGGTGCGTTTCCTCCGCGTCCGGCCGGACCGCTCCAGCGGCGATGAATGGGACACCGTGCAGTTCAACAATGTGGACCGCTGCGTACTGGACCATCTCTCGGCCTGCTGGTCCGTGGATGAGACATTCGGCCTGTTCGAGGCCCGCGAGATCACTGTCCAGTGGTGCACGATCGAAGAGTCGGATACCCTGGGGCATCCGAAAGGCCGGCACAACTACGGGATGCTGAGCGGTCCGGACGGGCGGTTGATCTCGGTGCACCACAATCTGTTCGCGCACCACTCGCGCCGCTGCCCGGCTGTGGCCAACGGCCCGGCGGATGTGCGCAACAACGTGGTATACGATTTCCGCGACGGTTTTCTGCACGACAACGCGGTCAACGAGCTGACTTTCAACATTATCGGCAACTACTACAAGCCGGGGCCGTCCAGCCGCAAAATCTTTCCGTTCTGTTTCGACAGTGTCGGCCATTATTACCTTCGCGACAACTATATCGCGGGCGTGGGCCTGGTTCAGGACCCCTGGGCCGAGAAAAACAAGCTGCCCGGTCTGGCGGCTTATGCGGACAAGGGGATCAAGGCCGAGCTGGAAGCCGAGGTTCCTGAAGTAACCACCCAGGCACCTGAAGAGGCTTACAAGCTGATCCTGAAAAAAGCAGGCTGTTTCCCGCGAGATATAATTACCAGCAGGACGATAGATGAGGTGGTTTCGGGCACTGGGAGCTGGGGCCGCAAGGAAGTTCCGGACTTTCTGGAAGGCCTGAAGCCGGTTTCGCCGCCTGTGGATACGGATGAGGATGGGATACCGGATGAGTGGGAAAAAGACAATGGCCTCGACCCGGCCAATCCGGCGGACTGCGTCAAAGAACTCGCTTCGGGCTACACGGCTATTGAGGAATACTGCAATAGGCTGGCGGAGAGACTGATAATCGCCGAGTGAATTATCTGGAGGTGGGTTATAGTTAAACTGTCGAGAACAGGCTGCTGGAATAATACTATAATTCCAATAAAGATAGGGTTTTGATAAATCCCCCTTGGTCCCCTTCTTCGAAGGGGAAGTCCTGGCTGCCCCCCTTTGGCAAAGGGGGGTAAGGGGGGATTTGCTTTTTACATCCTTCCCAGAACAGTACCTGAAGATATTATCAGAAAATAGCATAACGGTTTATCAATAGCACTCGTATTTGACTCAATAATCAGATACTAAGATTTTTTCACTCCCGCGTACTGCGCCAGCGCCCGGGCAGTCGGCACGATCCGCACGGAGTCGATAGTCCGCAGACGGGCCAGCAGTTTCTCCAGGTAAGTCGCCCGGATGGGCCCCCAGCCCTCCTCATCCAGCCCGTGAAGGTTATAAACCAGCCAGCCGGAATCGAGTGACAGAAGGTCCGCAATGGCTTGGTCCAGGTCCTCCTCGGCATTGCCCGGCCCGAATCCGCCGGTGCCGATTTTTGTCGTACCGGGATGGGGCAGGGGATTGATCATTTCTCCGTGGCAGCGGTAAGCCCGTACACGGGAGGGCAGCCAGGCCTCGAGCAGAGGAGTCGCATCATTGTAAGGGAAATTGAATACCGCGCGTTTCGCCTCCCAGCCTTTCAGCCCGGCGGCGAATATTTCCAGGCAACTGTCGATCAGCTTCCTGGCTTCTTCGTCCGGGAGGCGGTCCAGGTGCTCGTGATGGTGGCCGTGGGGCATGATCTCATGGCCCCGCGCCTGAAGCTCATTCCAGAGCGCGAAATCTCCGAGCTGCCCCGGACTGACATAGTCATCGACAATCGGGCTCTCCGGGCGGTTGCCGGCCGCGGTGACATTGAAACAGCCGCTCAGGCCGAATTTCTCGTAAATCTCCGCGGTGCGGATAAACGACTTCTTGAACCCGTCATCGAAGCTCAGGCTTACCAGGTGCAGCTTTTTACCCTCCTGAGCCGAACTCTTGCCAGCCGCGGCAGCCATGGCCAGACCTCCGCTGAGTTTCAGAAATTCCATGCGTTTCATTGCTCAATCCTCCGTCAGTCCGTTGGATTCTATCTTACAGACCATACCCTCACGGCTCGAGCGGTAGGCCGCCTCCATGATCCGGCTCGTTTCGCGGCCGATTCTGCCGGTAACACGCGGCTGGCGTCTCCCGGCAATCGCCCGGCCGAAATCCTCGAGCAGTGGCAGGTGCAGATTTGAGTGCGGCGGCAGCTCGAGAATTTCCCGTTCATTACCCCGGGTGATAGTCAAACTGCCGCTGTTAAGACTTTTCAGGGTCAGGCTGCCCGCGCTGCAAAAAACCTCCAGCTCATCGCAGAGCGGCCCGATCGTGTGGTAAGCCCCGGCCAGCGAGTGCGCGCCGGAGCTATGGCGCAGCAGCAGCGAAGCACTGTCCTCGACCTGCCGTTCGAACAGCAGACGGTCCGTAAAGGCGCTCACCTCACGCACCGGGCCCAGGGTATCGAGCAGGATATCGATCCGGTGGCTGCCGAAATCCATCAGCGGCCCTCCGCCGCCCTCCTCCGGCCGGATACGCCAGGCCAGGGGGTGGTCGTCCGGGAACTTCCAGAACTCGGCGGCCAGGGCGCGGGCCAGTACCGGCCGGCCTATCTCGCCCTCAGTCAGTATTTCCTTGATTTTCAGTACCGCCGGGTAAAACCTTCGGTAATATGCCACGCCCAGCAATACTCCGGCCTTCTCGCAGGCCTCGTTCATCTTGTCGCACTGGGCCGTATCGAGGGCCATCGGCTTTTCGCAGAGCACGTGCTTGCCGGCCTGCGCGGCCAGCAAAGTATGCTCCAAATGCAAGTTTACCGGAGTGGCCAGGTAAACCGCATCGACCTCCGGGTCCGCGATCAGCTCTTCCGCTTTTTGATAAAGCCGTTCCACCGGAAACCGGGCGGCGAACTCCTCCAGACGGCCGGTGTCCCGGCGGGCAATCGCCCGGATCGAGTGGCTCTCCAAGTCGCGCATGGCCGGGGCCACCCTTTTGACAGCGATATCGCCGCAGCCGATCAGCCCCCAGTGGATGGTCTTCATCACGATTTCCCGCTTGAGAATGCCGTCACTCGACTAGTATAATCTCATGAATTTCCAGCCTGGGAAGCTCGAACCTTGCCATTCCGGCGGAATAGCTGAAAGGCAAATCCACACCTTCAGGCTCGAGTCTCACCCGGCGCGGTTTGTCAGCGCAGCGCAATGTCAACTCGAGCGGCCCGGCCGGCGGAATTTCATCGAAGACATGGACCTTTTCATCCGCATGGGGCCCGCCGGTATTGATCAGGTTGATCGCCAGTTTGCCGCCGATCCGGTTCAGCACTACATCGATAAACCGTGAGCCTTTTACCTCTACCAGCGGATTGGGGAACAATTCGCGCACCAGGGCGTTCAGGTACATGCGGCCTACGCTGGTCTCCGCCTCCAGGTAAGGCTGCCCGAAATCCAGGTAGGTCGCGGCAATCCGGCCCTTGCCGTATCCGGCTAGTGAACCAGCCACGCGCCAGGGCCCCGGGTAATCGTTATTAGAATATATCCGGCCGAACTCTTTAGCCCCCTCATGCAGCTCCACATCCTGGGAAAACGTATGTAGACCGGCCAGTCGGCCTTCATAATCCAGCCCGTTCCATCTTTTTACCGGTTCGCCGATCAGCTTGACCCGCAGCTCTTTTTCGAAGCGCGCCGCGGAGCGTGGACCCACCAATAAGAGGCAACCACCCTGCTCGACATAGGCCAGGAGGCTGTCCCGGAACGCCGGCTCCAGGTAGCCGCATTCCGGCACGACAATCAGCGGGTATTCTGACATCCGCCCTCTAAGCTGGTGCTCCTCCACAACCTCGACAGAGTTCTGCGAATCCAGCAGGCATTGCAGAATCCCGCGGATACGCTGGCTTTCCGGCCCCCAATGCGAAAAAAGGCTTTGGCTGCTGCGGTAGAAATTCTCCCGCGAGAAAAGCAAACCGATCTGAGGCACCGGTTCGGCGTGGTGGCAGTATTCCTGTCTGGCGCGGCAGAATTGCGCCACTTTGCCCATTACGTCCATCTGCCAGAGCCTGACCGAGCCATCCCTATTCTGCGGGAAATAAGCCTGGAAGCCGCCTCCCAGGGAGACAACGATTGCCGCCTCCTGTTCGAGCTGCGCCTCCGATTTGGTGCTGTACTCGGTGTCCGGGACTGTAAAAGCCCAGGCCATCAGGTCCCAGGGCTTGCCCTGGCGCACCAGGCAGCGGCCCTCGAAACGGGCCGTGTTGACGCTGTTGCGCAGCGAGTAATCGCCGGAGATAAAATCCACGCCGGCCTCCACCGGCTCGGGCATCATCGAGCTGTAGGACCAGTTGCTGGCAACTTGAAAATCTGGGCTGAAGCGGTGTATTTCCGTGACATAATGCTTGAGATAATCCCGGAAGCCCTGACGGCAGAACTGCGTGAACTCGAAGTAATGCGGGTCATCCGGCTTGCGTGGAATGTCGGTAATCCCGGTCTGCTGACGGAAAAGCTCGAGCGCCCGGGGGCTGTAGTCCCGAACCGTAGCCCAGCAGTCGCCATCCACCCAGATACCGTCTATGCTGTAGTTATCTATCAGCTCCCGCACCTGGGGGATCAGCAGGCTGTCCACATATGGTCCGAAAACCGAGGTTTTCAGAGTATCCGGCCTGCCGGCTTCATCCACCCGCGCCCAGCCCGGGTGATGTTTCACCGCCTCGGCATCCCAGACTCCTGAATAATGCAGATACAGAGCCACGCCGCGCCTGGCTGTAACCTCGCGCCAGATCCGCAGCGGGTCGCGTACGAAACCGGGCGCCGGATACCCGACTTTAGTGGGATAGCTGGAGATACCCGGATGCCCCTTGCAGTCGCACTGCACGTAATCCGGGTGGACCTGGCCGATGATCAGTTCCACCATTTCCGGGCTGACATTTTTTCCGACCTCGGTACAGTCGTACCCGGCATGGAAGTCAAAGTGAATGCCGATAAAACTGTCCCTGCGCTTGAGCCTGGGCGGGTCGGCGCCGGCTAAATCAGCGGAACTGACAAAAGAGACAACAGCGGCCAGTACGGCGGTGGAGAAAGCTTTCACCAGTTTTTTCTTCATGGCATGGAAACCGCTCAATAGATGTAAGTTCTTCACGCCTGTTTATTCGAACTGCCGGATATAGTCGAGAAACTTCTTCGCGCAACTGTCCAGGTTAGCAAGCGAGCCGCCGCCCTGCAGGGGCGCGCACAGCTCATAGGCGATATAGCCCTGGTAGCCGATTTCCTTGAGCGCGCCGATAAAAGTCCGGTAATCGATTATTCCCTCGCCCATGGGCACGGCCCGCAGAAGGTCCTCCCGCTCTTTGTAGTTGATCAGCTCGGGCAGGTACTGGAAGCGCGGCAGATGGACATAGTCGGCGGCGGTGGTGTGCACCAGATAAGGCTGCATCCTGAGGACTGATTCCCGCAGCTCCGGGGGGCTTAAACCCTCCAGTGTCGGCGACCAGGCATCCCAGGCCGCCCTGACATTGGGCAGATTGACCTCCTCAAGCAGCCAGCGCATTGAGTCGTGGTGCAGGGCGATATCGTGATGGTTCTGCACGGCCAGGGTTTCGCCGTACTCGGCGGCACGCGCTCCGGCCAGGCGCAGCCCCTCGACAACCTGGGCATACTGCTGATCGTAGGGGATGCCCGGCCTTTCATAGCCGGTAAAGATACGCAGCATATCCGTGCCCAGGTCGCGGGCCAGATGAGCCAGCTCGCCCACATAGGCGGCCTGGATCTCGGCATTGGGGATTCCGGGCTTGTCCATGCCGGCGGTAAAATCCGTGTAGCCGGCCAGGCCGACCAGCTTGAGCCCCAGCTCCTCGATCCGCGCTTTCAGTTTCCGGCGGGCCGCCTGGTCATAATCGAGGGGCGAGACATGCGGCCGCTTGGCCACCAGTATCACTCCCGCATAGCCCAGCTCCCTGGCCTTGAGCAGGAACTGGTCGACATTCAGACGCTCCTGCCCGGGCCAGAACCCGGCGTAGCTGACCGAGTGCAGACAGGTCTTGACCTTGAAATCCGCCGGATTGCCGGTCGGTGTTTTCTGAGCAAGGAGAGATGACAGCGAACATTCCAGGACAAGGAATCCGGTTGCCAGAAGATAAGCAATTTTGGTGTGCATATGCCGCCTTTATCCTCTAAATGATGGATTTATCAAGGTTCGGTATCCGGATAAAATTAATCAGTCAAATCCCGCCGCGCCAAGAATAATTAGAGCTGGGCGCGCAAGCCCAGGGCCGCCATCCTGGGAGTGCCTGTGCTGACCAGGCCATCCACGGTGCGGCCGGTCTCGATGCTCCGGTTGAAAAGATTCTCCAGCCGGAGAAACATTGCCGCTCCCCGGCCCAGGGGACGCTCGACTGCCAGATCCAGCACGCCGAACCCGGCCAGGGGCAGCGAGTTGAAGTCATCCTCGTACTGGCGGCTCTGAAAGCGCGCCTGCAGGCTGATTCCGGTCATGCCCGGGCCGTTGCGGGAGAGCGAGAGCACCAGGTTGTGCTCAGGCACCTGCGGGATTCGCTTGCCCTCCAGGCTCACATCCAGCGGCGTGCGGGCCACCCGCGCATGGCTGAGCAGGTAGCTCATCCCCAGGCTCCAGGAGCGCAGCGGACGGTACTCCAGGGCGGCCTCGAGTCCCCGGATCCGCGTGCGGCCGAGGTTCCGGCGTTGACGGCAGGTGCCGCCTCCGGGCACGAACCCGCAGGGCGGGACCTGGCCCGGCCCCTCGCCGACGGTGAAGTTGAAAATGGCATCCTCGACCCGGTTCCAGTAACCGGTCAGCCCGGCGGTCAGGGCGCTCGAGCGGTAGTCGATCCCGGCCTCGGCGCCGAGCAGGTGTTCGGGCCGCAGCTCCGGGTCGGCCTCGGTGATATCGTTGCGCACCCGGAAAGGCCGGTACAGCTCATTGTTGGTCGGGGCGCGGAAGGTGCGGTAGAGAGAGCTGCGCAGGGAAACCCTTTGGGAGACCCTGATCAGCAGGGCGGCCTGGGGGTCGAAAACTCCGCTGCCGCGCGTTCTGAACTCATCTTTTCGCAGGATATCCCCGCTGAACCGGTCGGACTCCCTGCGCGAACCGTCGTAACTGCGCCAGTAATCCAGCCTGGCGCCCAGAGTAAGCTGCGCCCGCGGATGGAAAGCATAGGTGTCCTGGAAATACACTCCGGCCAGAGCCTGGTCTCCGCCAGCCATACGTCTCCGGGAGAGCTGGCCCCCGGAGAGCAGGTAATACTCGCGCGTTTCGCCTGAACTAAAGCGGAAATCTGTGCCTGCGGTAATGGTATGCGCGCGTCCCGCCGGCCTGATCCATTCCACGGTGGCCCCGACCTCGCGCGAGGGCACTTCGTACTGGTCCAGGGCCGGGAATTCGGCGCTGCGGTCGCTTTCCTGAGAGGAATAGAAGCTGTTGAATTTCTGCAGCGTGGTAAAGGAGCGCAAGGTCAGCTTGCCGCCCTCGCTGCCGTGAAATACTGCTCCAAAAGCGAAAGAGCCGGTCCGGGTAGCATTATTGGTCAGGGGAGTGCCGTTGTCCCGCTCCTCATCGAAAAATCCCAGCCTGAGCTGCAGCTCGCCCCGCCGCGGGAGCGGGTGAGACATTTTAAGTCCCAGGTGAAGGTTCCGTGAGGCGGCATCCACATCTATTGCGCCGCGCTGGCTCTCGCGGAGCACCGGGAAGCCAGCGGTGCGGAAATACCCGCCCTCGAACAGCAGACCCGTGGCGCCGAGAGTATTGCCCAGTGTCAGATCCAGGCTGCCGGTGCCCCGGTTGCCTCCGCTTACGGAAAGCCCGGCGGTCTTTTCTCCGACCGGCCGGGTAAGGATGTTGATCACTCCGCCGAGCGCATAATTGCCCCAGATCTGCGCGCCGCCGCCGCGCAGCACCTCGATCCGCTCGACCTGCTCCAGCGGCACCCGGCTCCAGTCCACCCAGCCGCCAAACGGATCGTTGAGCGGCACGCCATCCAGCAGGACCAGGGTGCGGCTCGAGCCGCTGGCCCCGATCCCGCGCAGGGAGACGCCCTGGGTGGTGGGGTGGGCGGTCAGGCTGCTCGAGCGGCGGAACAGGCTGAACCCGGGCACCTGCAAGAGCAGCTCATCCAGGGTCTGGGCCGCGCTCTGCCGGATGTCCGCGCTGGTCAGCACGCTGACATTGGCCGGGATGTCCCGCAGGGTCTGGTCCGAGCGAGTAGCGGTGATAACCAGGGTATCAAGCGTGTACGTTTTTTCCGAAGCGCTGTCTGGTGTAAAACTTTGGGCGCGGCAGGGAAATGGAGATGCGAGAACCAGGAGAAAAAATGCAAGTAACAACGGGCTTCGGAATATTACAGGAGGCGGCGATTCAAACATGCTCGACATTCCAAGACCCGGATCGTGGCAGGATTTATCCGCTGAGAAAATTATTTGCCGATTGATTCATCTTCGGACTGGAACAGGTCTAACAGTACTGAAATATG
>MFIX01000047.1:101-352 GCA_001780825.1 Candidatus Glassbacteria bacterium RIFCSPLOWO2_12_FULL_58_11 | reverse complement strand
CGTGGCTTACCAAGAGATACCGTAGCAATTGAGGAAAAAATTATCGATCACAAGCGTCATTAATTCATGCGGTCTCGTTCACCACCTGGAAATCGAGCAGGCGGCCCAGGTCCTCCAGGTCCTCCACATGATCGCCGTAGAAAATTATCCGGTGCAAGCCGCCAGAATAACCGTTCAGCATCTTGCGCACACCCTCTTTATCCACCCGGGTGACCATTTTGGAGCGGCAGGCCAGCTCGGTGCTCTTGTTG
>MFIX01000047.1:0-74 GCA_001780825.1 Candidatus Glassbacteria bacterium RIFCSPLOWO2_12_FULL_58_11 | reverse complement strand
ATTTTGTCGAAGGGGACATACTTGGCGGCGGTGATTTTGTGGCCGGGGGTAAATTTAACCTCCAGGGAAACCCC
>MFIX01000046.1 GCA_001780825.1 Candidatus Glassbacteria bacterium RIFCSPLOWO2_12_FULL_58_11 | reverse complement strand
TCTGGCCGGGGCCCAGCCCGCGGCGAAACCAACCAGTCCCAATACTCCTATCGCGCAGAAGGCCACCAGGGGATTGATCACCGGCGAGCCGATAAACTGTTGCGCTTTGGCGAGCAGGGGGCTGCTGAAAAGGGCGACAACGCCATACGAGATGGCAAAGCCGGTCAAGCCCCCGGCGGCGACAATCAGAAATGTCTCGATCAGGAACTGCATCAGGATCGTGCGCGGCGTGGCCCCCAGGGCGGCCTTGATCCCCAGCTCTTTTCTGCGCTCGCGCACCACCACGTACATGATATTGGCCACGCCGATTCCGCCGACCAGCAGGGTGAATACTCCGCCCAGACCGAGGAAGGCCTGGAAGCCGAGAAAAAAGAGGCTCATGAACCGCTCGCCCTCGCTGGTGTCCCACATCCAGAGCGCCTCCTTGTCCTCCGGATCGAACTTGTGCCGGCTTCCCAACACTCTGTAAATCTCTTTTATCAGGGCCGGGGCCAACAGCGGGTCGGTGGCCCGGCAAATAAGGCGTTGAACATGCTCCGCCCCGAACATCTCTTTATAAGTGGCAAAGGGGATAAACGCCGCATCTTCATCCCGTGACATGTAGGAGCTGGTCTGAACCTTTTCCACCATCACCCCGATAACCGTGAACGGGCTGCCGTTGATCGTCAATATCTTCCCTACAGCCTCGCTGCCTTTGCCGAACAGCTTGTCCCGCGTAGCATTGCCGATAAACACCACCCGGCGCTTCAACTCCTGGTCCATACCATTGATAAACCTTCCGCCGGCAGCCGGGATCAGGCTCCGTATTTCCTCGTATCCCGGATAGACCCCGGCCACGCTGACCATGCGGGTCTCCCGCTTGTAAGTCAATCGTACGTCCTCATTGTTATCCGGGCTGATAAACTCCATCCAGGGAATTCTTTCCCGCAGCAGGGCGGCATCCTCTTCCCGCAATCCGATCCAACGGCCCGTGCCCAGGCCGCGGTAGGCCAGCGAGGTGCGGTTACCGCCGAAAATCAGGATATTAGCGCCCATCCCATGCATCATTTTCATCGAGTGCCGCTGCAGCCCCACCCCGAAACTCAGCAGCAGCACCACCGCCACCGTGCCCCAGGTGATCCCGAAAACCGTGAGAAAGGTGCGCAGCTTCTGACGGCGCATGTCCTGCCAGAACTGTCCGACAAGTTTCAGATAATAGGAAAACATTTGAGCTGTTACTTTAAGTTAATATGATTATTGCAGCATACGTAATCAGTTAGAATGCCGTAGATTATTGGCAATATCCGGTCTTAGAAACCGGCTCCCGAGGCTTACTTCAGCTCTTTCGGCGGCTCCTCGACCAGCGTGTCGCCCAGGGCGAATCCCTGGACTACCTCGATATTCAACCCGTCCGAGAGCCCCACCGTAATCGGCTTCTCAACCAGGCTGTCTTTGGCACCCAGCACTTTGACAAAGGAGGAATCGTTGCGGAAAGTGACCAGCCGCTCCGGGATATAAGGGATCGAGTCTTTCTTCTTGATGATAATGTTGGCATTCGCCGAATATCCGGCCCGCAGGACCGCATTATCCCGGTCATCGATCTTGATCTTGATGTCGAATACTATGGCATTGTCCTTGGTTTTGCTCTTGGGGCTGATAAAATAGAGCGCTCCCTTGAGCGTATCCGCGGGCAGCGCGCCGATATAGATTTCGGCCGGCATCCCCTCGGTCAGCTTGCCGACATCGATCTCATCCACGGTGCCGATAAAGATCAGGTGCTCCATGTCCGCCAGTTTCATCAGCTCGGTGCCCGGCTGGTAGGTGGTCAGCGGCACCACCGGGTCGCCCATATTAACCAGGCGCTCTAGGATCATCCCGGTTATCGGCGAACGGATCAGGGTCTCGACCTGGGTCCCGCCGATCATCGACTTCCCCTTCTCCATCAGCTCCAGCCGCTCGCGGGCTTGGAGTTCCCTGAGCTCATTTTCCTGAAAAACCTTCTGCGCATCCTCGAACTGCTTTTCCGAGACCAGGTTATTGCCGAGCAGGTCTTTGATCCGGTCCAGGTCGCGCTTGGCCTGCACTTTGTTCAGCGAGGCCAGTTCCAGAGAACGGCGGGTTTCGGCCAGCTCCATCGGCGTGGGCTCGGGTTTGACCACCAGCAGTGGATCGCCCTTTTCCACCAGGTCCCCCACCTCCTTGTGCAGCTTCTCCACTATGCCGGACACCTGGGACTTCACCACGATCTCATAATCCGGGTCAATCTTGCCGATCGCCAGGGCTTTCTCAACGATCGTGCCTTTTTCAACCGCCACCCGCTTGTATTTGTCCTGCTTGCCGTTGCTTTTATGATGCTTGTAGTAGTAAAAACCGCCTGATGCGATTATCAGAACGATCCCCAGAAATATCAGAAACTTTTTCATTTTGGGTTAACTCCGGTTGGAAATGAGAAAGGGAATTTCTTTGATATTAATTTAAGACGCGTGAAGGGACCCAAAGAGTTCATTTTTTTTCTTTTGCCGGCTAATCAAAATGCGAGACATGTTTCAAAGCTCTCCCATTTCGTTAAAATATAACAAGAAGAGGGCGAATCTGCACCAATTATTGACTATCCGGCAGGTTTTAATTATTATAAACGCTCTGATAAGGCGGACTTAATTTTATCGGAGAAACGAATTGTATCCCGTTCTTTTGAGGCTCGGACCGCTCGAAATCAAGAGCTATGGTGTAATGCTGGCGATTTCATTTCTGCTGGGCTACCTGGTGGCCCAGAAAAGAGCGGCCAGGAACGGGATCGATGTGACAGTCCTGCTTGACCTTTGTTTCTATATACTCATTTCGGCGATTGCAGGTTCCCGGGCCTTTTACGTAGTGACGCACTGGGAGGAGTACTCCGCGCATCCGCTCTCGGCGCTCTCGATCTGGGAGGGCGGACTGTCGATGATGGGCGGGGTACTGCTCGGACTGGCGGTGAGCTGGCTCTTCCTGAAAAAAAAAGGAGTCAGTTTCACCCGAATGGCGGATACCCTGGCGCCCTCAATTGCGCTGGGCGTTGGCCTTACCAGGATCGGCTGCTTCCTTTACGGCTGCTGCTACGGCCTGCCCTCCGATGTTTCCTGGGCGATTCATTTTCCGCCCAACTCGGCAGCCGGCAGCCATTTTCACGAGGCGATCCATCCGACGCAGCTGTACTCCTCGGCCTACGGTTTCATTATTTTTCTGGTCCTGCTGCTGATTGAAAAAATGCGGCCGCCCTCCGGGGTGGTCTTTGCTTCGCTGCTGCTGCTGTATGCCGCGGCGCGATTCACGATCGACTTTTACCGTTACTATGAGCCGGAACAGATAATCGTCCACTCGCCGGTTGCCCTGACCAACAATCAGGTGATCTGCGCCGTTCTTTTCATTTTCGGTCTGGGCCTGCTTATCTGGAGTTACAGGCGCAGAACTGCGGGAGCCTGAGCTTATGGCCGGCGGCTTCCTTGCCGCTTTCAGCCCGCTGCTCGATCTGTTCTATCCGCCGGGCTGCGCCGGCTGCGGCCGAAAACTTGAATCCGCCGGGATTGTGCTCTGCGAAAGATGTCTGGCAGGGATCGTAAAATTTCCCGCGCAGGGCTGCCCGCGTTGCGGCTCCTCGGTCGAGGAAGATGGTTTGGTCTGCCGGCTGTGCGGCGGCCTGGCCGGCGAGCTGGATAAGCTCCGCTCGGCAGCCTGGTTCCTGGGTCCGGTGCCCACTCTGATCCACCGGTTCAAGTACCAGGGGCTTCATTCACTGGCGCAGTTTTTCGCCGAGCTGACTTACGGCCTTGAGCCGTGCCGGGAGCTGATCGAGGAGGCCGAGGTGGTAGTGCCGGTCCCTCTTCACCCCTGGCGAAAATTCCGCCGGGGCTACAACCAGAGCGAAATACTGGGCCGGGCGCTGGTCGCTCTGACCGGTAAGGAGATCGATCCTGCCGCGCTGGTCCGGGCGCGGGCCACGAAATCGCAGACCAGGCTCACGCCGGAGCAGCGCCGAATGAATGTCGCCGGGGCTTTCCGGAGCGGAAAAGCAGGCAGTACTGAGGGCCGCACCGTGCTGCTGGTGGATGATGTCATGACCACCGGGGCCACCCTGGGCGCCTGCGCTCACGCTCTGAAACAGGCGGGCGCGAAAAGAGTCCTGGGTTTGACTTTCGCCCGCGCATAAGAAGCTGTACCGAAGTCGTATCGTGTGGATTCATCAAACCAATTTCTACTTGCTTTGCAGGAGGAATGCATGTCTATCAAAATAGGTATCAACGGGTTCGGCAGGATCGGAAGACTGGTGTTCAAGGCGGCCATGGCCGATGGTAATTTCTCAGTGGCCGCGGTCAATGATGTCACCGATGCCAAGACCCTGGCTCATCTGCTCAAGTACGACTCGACCCACGGCCGCTACCCGGGCGAGGTCAAGGCCGAGGGCGATGCGATAGTGGTCAATGGAGTCCGGGTGCCGGTGCTGAGCGAAAAAGATCCGGAAAACCTGCCCTGGGGCAAGCTCGGCGCGGATATCGTCGTGGAATCCACCGGAATCTTCACCACCGCCGAGCTGCTGAAAAAGCACCTCAAGGCCGGCGCCAAGAAAGTCCTGCTTACCGTGCCGCCCAAGGACAAGACCGGCGAGGTCAAGCTGATTGTCATGGGAGTCAACGACAACGACCTCAAGAAATCCGATGCCCTGATCTCCAACGCCTCTTGCACCACCAACTGCCTGGCCCCGATGGTCCGGGTGCTGCACGAGACTTTCGGGATCGTGCACGGCCTGATGACCACGATCCATGCCTACACCAATGACCAGCGGACTCTCGATATGCCGCACAAGGACCTGAGAAGGGCGCGTTCCGCCGCCCTGTCGATGATCCCGACCACCACCGGCGCGGCCCGGGCGATCGGCAAGGTAATCCCGGACCTCAGCGGCAAGCTGGACGGCCTGTCGGTGCGGGTGCCCACGCCGGACGGCTCGCTGACCGACCTGGTCGCGGTGCTCAAGAAAGAGGCCACTGTCGAGGCGATCAACGCGGCGATGAAGAAAGCCGCCGAGGGCAAACTCAAAGGCATCCTGGAATACACCGAGGACCCGATAGTCTCCGTGGATGTTATCGGCAACCCGCACAGCTGCGTATTCGATGCCGCCTCGACCGCGGTTATCGACGGGAAGCTGGTCAAGGTGCTCGGCTGGTACGACAACGAGTGGGGTTATTCCTGCCGCTGCATCGACCTGCTGAAGATGATGGCCTAGGCCGCTCCGGGACGCAATTCTCAGGTCCCGGCTGTTGAATGGCCCGGAAAATATCGTACCCGGGGCAGCGTGCAGCCGCGCTGCCCCTTTGTACGCCTCGGCACATAAACCGTCAACTCACAGCGTGAGGAATGGCAAGGTGAGCAAGCTTACAATCCGGGATACCTCCCTCAAGGGGAAAAGGGTTCTGATGCGGGTGGATTTCAACGTGCCCCTGGATGAGAACCTGAAAGTGACCAGCGACAAGCGGATCCGCGCCGCCGCGCCCACTATCGAGTACATTCTGGCCCAGGGCGGCCGTCTGGCCCTGATGAGCCATCTCGGCCGGCCCAAAGGCGAGCGCTCGCCGAAAATGAGCCTCAAGCCCTGTGTCGAGGTCCTCTCGAAGCTGATCGGCAAGAAGGTCGGTTTCGTGGATGACTGTATCGGCGAAAAGGTCGAAAAGGCGGTCGCCGCCCTGCGCGAGGGCGAGGTTCTGCTATTGGAAAACCTCCGCTTCTACAAGGAAGAAGAAAAGAATGACCCGGGGTTTTCCAAGAAACTGGCCGCCCTGGCCGACATCTATGTCAACGATGCCTTTGGCACGGCCCACCGGGCCCACGCCTCCACCGAGGGCGTGATCAAGTTCGTCAAGCCGGCCGCTTCCGGTTTCCTGATGGAAAAAGAGCTGCGCTATCTGGTCGGCGCCGTGGAAAAACCCGAGCGCCCCTTCGTGGCTGTACTGGGTGGCGCCAAAATCAGCGGCAAGATCGATGTGATTTCCAACCTCCTGCCCAAGGTGGACCGCCTGTTGATCGGCGGCGGGATGGCTTATACCTTTTTCAAAGCCCAGGGAAAGGAAATCGGCAAGAGCCTGCTGGAAGAGGACAAAATCGCGCTGGCCTCAGAACTGCTGAAAAAAGCGGGAAATAAACTCCTGCTGCCGGTGGATTGCGTGGTCAGCGACAAGTTCGATTTCGACAGCCGGACTGTCGGCCAGCTTAAAAACACAGGGGTGGACGGCATAGACAAGGACTGGGAGGCCCTGGATATCGGCCCGAAAACTGTCGAGCTTTTTGCCGGGGCGCTTAAAGACGCCAGGACCGTGATCTGGAACGGCCCGATGGGCGTGTTCGAGATCCCCGCGCTGGCTAAAGGCACGGAGGAGATCGCCCGGAAAATCGCCGGGATAACGGATAAAGGCGCTGTATCCATTATCGGCGGCGGCGACAGCGTAGCGGCAGTGGAAAAAATGGGTCTGGCCGGCAGGATGACCCACATCTCGACCGGCGGCGGGGCCTCGCTGGAGCTGCTCGAAGGCAAGGTGTTGCCCGGCGTGGCCGCGCTCGACGAGGCCTGAGCTTCCGGGTCTCCGGGTGCAGTGGATCGAGTCTGTCTCGAATGCGAACCAATTGCCGGAGAGGATTAACTTAAAATCTAAGTAATGAGAGGATAGTAAATTGAGAGAGAAAATCATCGCCGCCAACTGGAAGATGAACCACCTGGCCGAAGACCTGAAGAAATTTTTCACGGAACTGCTGGCCGGCTACAAGGCCCGGGAGGAGGTCAGCGTAGTGATCGCCCCGGCTTCGCCCTACCTGGCCCGGGCGGCCGAGATGGCGGATGGCGCCGAGAGGGTCTTTATCGCCGCCCAGAATATGTATTGCGAAAAGAGCGGAGCCTTTACCGGCGAGATCAGCCCTTCCATGGTCAAGGACTGCGGCTGCCGGTACGTGATCCTGGGCCACAGCGAGCGCCGTCACATTTTCGGCGAGACTGATGAGTTGATCGCCCGGAAGGTCAAGATCGCGCTCAACTATCGCCTCAACCCTATCCTCTGTATCGGCGAGTTGCTCGAGGAGCGCGAGGATGGTAAGACAGAGGAAGTGGTAAGCTCCCAGCTCAATGCGGTCCTGCCCCAGCTCAGCCCGGAGGAGATGCTTTCGGTGGTGGTCGCCTATGAACCGGTCTGGGCCATCGGTACCGGACGCACCGCCACTGTCGAACAGGCCGAGGAGGTTCATCACCTGGTGCGCGGGATTATCGGCGGCGCTTTCGGAGATGAGGTCGCCCAGCGGGTGACCATCCAGTACGGCGGCAGCGTCAAGCCGGAAAATATCGACCAGTTGATGGCTGCGCCGGATATCGACGGGGCACTGGTGGGTGGAGCCTCGCTGGCCGCGGAGAGTTTCCTGCGGCTGATTAATTTCAAACAATAGGCCCTGAGCGGCCGGCATCTTTTAACGGAAAACCTAAAATACGCGCGGCAGCATACTTGACAGCCCGGACAGCAGGTCTTATTTTACCTAGTCAACTTGGATTCAGGATTTAACCTGGAGGGTTCTTGTTTAATTTCTTTCTGGTCATTCATATCCTGCTCAGCTTTCTGCTGGTAGTGGTGATCCTGCTGCAGGCCGGCAAGGGTGGCGGTCTGGCCAGCGCTTTCGGCGGCTCCGGTACCAGCGATGCGGTCTTCGGCGGCCGTCAGGCGGCGGGCTTCCTCAGCAAAGCGACCACCGTGCTGGGAGCGCTGTTCATGCTCTCCGCTTTCGGTTTGGCCTTGCTTTCCAGTTATACCTCGGGCCCGCGCAGCGTGGTTCAGGAGCAGCTTCAGGGCAATCCCGCGCCGATCACCGCCCCGGCGCCCACGGCGCAGCCGGTTGGCTCGGATGTTTTCCAGGGCGGAT
>MFIX01000045.1:8028-9250 GCA_001780825.1 Candidatus Glassbacteria bacterium RIFCSPLOWO2_12_FULL_58_11 | reverse complement strand
AAGATAATATGCTTTCATTGTTAAAGAAAATTTTAAAGCAAAACTCTTTTTACAAATATGATATTAAAGAGGACCCTGATTTTGAAAGTTTTAGGCATGATCCTGATTTAATTAGTTTAATTTCGCATTAAAAAAAGCGCAATAAGATAGACTCTTAGAAAAAACTGTTTCTCTTTGTCGAATTTTGTGTTGCCGGAATTTCTTAGTTTACTTTTTACCCTGAGTGTTTTACTTTCGCTCCCCATTAAGTGATAAATGTCTTTAAAACAGCGTTTAATGCTCTGAAAAGGCTGAACTTTCATGTTCAGGTTTCTGACTGCCGGAGAAAGCCACGGCCGTGCCCTCTGCGCGATTATCGATAACTTCCCGGCCGGGGTGACAATCGACATCGAGGCCGTGGACCGCGACCTGGCCCGCAGGCAGATGGGCTATGGCCGCGGCGACCGGATGAAAATCGAGAGCGACCGCTGCGACATCCTCTCAGGACTCCGGGAGCGCAAGACCCTGGGCAGCCCGATCTCTTTCCTGGTCTGGAACAAGGACTGGGTCAACTGGGACAAGATCATGAACCCGGCCGGGAATGACCCGGCGCTGGTGGCCGGCAAGCTGGTGCACAACCCGCGGCCCGGCCATGCGGATCTGTCCGGCGTGCTGAAATTCGGCCACGAGGATGTGCGCAACGTGCTCGAGCGGGCCAGCGCCCGCGAGACCACCATGCGCGTGGCTGTCGGCGCGTTCGCCAAGGCGCTGCTGGGTAATTTCAATATCTCGGTCGGCTCGCACGTGATCGCTTTCGGCGGGGTAAAAGCCGAACCCTGGAGCCCGGAGAGCGGGATCGGCCCGCAGGAGATCAGCGCCCTGGCCGACAAGAGCGAGGTGCGCTGCCTCTCGCCCGAGGTGAGCCGGAAAATGATCGAGCGGATCGAGCGGGCCAAGGTGGAAAAGGACACGCTCGGCGGCATGTTCGAGGTGGTGGTAGCCGGTATCCCGCCGGGGATGGGCAGCTATACCCAGTGGGACCTCAGGCTGGATGCCCGCCTGGTGCGCGCCCTGGTCTCGATCCCCGCGGTCAAGGGGGCCCAGGTCGGCCCGGCGTTCGATAACTCGGCTAAGACCGGCACCGAGGTGCACGATGAGATATTCCGTCGCCAGCCGGGCGAGGAAATCCCGGGCAAGCCTTTCCATGCCGTGGCCTACTACCGCAAGACCAACCGGGCGGGGG
>MFIX01000045.1:5427-7985 GCA_001780825.1 Candidatus Glassbacteria bacterium RIFCSPLOWO2_12_FULL_58_11 | reverse complement strand
CCGGCGAGCCGGTCAAAGCCTCGACCGAGCGCAGCGATGTGGCCACCGTGCCTGCGGCCAGCGTGGTAGGCGAGGCAGTGGTGGCGATCGAGGTGGCTAATGCCTTTCTGGAGCTTTTCGGCGGCGATAACCTCCTTGACATCCAGGCGAATTACCGCAATTATCTAAAAAGGATATCGGCCTGAGATGGGCATGCTTTTTCTGGGAAAGCCGGGCATTTCCCTGACCGGTTTCATGTTCACCGGCAAAAGCAGCGTGGGAAAAACTCTCGCCGGAATGCTGGACCTGCGCTTTGTCGACCTGGATGATTCGATCAGCGCCGCGGCCGGCATGTCGATTGAAAAGATTTTCACCGAGCAGGGCGAGGAGGGCTTTCGCGCTCTGGAGCGCGAGGCGCTCGGCCGGGTATTGGAAACACCAGGCCGGATAATCGCCACCGGCGGCGGGGTGGTGATCGATCCGCTCAACCGGGAGCTTCTCCGGCAAAAGAGCTGCGTGATCTGGCTGACTGCCCGGCCGGAAACCATTCTGGAACGCTTCAACCACAGCCAGGGAAGGCCCAGGCCGCTGCTGGCGGTCGCCGATCCGCGGGAGCGGATAGTCCGCCTGCTCGAGGAGCGGGAGGCGTTCTACCGGGAGTGCGATTTTTCAGTCCCGACGGATGGCTGTTCAGTGGCGGATATTTGCGCCGGGATAATGGAAAAATTCGCGTGATTGCCGTGGAATGCGCGCGGGAGAGGCCCGCGGGGCGATCAAGTGTCAGAGGAGGAAAGGCGTGCAGAGAAATCTGGATGAAATTATTTCCTACATGCAGGATAAATTTCGCCCTTACGATTTGTTCGACCGTCAACTGAAACAGATCACCCGGGATTTGATGGAGCGCGGCTACACCCTGGATGAAATAACCCGCGGGATCAATGCCTACCTTCTGCAGCTCAAACCCCGGAGCTCGGACCTGCGCTTCCGGGAGAAAACCCTGCAGCGGGAGTACACCTTCCGGATTCTCGATTCCAGCGAAAGCCGTTATATCAGCCGGGATGCTTATGGCTACCTCTGCCTTCTCCGGGGGCTTGGCCTGATCAGCGCCGAGGAGACCGAGGAGCTGATCAACTATGTCGTCGAAAATCAGATCGAGGTGCAGGATGGGGAGGAGTTGCAATCAGTGATGATGGACCTGGTGAGCGAAAACGAGCTGGATGGGGAAATGAATCTCGACGGCAAAAAAGAGCTGGAGGACCGGCCGGCGCTTTGGCATTATTTTCGCAAGAGATGCCTGCACTGAGCCGCTCTCCGGCTGTCAGGGCTGAATTAGGGAGCTCATCCCGGCATATAAGCGTGTTGAAGAATCATTGTTAGTTGACTGACATTATGGTAGTTAATTTGAAAACATAAGCATTTGTAGGGGCGGGTTTCAAACCCGCCCCTACGGTGCCTGGTACTAACCAGCCGCAAAGGAAATATTTCAAACCGCTTTTAGAGGCTAAGAGAAGTAATAAAGGATCAGTGATCAAAAATCTGCCGGCTATCCATCCGGGCTGTCGGCAGTTTTTGTTGGCCGTTGGCCTGGATAACATAATGAAGGGTCGGAGTGTTAATGGGTAAGAATTTAGTGATCGTGGAATCTCCGGCGAAAGCCAAGACGCTGACCAAGTACCTGGGGAAGGACTATGAGGTCAAGGCCTCGATGGGCCATATAATCGATCTGCCCGAGAAACAATTGGGTGTGGACCTCGAGCATGAGTTCAAGCCGACCTACGAGATTATCCGGGGCAAGAACAAGGTGGTCAACGAGCTGAAACGTGCGGCCAGGGCGGCGGAGCAGGTGTATCTGGCCCCTGACCCGGACCGCGAGGGCGAGGCGATCGCCTGGCACCTGGCGGGCGCCCTGGGAATCAGCGAGGACCGCTTGCACCGGGTCCTGTTCAACGAAATCACCCGCGACGCGGTGCTCGGGGCGATGGCCGCCCCGGAGCAGTTGAACCGCAACCTGTTCGAGGCCCAGCAGGCGCGAAGAGTGCTGGACCGTCTGGTCGGCTACAAGATCAGTCCGCTGCTCTGGAAAGTGGTCCGGGGCGGATTGTCCGCCGGCCGGGTCCAGTCTGTGGCCGTGCGGATGGTTTGCGAGAGGGAGAAAGAGATCCAGGCCTATGTCAAAAAGGAATACTGGAGTATCGTAGCCGAGCTGCTCACCCCAGCCGCGGAAAAGTTCAGCGCCCGCCTCTGGAGCGTGGATGAGAAACGGCTGGTAACCCGCCCGGATACAGAGGCCGAGCGCAAGGACCGCTTCTGGATCCGGGATAAGAGCGCGGCCGAACAGATCGCCGAAGAGCTGCGCGGGATTTCGCCCTACAATGTGACCGCGGTCGAGCGGAAGGAAAAGAAGCGCAATCCCTCACCGCCGTATATTACCAGTACCATGCAGCGCGATGCCGCCGGCAGATACGGCTGGCCCGCCCGCAAGACCATGCAGGTGGCCCAGGCGCTCTATGAGGGCGTGGAAATCGGCGGCGAGGGCTCGGTGGGTCTGATCACCTACATGCGCACCGACTAGACCCGCG
>MFIX01000045.1:927-5351 GCA_001780825.1 Candidatus Glassbacteria bacterium RIFCSPLOWO2_12_FULL_58_11 | reverse complement strand
GAACTTCTACTCCAAGGCCAAGGGCAAAGTACAGGATGCGCACGAGGCGATACGGCCGACCTCCTCGTTCCGCCGCCCGGACCAGGTCAGGAAATTTCTCACTCCGGACCAGGACAAGCTCTACCGTCTGATCTGGGCCCGTTTCGTGGCCTCACAGATGACCCCGGCGGTTTACGATCTGACCACGGTCGATATCCAGGCCGGCAGCCGCTTCCTCCTGCGCGCCGCCGGCAGTGTTTTGCGGTTTGCCGGTTTCACCGCCGTCTATATCGACAGCCTCGAAAAGAACGGCCCCCAGGCCGACCCGGAAAACGGCGAGGACAGCCTGTTGCCGCTGATCAACAAGGGAGACCGGCCGGGCCTGGAAAAGGTAACCCCGAACCAGCATTTTACCCAGCCCCCGCCGCGCTTCACCGAAAGCTCGCTGATCCGCGAGCTGGAGGCCAATGGCATCGGACGGCCCTCCACTTACGCGGCGATCTTGAGCACCATCCTGGACAAGGACTATGTCAAGCGCCTCAAATCCGCGCTCCAGCCGACAGACCTGGGAATCGCGGTCAATGAGCTGCTGGTGGAAAAATTTCCCGGCGTACTGAACGTAAAGTTTACCGCGGGGATGGAGGACAGGCTGGACCAGGTGGAGGAGGGCCGGGAAAACTGGCTCAAGGTGCTGCAGGATTTTTACCGGGACTTCAAGCCCGCGCTCGAGCAGGCCGAGGCCAGCCGCAAAAAGCTCACGATCCCGACCGAGATCGCCTGCGACAAATGCGGTTCGCCCATGGTCATCCGCTGGAGCCGCCACGGGGCTTTTCTCGGCTGCTTGACTTTTCCGGCCTGCACGAACATCAAGCAGTTCGAGCGCGATGAGGAAGGCAAGGTCCGGATCGTGGAGAAAAAGCCGCAATCCACCGGGATTCCCTGCCCCAGGAAGGGGTGTGCGGGCGAGCTGGTGGAAAAGAAAACCCGGCGCGGCAAGGTTTTCTGGGGTTGCAACGCCTATCCGGACTGCGAGTATGCCACCTGGGACCGTCCGCTGAATTCCGCCTGCACCAAGTGCGGAGCCAGGCCGGTATTTCAGAAGATTTACCGCGGCGGCCGTCCCGGTCCCCTCTATTGCGCCTCCTGCGATGCCAAGTTCGGCGAGGAAGACCTGATCCAGAACGCCGGCTGACCACGACTTCCCCAGCGCCTGAACTTTCTCCAGCCTTTTGCAATTCTGGTCATGAATCCTTATGCCGGCGGCCCTGCATATTTCACTCCGGCACGGATTATGCAACTCCTTCAATAGCTTGTGCCATTATGACTTTTCGCGAGGTAATGTGGAAGAGCAAATCGCCGAATATCTCAAACATCTGGCCCTGAGAAGAAAATATTCTCCGCACACGGTGGCCGCCTATGCCCGGGACCTGGCCGAGTTCCTCGCCTTTCTCCGGGAATACCTCGGCACGGACCGGGTGAGCGATAAGCGCCTGGATCGCCTGGAAATCCGCGGCTACCTGGCCTGGCTTGCGCGCGAGGAGCGGGCTAAAACCACAATCAACCGCAAGCTCGCGGCGGTCAAGGGATTTTCCGCTTTTCTGGTGCGCGAGGGCCGGCTGAAAGCCGACCCGACCGGTTCGCTGGTCTCGCTAAAGACCGAGCGCAGGCACCCGGAGTATTTTACCCGGGAGCAGGCTGACCGTCTTATCGAGTCGGTGGAGGGGAGCAACCTGCGCGAGCTGTGCTCCCGGGCGATGATCGAGCTATTTTACAGCTCCGGACTGCGCTTGAGCGAGCTGACCGGTCTCGACTGTCAGAATTACAACTCCTCCCGCCTTCAGGTGCGCGTATTCGGCAAGGGTTCCAAGGAGCGCCTGGTGCCGGTGGGACGAAAAGCCGCGGAGGCCATTGCCGCTTATCTCGCTGGGCGCGAGAATAAGTTCGGGCCGGCCCGGGGCGGTGACCCGCTCTTTGTCGGCCGTAACGGCAAGCGGATTTTGAAGCGCCAGGTCCAGCGTCTGCTTACCGAGGCCCTGCGCCGGGCCGGGGATTCCCGCTCCCTGGGCCCGCACGCCCTGCGCCACAGTTTCGCCACGCACATGCTCGAGGCCGGGGCCGACCTGCTCTCGATCGCCGAAATGCTGGGCCACGCCAGCCTGTCCACCACGCAGAAATACACGCACCTCACTATCGAGCGGCTCAAGCAGGTCCACCGTCAGGCCCACCCCCGCAGCGGCTCCTGAGCGCCCGCTCTTGCAAACCGCAGTTATGGCCTTCCGGCAGTTTCGCGGCTTCTGTTGACAAAGAGCTTCTGAATTCGTAACTTAATCTTTCTCGGTTTGAATTTTTTCTATCAGCGTGAATTTATTCCCTGTGCAAAGCAAAGGCTGCGTAATGGCACAATCGAGCTTTATTCTGCATGGCACGACCATCCTTTCGGTGCGCAAAGCGGACAAAGTGGCTCTGGGGGGTGACGGCCAGATTACTCTGGGAGACACGGTGCTCAAGGCCGGAGCCAAGAAAGTGCGCACCCTGCAGGAGGGAAAGGTGCTGGCCGGTTTCGCCGGTTCGGTGGCGGATGCCCTGACCCTGTTCGAGAAGTTCGAGGCCAAGTTGAAGGATTTCCCCTCGAACCTGCCCCGGGCCGCTGTGGAGCTGGCTAAGGAATGGCGCACCGACCGCTATCTAAGACGCCTGGAGGCCCAGCTGGCCGTGGCCGATCAAGGCCACAGTTTTATTATCAGCGGCAATGGCGATGTGATCGAGCCGGATGATGGTATCCTGGCGATAGGCTCGGGAGGATCGCTGGCGCTGGCGGCCGCCCGGGCGCTGATGGCCAACACCGAATTCGATGTCGGCCGGGTCGTCGAAAAATCCCTGGAGATCGCCGCCGATATTTGTATCTACACCAACCGCAACATTACCGTGCTCGAACTGTAAACACTGGATAATGGGAAAAAATGAAAGAGGATAACAAGGCCTCGCGCCTGGAAAATCCGCCTTCCCCGGAAGGCCAGGAGGAGGATTTTCTGCTCGATCTGAGCAAGGAGCCCTCGCCGCGCCAGATTGTCGAGGAGCTGGACCGCTATATCGTGGGCCAGCACAAGGCTAAAAAAAGTGTCGCCATCTCCCTGCGCAACCGCTGGCGCCGTCAGAATGTCAGCGAGGAGATGCGCGATGAGATTCTGCCGAACAACATCATCATGATCGGCCCCACCGGGGTGGGCAAAACTGAGATCGCCCGCCGTCTGGCCCGCCTGGCCGGCGCGCCCTTTATCAAGGTCGAGGCGAGCAAGTTCACCGAGGTGGGCTATGTGGGCCGGGATGTGGAGTCGATAATCCGGGAGCTGGTGGAGCTCAGTGTCTCGATGGTGCGTGGCGAGCGCGAGGATGAGGTGGAGGGGCAGGCCGCCGAGGCCGCGGAGGAGCGCGTCCTTGACCTTCTGCTGCCCCCCTTGCCCGAGAAGAAGAAGTCTCCGGCCAGGGCGGCCGCCAGCGAGACGGAGGTCCCGGGTCCGATTTTCGAGGCGCTGGTCGAGCCGGAGAACCCGGAGGGGAAAGATCAGCCGGCGGAGGCGAAGATTCTGGAACCGGGGGAGGATGAGGCTGTCTCGCGCCGTGAGCGCACCCGCAATATTCTGAGAGAAAAATTGAGGAGCGGGGAGCTGGATGAGCGCAAGGTGGAGATCGAGTTTTCGGGCAGGGCCATGCCTTTTGTCGAGTTTTTCAACTCGCCGGGACTCGAGGAAATGGATGTCAATTTCAGCGAGATGCTCGAGGAAATGCTCCCTCGGAAAAAGAAAAAGCGCGAGGTGAGTGTCACCGAGGCGCGCAGGATCCTGAGCCAGGAGGAGATGCAGAAGCTTGTCGATGTGGAAGATGTGGTCAACGAAGCCATCGAAAGGGTCGAAGAGGCGGGGATCGTTTTTCTCGACGAGATCGACAAGATCGCCGGGCCGCCCAGCAAGACCGGGCCGGATGTCTCGCGGGAGGGGGTCCAGCGCGACCTGCTGCCGATTGTGGAGGGCTCCAATGTGCCGACCAAGTATGGCCTGGTGCGCACCGACCACGTGCTGTTCATCGCCGCCGGGGCCTTTCACTCGACCAAGCCGAGCGACCTCATTCCCGAGCTGCAGGGCCGCTTTCCGATCCGGGTCGAGCTGGATGCCCTGACCGAGGATGATTTTTTCCGCATTCTGACCGAACCGGCCAACGCGCTGACCCGCCAGTACTCGGAGCTGGTCGCCACCGAGGGCGCGAAACTGGAATTCGAGGTCGAGGGAATCCGCGAAATCGCCCGGATGGCCTTTCTGCTCAACCAGAAGCTGGAGAATATCGGCGCCAGAAGGCTGCATACGGTGATGTTCGCCCTGATGGAGGACCTGCTTTACGATCTGCCGGATACGGTAACCAAAGAGGTCAATATCACCCGGGAGTCCGTACGC
>MFIX01000045.1:0-863 GCA_001780825.1 Candidatus Glassbacteria bacterium RIFCSPLOWO2_12_FULL_58_11 | reverse complement strand
ACAGAACCCTGCCGGAATGCAATAGTTAAAAAATTACTCACTTTACCGAGATGAGCAGAACGGGGTTGGGTCAATGAAAAGAGACTTCATTTCAATCGATAATTTTACTCCGGCCGAGCTGAGCCAGACCCTGAAACTGGCCGCCTGGCTGAAAAAAGCGCGCCGGACGCCCGGGGAGCTCCGCCCGCTGGTCGGCCGCTCGATGGCCATGATATTCGAGAAACCCAGCCTGCGCACCCGGGTCACTTTCGAGGTGGCCATGGTCGAGCTGGGCGGGCACGCCCTCGAGCTGCAATCCCAGGGGATTCAGCTCGGCGAGCGTGAAAGTGTCCCCGATGTGGCGCACAACCTCGAGCGCTGGGTTGATATTGTCATCGCCCGGGTTTACCGCAACGAAACCGTGCGGATTCTCGCCGATAACATGCGCGTGCCGGTGATCAACGCCCTTTGCGACATGGAGCATCCCTGCCAGGCCGTGGCCGACCTGCTCACCGTGGCCGAGATATCCGGCAAGAAATTTCCCCGGGTCAAGATGGCCTATGTCGGGGATGGGAACAATGTCTGCCATTCATTGATGCTGATCTGCGCCGCGCTGGGAGTGGACCTCTGCGTTTCTTCTCCGGAGGGCTATGAGCCCCGGGAGCAGTTTACCGTGCGGACCAGGGAACTCGCCGCTCTGAGCGGGGCGTCGTACACTTTCACCCGCGATCCCGAAAAGGCGGTCCGCGGGGCGGATTTCATCTATACCGATGTCTGGGCCAGCATGGGCCAGGAGGCAGAGGCTGAAACCCGCCGCAGGCAGTTCCAGGCGTACCAGATCAACAGCCGGCTGGTCAGGGGCGCGGCGGAAGATTTTAGCGTGC
>MFIX01000044.1:9141-16227 GCA_001780825.1 Candidatus Glassbacteria bacterium RIFCSPLOWO2_12_FULL_58_11 | reverse complement strand
GCTGCGATATGACCGGGGCCTATGTCACTTTCGACGGGGGTGAGAACTGGCGCATGTTCGACCTCTGGACCGTAGTTACCGACTTCGAGTTCGACCCCTCGGCCCGCAACACGGTGTATGCCTCCAGCCGGGGCTACCTTCACGACCCGGACCGCGGCTCGGGCCTGAGCCTGCTCTGCCGCTCGGAGGATGGCGGCCTGAGCTGGAGCGTGGTTTGGCCGGATGTCTCGAAAGCCGCCGTGCAGGAAAGATTACAGAATTCGAGCCTCCGGCCCTCGGAGATCGTACCGGGCACGCCGGATGGGACTATCGAAAAGGTGCGCGTGGATCCTGCGGACAGCCGCCGGATTTACCTCGGCCTCACCCCACTGCTGCCATATATCGGCCGGGCCCGGCCCGCGAAAGAGGAGCCTTCGCGGCTGCTCCTTTCCACGGACCGCGGCGCGAGCTGGCGCGTGCTGGCCGAGCTGCCGGACCGCCGTATCCTGGCGATCCTGCCGGGCAGCCTGGATGAGCGGCCCGGCGAGGTGACTGTTTTCACCGAGAGGGCCGCCTACCGGATCAAGGAGAGCAGCGGAGAAATGTCGCCGCTCAGCCTGCCGGAGAGTTACTTTCTCAAAGCCGAGGCCGGCAAGGGGGATGACGGGCCGGTCATTTACCTGCTTTCTCCGCTGAAACGCACTGCCGGGGGCGCGGCCGGCGGGATCTACCGCAGCGCGGACCGGGGCGCAAGCTGGGTCCCGGCCAATGAAGGCCTGCTGCTGGATGTGCCCGCCGGAGAGTCCCCCAGCCTGCGCACCCTGGCGGTCTGCGCGACCCGGCCAGAAGTGGCCTATCTTTCGGTGGTCAGCCGGATGAATAACGCCGAGGGCAAGGTCGAGCCGCGCGATATGGTGTTCAAGACCGGCAATTCCGGCCAAAGCTGGCATCCGGTCTATGCCGCCAACTCCGACAGCGTCCTGACCGGAAATTTCGCTGGCTCCTGGCTCGAACATAGCTACGGCCCGGGCTGGGGCGGAGCGCCGATCGACCTGGGGGTCGCGCCCACTGACCCGGATGTCTGTTTCGCCGGGGATTATGGCCGCGCCTGGAGCACCTCAGACGGCGGCAAAACCTGGCGCGAGCTTTACAGCCACAACCAGCCGGACGGCTCCTACACCTCGAGCGGCCTGGATGTCACCTGCTGCTACGGCCTGCATTTCGATCCTTTCGACAGCCAGCACTATTTCATTTCCTATATCGATACGGGGCTGTTTTACACCCTGAACGGCGGCGAAAGCTGGTTCCACTCGATCCAGGGCATCTCAGGAAACTGGGTCAATACCTGCTACTGGCTGGATTTCGACCCCACGGTCAAGGACCGGGTCTGGTCGGCCTGGGCCAATGTCCACTCGCTGCCCCGGCGCTCGCAGTTCGCGCCGGGCCGCTTCCAGCGCGGACTGGGCGGAGTGGCCTTCTCCGAGGATGGCGGACGCACCTGGAGCAAGAGCAGCGACGGCCTGCCCGAGCACTCGGTCTGCACCCATCTGCTGCTCGATCCTGATAGTCCCCCGGATTCGCGCACCCTGTACCTGTGTGTATTCGACCAGGGGGTCTACAAGTCTACGGATGGCGGCCGCTCCTGGAAAGCGTCTTTCCAGGGCCTGGGGGCCAACCGCTACGCCTGGGAGACTGTCCTGGCCGGAAAGAAGCTGTTCCTGCTCTGTGTCCGGGGCTGGCCCGATGATACCACCGAGGTGGATGGGGCGCTGTATGTCAGCGAGGATGGGGCGGAAACCTGGAGGAGCGCGCCTCTGCCCGAGGGAGTTACCGGGCCGCTGGACCTGCTGGCCGATCCGCAAACGCCGGAGCGCATGTACCTGAGCTGCTGGCCCAAAACCGTCGACAACAAGGATATCCGCGGCGGCGTGTACCGTACCGAGGATGGCGGCCAGAGCTGGCGGCAGGTATTCGATGAGCAGGTGCGGGTCTATGCCGCGGCTTTCGACCCGCGCAATACGGATGTCCTGTATATCAACACCTTCCAGAACGCGGCCTACCGCAGCGAGGACCGCGGGGAGCACTGGGAGCGCCTTCCCGGCTACCGTTTCAAGTGGGGCCACCGTCCCGTGCCTGATCCGACCAACCCGGACAGGCTCTTCCTGACCACCTATGGCGGCAGTGTTTTTTACGGCCCGGCCACAGGGACCAGTGTGGAGAGCGAGAATTTGAAAAACCTGCCCGCGGCCTGGAGGTGATATTTTTACAGTGGCGGAGTCAAAATTTGATATAAGCTGCTAAGAACTAGATATTTCAAAAGGGCTGCTTCAAAGGAAGCAACTCTATGTTTTCACTTTTATAAGCAATTTTCGTATAATCTGTAATGTAGGAGCACGGCATGCCGTGCCCGCTCTCAGGCTCAAAGCCTCTCCAGGCCGATCTCGGCCACCAGAGCCCTGAAACGCGGATCTTCCGGGAGCTGAAAGCTTTTCTCGGGCGAGAGGATGCCCCAGAGGACAAAATTGTCCCGCTCCCGGATGGCCCTCTCCAGCCAGGTCAGGGCCTGTTCCAGGTCTCCGCGCGCCAGGTGGTAGAGATAAAAACACATCGGCGGGACATACTCGCTTTTCGATCTCTTTTTCAGTTCCCTGAACAGCTTATCCGCGAGCTCCGCCTTACCGGCCTGGCAATACATAGTCGCCAGGTTGACAGTCACCCAGGCGTTGCCTCCGGATAGCTCGAGCGCCCGTTCCAGCTCTGCCTCCGCCTCCTGCAGCAGCTCTTTCGCCCGGTAGGCCATTCCAAGGTGAAGGTGCGTGAGGAAATAGCCGGGACTCATGGCCAGCGACATCCGCAGCTCCTCGATCGCCTCATCGTAGCGGCGGGCGTAGATCAGCGCGGTGCTCAGGTGAGTGTTGATAAAGCCCGAGAGCGGGTCGAGCTCCTGAGCGCGCCGCGCTTCGCGAACCGCCTCTTCGTGACGGCCCAGGACAGTCAGGTAAAAGGAATAGTAGATGTGGCTGTGGGGTGAGTTCGGGTTCAGGGAAACGGCCAGATTGAATTCCCGCTCGGCGAGCTTCCAGTTCCAGTAGTAAATCGCGCTGATAAAGCCCAGCGAGGCATGCGCCTCGCCGAGCCCGGAGTCCAGCTCCAGGGCCTTTTTCGTGAATTCGCGGGCCTCGGGAAAAGCCTCGGCGGGCACGGCATTGAGCCAGTAGGAGCGGCTGATATTAACCCGGCCCAGTCCATCATAGGCCAGGGCGTAGTTCTGGTCTTTTTCGAGGGCCTGGCTGAAAAATTCTACAGCCTTTACATAGCCCGCGGCGTTTAGCGTCCGGAGATAGTAAAGGCCTTTGAGATACAGGTTATAGGCCTCCAGGTTGTCCGTGCGCCGGCGGGTCAATCTGGCTTTTTCGCCTTTCAGCAGCCGGACTTTCAGTTCCCGCACTATCGCCAGGGCTATCTCATCCTGGACCGCGAACACATCCTCCAGCTCGCGGTCGAAGCGCTCTGACCAGAGGTGGCAGCCATCCTCCACCTTGATCAACTGGGCGGTGATACGGCGACGAGTGCCGGATTTCCGGATACTGCCCTCGAGCAGCGTTTCCACGTTTAATCTCCGGCCGATCTCGCGGATGTCCTCGTTCCGGCCCTTGAAAACGAAAGAGGAAGTACGGGCCACTACCCGCAAATCATCCACCTGGGTCAGGACATTGATAATCTCCTCGGTCAGGCCATCGCAGAAATATTCCTGCTCGGGGTCCTGGCTCATGTTGACAAATGGCATCACCGCGATGGAGGGCCGGGCTTTGCTTGGAGCGGAGGGTTTGACCGGATAAGGCGAAAGTGCGGCCTCGGCCAGGCTCCCCAGATCGAGCGCATAGACCATCACGCTGTGGTCTATGTTTTTCAACTGCTTTTCGCCGAGAAATTTTGCCTCGATACCGGGCTGGTTGCGGATATTGTGATGGACCTCTTCGCTGATACAGATTCCCCCGGGCTCGGCCAGGGGATAGATCCGGGAGGCCACATTGACTCCATCCCCGAATACATCACCCCCGGTAAATACCACATCCCCGAGATGTATGCCGATACGGAGCTTGAAATCCGCTTCGTCTTTCAGGGCGCGCTGGACTTCCAGGGCGCAGTTGACCGCCTCCACGGCGCTTTCGAAACAGGAGAGCGCGCCATCGCCCATCTCTTTCAGCCATTCGCCGTTATAATACTCGATCAGGGGTTTCAGTGTATCGCGCGTCTTTTGCAGGGCCTCGAGCGCTTTTTGCTCGTCCCGGGCCATTATGGCGGTAAAGCCGGCAATGTCGCTGAACATGATTGCGGCTAATTTTCTTGACATATGGCCCATATTGCCCCGTTTCTCCAAGTAGTTGACGGGGAATAATATCAGCTATGGCTGGAATAAATCAAGAATATATGCGGTCAGGCGGGCTGAGCTGTCTGGCGGAAAAAGTCGAAAGGGAATTTGGAAGAATGCGCATGTGGCGGGCCGTTCAGCCTGAAAGCACATTCCTTCCGGCTGCGCCGGGGCATCCTTCTCCGGGAGGGGCTGAGCGAAAAATAAGGGCTAATGACGGCCCGCGGAGCGGGGGACCGGTCTTCCGCCTCTGGCCCGGCCTCTGCCGGCATTCAGCAGCCGCGAAAGCAGGAACAGGAACCCCGGAGCGGCGACAATCATAAACCAGGGACCGCCCGGGAACCGGCCCGTGGACAGGTAATGAACCGTGTAGAAAGCCGCCAGGCTGGCCAGAGTAAAAGCGCCTCCCAGGCCTTCCCAGAGCCAGGCGAGCAGCATTCCGAGGCTGACCCCCAGCGGGAAAAAGAGCATCAGGATTATTTCGCGGCGGCTGAGCCCGGCCCAGGAGGCGGACCCCAACCCCTCGCCGATAAACATTAACAGGAGAAAGCCCAGGCTGAGAAGGCTCCAGATGCGCGCGGCCCAGCGGATGGTCCGGGCGGAACTGTCGGCTTTTACGGCTGCGGTTGTCATGGAGCCTCCTTAGAATGTGAATAATACATTGCAGGCCCGGCTAAAGAAAGCTAAAACAGGCTGCTGATCTTACTCGCGAAATACGCTTTATCGCGGCTTCCTACGACCCCATCTTCCAGCTTGCCCTGACGGTCTGCGCGACCCGGCTCGAGGGTGGCCAACAGGGCGACAGAAATGACGCAGAGGGAGGTATAGAGCAGGAGCATTTTCTTGCGGACTCCGCCAGGTCCGCAATCGAGCCCAGCAGCGGAGAGGAAAGGGCTACCACGAGAACAGACACGGAGCCGACTCTGCCCCACCACCAATCGCCCAATCCCTCGGTATTCCCGACGATCGTTCCCGCGTAATACGCGCCGAAACCCGCCGCGGTGATCACCGCTGAATAAGAAGAGTTGGCAAAATCATAAAGCGCCCAGGCGCCGACATGCAGGCGATTAAGCGAGGAGGCTCGGGACATGGCTCACCTTTCCTTGTTCAGAGTGACTTCAAGCTCGTTGCGCTCCAGGTGGTTCCAGGCCCCGGTTGCGGCATCGACTGAAACAGGGAGTACGCTGACAGCAAGCAGCATTAGTCCTGCTACTTTATCTTCGGGATTAGCTACTGCCATTATGCCAAGCGGGAAGAGCAGTGCGCCAAAGAGAAGATCGAGAGCCGCCCACCCGGCGCCAAGTTTATTCGCCACAAGGACTATTTGTTTCTCGTAACCCTCCTTGCGGAATTCGAGGACATGGTCTTTTTTCAGCGCCGGCTTGAGCGCGCAGGGCGTGTCGCCCGAAAGATTCCCATCCAAATAAACCTGCGCTCCGGGTGGAGTAGATTTGATACTCAGGCTCTGTGATTTCCCGCCTTTCATCATCAACGCGCACCCGCTGAAAAGGCTTGTCAGCACGGCAATCAGGCAAACGGCAACTCCGTAAAAAGCCTTTCCTTTCATGGTTAAGCCTCCTTTTAACGAACTCCCACACCGCCCGGCCCGCAGCGGATAGTTACAGGCACAGGCCTGACAATGCCATCAGAACTTGTAAACCAGGTCGATGTAAGGGATTCCCGGGAAGATGGCGTCTTCGCCAAGCGGATTAATTAGGGCCAGGTCAAAGCTCAAGCCTTCACCGAAGAAACGGACCCCATACGAAACCAGCGGCTGGTCCAGCCCCGGAATGACCCAGTTTTCCGAGACCAGCGCCACCCGCCGCGAGATGCGTTTTTCACCGCCGAGCATCAACATCGGTTTTTCGGCCAGGTGGCGGCCGGAATAACCGTATCCCAGGCCCGCCGAAATACTGGCGTCCGGCGTTCCGAAAGTCCCCAGGCCGTAGAAAATTCCGACCACAGGATTGTCCGGCGCTTTCAGCAGCAGCGCCCCCGCGGCAAAGTGGAGATTGTTAATGGATTTGAGGCCGATCTTGGGTGTCAGATAAAATAACTGCTGATCCAGATCAGCGCCGGGGAAAATCGACATTCCGCCGCCGAGAGTGATTTTATCGGTCACGCCGACAGTCAGCGCCGGGAAAAACAAATAGTAATCGGAGAAATATTTTTCACCGCGCTTGAGGGTCCGCGCGGTCGGAGCGAAAAAAAGCCGGGTGGAGTTCGGGTTCGGGAACCAGTACTCGCCATTCCGGATCGCAGAGGCAGGTACTTCTTCGACCTTCTTTATTGCCGTAACAGGGACACTCAGCCGCCCCATGCGGGTCTCGAATTCAACGGCGCCGTCCCCGATCTCAACAATCCGGCCCACCAGAGTCGAACCATCCGCCAATCTCAAAATTTGAACACGGTCGGGCCCGGGGATTTTCAATATGTCCGCGGCTGCCGGTTTATCCAAGGCATATATACTGCCGGGTGCTGCCAGTGACTGGCAAAGACCAGGCAGAATTAAGAAGACAAATAGGGCTTTATTCAACATCGGTTCCTCCTCCTTTTTGGCGAAGCATTTTAAAAGCCAGGCCCCCGGAACTTGCTGCTCTCCCCTCTATGAGAAAAATCTTTCAAGCTGAACCCATCAAAAGAGGTTCATGATCTTCTTCTCAAAGAAGGATTTCGGTCGCTCGCCCACGACTCCGTCCACCAGCTTACCCCGGCGGTCAATAATAAAAGTCGTC
>MFIX01000044.1:1081-9132 GCA_001780825.1 Candidatus Glassbacteria bacterium RIFCSPLOWO2_12_FULL_58_11 | reverse complement strand
GAGAACCCCCCGTACGCCGCCGATACCTGCGGTTCACTCATCAGCAGCGGGTAAGTTACCTTGTTTTTATGAGATTGGCTGCAATCGATTGAGCTATTTCCGGGTAGAATAAAATTTCACGCCCACTGTCCCGCTATCAGCGTCTATTGAAGTGGCGAGGGTCAGGCTGTTGCCAGCCAGTTCCACGCTGAAACGATAACGTCCCGCCGTTATTACTTTTCCAAGGTCAGACGTGTAAAAGTGTTGATTTACCACGTGTATCAAAGCGAAAGGCTCAATGGGAAGCCCGGTCGAGTCGCTAAGCTGTATCGCCATGACATCGCTGTTCCTGTAAAAAGTTATCGTTCCCGATATCCCGGGTGATCTTAGGGTATCGGTCCGGGTTGCCTTGGACCTTTCCATCCTATAGATCTCCCATGTTCCATAGGGCGGCTCTGCTCCGTATTGGCCTGATTCTTCTATAGCCATAAAGTCACCTAATGGATTACATGCTGAAAAAACACACAAGAAAAGGGCAGGCAATATTAAAGAAATAAAAAAGGCTTTATTCCACATCGGTTCCTCCTTTTGCGGGTGAAGCATTTTAAAAGCCCGGACCCCGAAACTTGCTGCTCTCCCCTCTCAGAGCTCCACGCTGAAAGCCACCCTGGTAAAAGAGGGAACGCCCGGATATAATACCCCGTTTTTCCTCCCCCCATCGTACAGCTCGAGGCGATTCCTGAAAGTAAAGCCTCTTTCCAGGATCAGGCGGCAGGGTCCGGCAAGCCGGATCCCGGCCTGCAGGCCGAGCGTGCCGGCAGAATAGCGCAGGTTGTCCGCCGGGGCGCCGGTAAGCGGAGATTTGGCCCCGCGGAGATTATAGCGGTTGCCCTCGATCCGGCCGGCCAGGCCCAGCTCCAGATAATCGCTGATCCGGTAGATCAGCGAGCCCTCGAACGGCAGGAGCAGCTTGAGCCTCAAAGGGAATCCGGAGGAGGTCTGGAAATTCAGCACGGGCAGGATCAGCGAGGAGAATGTGGTGGAGTAAGCCGCTCCGAGGCCTAAGACAGCGCCGTTTCCCCAGGTGCGGTCGATTCCCAGCGCCGCCTGGACCCGGTAGTCTCCGGCGGAAAGCCCGCCGCTGAAATCGGAGTAGAGTCCGTGACGGCTGGTCAGCCACCAGCGCCACCGGCCCTCCGAAAAGGAGCTGGAGGCCAGAATACGGTATTCGACCGCGGCCAGATCATCCAGCCAGCTGATTCCTTCAAATGCGGCTTTCTGCTCTTCCGGGGTCCTCTGCCCCGGATACTGCGGGTCGGCCGCCGACAATTCCCCCAGCTTGAATTTCAGTCTTTGAATGGACAGGCTGTGAACCAGCACGGTTCTGCTTTCCCGGTATAGCCTGGGCAGGTTCAGGTTGACCTCCAGCAGGTTGACCTCGAGCTCGGCTATCCCTGGGCTGGGTGAGAAAAATAGGCGCCTGTCGCTCAGGGAGCTTTTCGGGATATGTAAATAGGTGACGCTAAAAGCTTCGAACTTGCTTCGCGTCCCTGGCCTGTTCTCCTCTGCTCCGGCGGAATCGTTTTGCGCGTATGACTCTGCCGCGGCGGCCAGTATCAGACCCATGAGCAGGATTATAAACCTTATTCGCCGGTTTATTATGTCAGTCGATCCCATTTTGCTCTCCTTTCGGCAGGTGGCGGCGCCCGGACACTTTTTAGCTGGACGGTATATTATCCGGCTCTGGGCTGCCTGATGAAGATACGGTATAGGTCATTGAGCCAACCCCAAATCGAACAAAACCTTCTTATATCCTTATAGCGTGAATTGCCTCAGAGACTGCTGCCCGGATAGTTGCCATAATAAATAAAGGGAAAAGTTCCTTCTCCCCTTTTTGTGGACTTATCTGCAATGACCCTGCAAGTTATATCTCCAAGGAGTATTTTCTTATTACTCTTTAGGATATAAATCTTTACAGGGTCCAAGACATCTTTGACGCCTTGATAAGCTTCGAATACCACGGTCATGCTGTAGGTTATCAAAACTGTACTTACACTGTCAGGACCGACTGCGATATTTCTTTCCATGGATTTGCCGCCCGCTTCATATAGATAGACTATCGAAAAGCTCTCAACGGAATCGGTCCGGTTTTCAATGCTTCCCGTGCTTTCGATATCGATCATTACCGTGTCTCTGCCTGCGAATGGCTCAGTGGGGGTACATCCACCCCCATAATCATTGCCGGTGCCGCAAATGGAGGAAAATGCCATTGAAAGCACTACCATCAACTTGATAATACTTCTCTTCTTCAGCATGATATTGATCCTCCCGCTCATTCCGGAAATATAAATTGGATCGTAATTCTCCAGATTATGCATTGGAAAGAGCCGATCAGACTCTCGCTTCTGCCTTAAAAGACAGAACAGCTTAAAACAGGCTGCCGATTTTCTTCTCGAAGTACGCTTTCTCGCGGCTGCCTACGACCCCATCCACCAGCTTTCCCTGGCGGTCGATAATAAAAGTCGTGGGAATGCTTGAAATCCCACCATAAGCTGCCGATACCGGCGGGTCGCCCATGACCAGGGGATAAGACACCTTGTGAGCGGCGGCGAATTTTTTTACCAGCTCGACTCCGCCCTGGTCCTGGGAGATGCCGATAACCACCAGCCCTTTGTCTTTATAAGCCTCATAAAGCTGGATTAAATCCGGGATCTCCTTGATACAAGGGGGGCACCAGGTGGCCCAGAAATTAAGAATGACAACCTTTCCGGCGAAATCGGCGAGTTTCACCTCCCGGCCTTCCAGGTCCTGAAGAACAAAATCCGGGGCCGGCTTGCCGAGCAGTCCCGACATTTTTTCAGCTACTTCGGGCGAGATGAACTCCTCGACCAGCTTTGCCCCTTCGGGGGGCGTGAAGGCGAAATCTTTATCGGAGAAAACCGGGTTGGTCTCGATGGCCGTGTGCTTGAAGCGGTAGCCAATCTTTATCCCTTGCATCATCTCCCGCTGCTGCTGCGGCATCTTTTCATCCGCCATTTTCCCCAGGTCCACCTCATAAGCCATTTGACGGATCAGGAAGTCCCGGCTGCCGATCCACAAACGGAGTCCGATCAGAGCGTCCGGCTTCGGCATGCCGGTGCTACCCGGTAAAGAACCGGCCCGCTGGGTCAGCTCGACAACGGTTACCGGAATGCCGTCTAACTGTTCGTGGCCGACCTCTTCAACCTTCTCGACGCCCTCCATTATTTCTTTTAGAGGCGCATCGCTCAACAGCATTTTCAGTATTTTCGGCACGAGCGCATCTTCCGCGAGGCCAGACGGCTGGACTCGCAGGGCAGCGGTCGACAATACCTCCGGAGCGGTCTTCTGCGTGTACTGCTTCCACATTTCGTTATGGCTCACCAGGTTCTTTCCGTCACTGAAAAGCACCACCCCCTTCCCCATGGGGGCATTGCGGTTTTCGATCCTGAGCCGGTTGGGCCGCTCCAAAGCGAACACAAACGAAAAGGTCATCCGGTTGTCCATGCCGGGCCTTACGATGTGCAGCTCTGCGGTCGTGGTGTCCCGGTAACCATGAAGCGATTGGTAAAGGGCCGCGGAGCGCTCCAGCACTTCCGGCTTCTCGATCCGGGTCGGATCGTAGAGAGAGAGCACTCCTTTGATTTCTTCCGGGGAAAAATCACAGCGGCCCAGATAATCCCTGACATCCGAATAGAAGGCATAGCTGGAGGGGTCGAGCAGAATTCGATTCTTGAAAGTCTCGAGCGCTTTTTCCCGCTGGCCGTCTTTGTAATAAAGCTCGCCGAGCCAGGCATCTTGGATGCTGCCGTCTAATTCCAGCGCTTTCTCAGCGGCGGCGATCGCTTCCTTTCTTTTATCCATCGCATTCAAGACATAAGCAATATGCCTATAGGCCGCATAATAGGATGTGTCAGCCTTAATGGACTGCCGGGCCAGGCCGAGCGCCTTGTTCAGCGACACGGTATCGCTCGCATCCCAGGTGCGCTGCCATTTCTGAAAAATATCCACGCTCTCCTGCCTGAGTTTTTCAGATAACTCCCGGCGCTGTCCCTGATCCGCCGCGGACTGCGCTCGGGACTGTGTTGCCCAGATCATTAAACAGGCCGTAATAGTTATAAAGGAAAAGCTCAAAGCCTGCCGCCAAAGTCCGGAAATTCTGCTGCTGAACATGACAAGCCTCCTGTATTCATTAAAAGCGGTTTGAACAACCTTTCCAGCTGAGTTGAAGAATCCGCTGAAGCGCGTGCGCATACTTTGCACCTCCCTTAAGAAGGATAAAAATCAGATTCGGGAATCTGTCTCCCGGGAGTAACGGGCTTTTCCCATGGGCGTTTACCGTCGTTATAATTAACCGGGAGTACTTTTCCCTTGCCCGGGTCTTTAGTTTGCGCATTAAGTGTCAACCAGTTGAATGTTAAAGTATATATTGATGATATATAAACATTTGTCGTAAAAAAAATAGCCCGCTTTTCCTTTCTGCCAATCCCACGGACTCATCCGCCTATTTCCCCCGGCCGTTCAGCCGGGCCCTGATTTTTTCCAGTGTCTTCGACAGCAGGGCGCACTCCTCGGCGGTCGTCCCCTGCATCAACTGCTCGATCCGGGCGAAATAGGCCTTGCCCGCGGGTTCGAAAACATTAGCGCCGTGTTCAGTCATCTCCACCAGGTTGACCCGCCGGTCCCCCGGCTCGGCGACCCTTCTCACCAGCCCGGCTTTTTCCATCCGGTCCACCAGGCCGGTGACATTCGAGCGGTTCACCAGCATCATGTTGCCCAGGCTGGTCTGGTTGATCCGGCCTTGCTCGGAATGGTGCTTCAGAATCATCAGCACGTTGAACTGGGCCTCCGTGATCCCGAAGGGCCGGAAAAACCTTGTCCCTTCCTTGTTGAGCAGCGATCCGGTGAGAACGATATTCAGCAATGCCTCATGCCCCTGGTTCTGGAAGGGTTTTTTGTATCCGAGTTCATCCTGCAGGCTCACTATGTACCTCCATTTTAATATACACATATAAACTATATGTATCTTAACAAGAAAAGTCAAGGAATTTTTAAAATATTCTTTCAGGCTGTTTCAAGGCAGCCTGAAATGTATCGGAAAAACAATTCGAGTTCCAGCCGGTTTTCGGTCTATTTGTGCGGTGGAGCCAGGTAATCCTGGACGTCCAGCCAGTGCTCGCGCATGATCTTCGCCTTCTTCCTGAGAGACGCCGCCAGGTCCGGGCCGAGCAGGAATGTGTCCTCGTGGCGGGCGTCCGGGGCGAGGTTCAGGTATTTCAGCCCGCCGTTATCCAGCAAGGCGATCAGCTCGTTGGTGTTGTCGAACTCATCGCGCTGGATCGCGGTCCACTCCAGATTGCCCGGGTCGCCCTCCCAGTTGGCTACCTTGGCCGGGATGCGTTTCGGCCCGGCTAATATATCCTTGTATTTGTCGCGGATGAGCTGGCCATGGTAAAAGTTGTGGATCGAGCGCACGATACTGACCCAGAGCCGGATACAGGTTGCCTGGCCGTGGAGCCAATCCTGTTCCGGGGCGCCCTGAACGCTTTCGAGCATGGAGGCCGCCCGTTCCGCCTGGCTCAGAGCCCGCCGCAGGCCGCCGTCGCTCCAGCTCTCCGGGCCGCTCATGCGGCCGCCCGACAGGTCGATATAGTCCACCCGGGCCTCGTTCTCGTGGATGTTGAACACATAGGGCAGGAAATATGCTTCTTCGCCGGGGGGCAAGGATTCGGGCTTGATCAGCAAGGGCCGGTCGATCATGCGGTTTGACACTCCGGCATACTGGACACTGTAACGCGGAGCCACGGCGCTTTTGAGGGAAAAGGCCTGGTCCAGCAAGTAGAACGACTCAAAGACTTTTTCGGCATTCGCCTCGCCGCCCCAGCGGCCGGAGAGCTTACGCAGCTTGTCCAGCCGGGCTGAAAGCCCGTGGGCCGGCTCGGCGATACAGTCCTCCATGATCCCGATCACCCGCGAGAGCACCTCCGGCGGCTCGGTGCCGCGGTCATAAGCCAGGCGGGTGGCCAGGTCCACCCGCTCGGTAGCCGGGCTGTCGAAGCGCTCCATGGACTCGATCACATCCAGCGGATTGACCAGGCCGATAATCGGGTAGGAGCCGCCCCAGGAGATCGATATCGCACCCCGGTCCTTGCCGTCGTAATAGGTGTTCTCCGGCAGGCAGGGAAACAGCACGTCCTCCTCGTTCTGCCAGAAATTGCTGTCCGCGATCCGCAGCCTGACATCCCCGCCGCCGTCTTTGGCCCCCTGGTGCAGGGCCAGGCAGTAGTCGCGCAGGCGCTCGCCGACATTGCGGCCGCGGCAGTGACTGGGTCCGTTGGGTCCCGAATACTGCGCTGCGGCCCAGCACAGGCCCCCGCCGGCGTCATTGGTCTTGAACAGTATCATCTCCAGCCCGGGCACGTTCTTCTTGAGCTCGGCGACAGACCAGCGGTACATCTCGCGCGACTCCTCGATGTCCACGCACATGGAAAACTCCTCCCGGCGGCTGCGGCGCGGGTGATCCACCCGTGGCCCGCGCAAATGCGGGTACTTCTCGAAAAACGCCTCGGGCAGGAAATTCACCCCATAGGCCCAGAAAGAGGCCCCCAGGCCCAGCTCGCGCACTATTGCGGCTTTGGCCAGGAGCAGCTTGCGGTCTGCCGCCACCAGCTCGGCCGGAATGAACGGCGCAACCTTGGGGTGCGGATAGAATTTGAAAAAGGTGGGGTTGTAAGCCGCGTATTCATGCCAGGCGCTGCCGCCCTCCGGGATGGTGTACCAACATTTTTCTGGCAGGGTGCTGACATTGATCTGCACCCGGCCATAGGGCTTGAGACGGGCCGCCAGGCCGGCATCGATGCGGAAACTCGCGGTGTCGTGGCAGGCCACGACAAAATTGAAGGTTTTCTCAGCGGCCAGAGAGCGCGGGGCGTAAACACCAAGAGTCAGCACCAGTCCGATAATTGTCCAAATGCACTTGCGCGCATTTCCCGGGAAGCTGCCGTTATGACGTAGCATCATTTTTATCCTTTCCGTTGTGTCTGAGGCTCACTTTCCGTGCTTTTCCTGCCACATGGTTTCCTCGTCCACTCCCTCGGGCCGGGGACCATAAAGCGGAAGCTCCTGTCCCTGCTCGTAGGCCCCGAGATCAGGGGCCTTGCCGCTGAAATCATCGTTGACATTGGGGATCACCACTCCGGCATCGACCGCGGCAGAGCCGGCAGCCGGCCGCAGGTCCGCGGGCTCGCGCTCCGGGAAAGGCGGGTTGGGGAATGCCGGCCTGGAGGCGAAGACGCTCAAATCCACCTGCACGCCGTGCTTTTCGGTGCTGCCCTTGCGAAGCTGCTCGATACTCTCGAAGATTTGCCGGCCGAGCTGGGCCTGGAACGGCATGCCGTGCACTCCAATCCCATCGTAGTCCATATCGATAGTCGAGTCCAGGCGGGTGAAGGAAACTGCCAGGCCGCGGCCGGTGCCGTAGCCGCCGAAAGCCCCGCCGCCTTCGCCGCCGACAGTCAGGTTGTTGCGGAAAAGCGTCTGTGAGGGGTTATGGCCAACCATGAAGCCATCCCCGGCCTTGAGCACCGTGTTGTGCAGGAGCACATCTCCCTGGCTGCCCCGGGCGAGCTTGTACGGCACGTTTATCGTGTTGTACATCACGTTGCGGATGAAATAGGCCGGTCCGCCCAGGCCAGGCTGCGAGCTGAGGCTGATGAAACAGTTGGTGATCCGGTTGCGCAGGATCCGGCAGTTGCCCTGGGTGAAATCCGCCTCGATCGCATCGTCATCCCCGAGCTGGATATCGTTGTTGTAGATGTCGATACAGCGCTGGTCGTAAACCCAGAGATCCTCCATCAGGGAGATACAGTCGCGGTAGCCGCGGACTTTATTGTAGCAGATTACATTCCCGGGGCCGGTCATTTCGATCCCCTCGCCTACACAGGAGATGCTGCTCCGGGTGACACAGCAGCCCAGGGCCAGCGAGTCCCAGGGCATGTAGGAGGTCACTGTGTTGTCGGCGATATAGCAGTTGGCCGCCCCCGGGCGGTCGGTGG
>MFIX01000044.1:0-1057 GCA_001780825.1 Candidatus Glassbacteria bacterium RIFCSPLOWO2_12_FULL_58_11 | reverse complement strand
TTTCGCAGTGCCGCACCGTCACATCTTCGGCCCAGCGCAGCTCCACCGGCCCGTGCACTGTGACTCCCTCGAGGATCACATGCTTGCGGCGCTCGAGGTCCACCTTCTCGAAAGTGCTGTTGATCGCCGGGTAGCTGCGGTCGGAGCGGATCACGATCGGTTTTTCAGGCAGGCCGTCCCTTTCGAGCTTGAAATCTCCGTACCAGCCCGGGCCGAGCAGCAGGATATCCCCCGGCTCCAGCGCGGCGGCCACCCGGCCGATCTCCTCGGGCCCGGCTTTCTTGATCCGGGCATCCGGAGTGGGCCGCGGTATGGGCCGTGTGGCGGCTGTCACTACGGTATCTTTCGCGCCGCCGTCCGGGTCGCGCAGCTTGAGGCCGATCTCGTAGCTGGTACCGGGCTTGAGGTCCAGGATACTGCCGGAGAGCTTGCTGTCCCAGTAGTAGATGGGCTGGGTGCGGGTGCTGTTGCCCGCGGGGATCCGGCGCAGCGGCATGGCCGGGCGCCAGGCCGCCTCATCTTTCATGCGGTAGCGCACCTCGCAGGTCGCGTTCAGGTTGTCATCGCCCTCGAGCAGCCATTCCACGGCCAGGTTGGTGATAGTGGGGTAGGGCGTGCTGAGCCTGCCGGGCGTTACGGCGTTGCCGGCGTGAAGTGCGGATTGGGAAAACCCGAGAACCAGAGCCGAGAGGATAAATGCCTTGAAAGACCCTGCCGTGCGTTCCATACCTTGCCTCTGTGTTTTTGAAGGTTACGGTTTAGAGTGAGATTGAATCGAATCAATACGAAAGCACACTTTGTTTTTAAACTAACCGATTAAATTTTAATAAGTTGCGTGGTCTCGCCAGGCGTGCCGAATCGCGCCAGCGAAAGTGGGATAACCGCACTTCTTTTGTAGGGGCGGACCCCCATAAGCGCTAAGTTGTTTTGGTTGACAGTTAATCTTTAGGATGTTTTGAATGACACACCCCGTCGACTGCGTCGCCACCCCTCTTTGTAGAGGGGAATTAAATGCCCGTCATTCGGGCACTTGCGCATGGACAACGCAACAGCGGGA
>MFIX01000043.1:8079-11478 GCA_001780825.1 Candidatus Glassbacteria bacterium RIFCSPLOWO2_12_FULL_58_11 | reverse complement strand
CGTAATGCAGCACTTCGGCTTCCGCGCAATAATAGATGGAATACCCCTTTTCCCTCACGCGCAGGCACCAGTCGAGGTCCTCGGCATAGAGGAAAAAGCGCTCGTCGAAGCCGCCGGCCTCACGCAAAACCTCGCGCCGCAGCAGGAGAAAACTGCCGCTTGCCGCCTCGATCTGGTGGGTCAGGTTTTCCGGCAAATCACCATAAGTATAGCCAGCGAAAATGCGGCTTTTCGGGAAAAGGCGGCCCAGCCCGAGAACCCTCCAGAAGAGCGCCGCCGGCCTGGGGTCTCTCCTGCGGCAGGTGGCCTGAAGGCTGCCGTCGGGGTCCAGGATACGCGGGGTAACTACATGCGCCCGGGGGTTATTTTCCAGGAAGCTCAGCAGCGGACCGAGAGTATCGCGGGTAAAGCGGACATCCGGGTTGAGCGCCAGCAGATAAGGGCTTCGCGGATCGAGACCGGCGAAAGCCTGGTTGCAGGCCGCGGCGAATCCGCGGTTCACCCGGTTCCCGATCAGCCCGACCCGCGGGAATCTTTCTTTCAGCATCGCGATTGAGCCATCCCGGCTGGCGTTATCCACCACCAGGACCTCCAGCTTCAGGCCGGGATGGAAGCCGAAAAGCGATTCCAGGCAACCGGCCAGCGCCTCCCGGGCATTCCAGTTCACCAGCGCCACGCCGACGGAAGGCGCCGGTTCCCCTCCGGCGCCTTCCGCGGCAGACCCGCTGTATCCCTCCCCTGTCAAGTCCGGCTCTCCTGGGCATCGACGACACAGATCGCCACCATGCTGACAATGTCCTCCACGTCATCACCGCGCTGGAGGACGTGCACCGGTTTGCGCATTCCCATCAGCACCGGACCGATAGTCTGAGCATTACCCAGGTGGTGCAGGAGCTTGTAACTGATATTGCCGCTCTGCAGGTCCGGAAAAATCAGCACGTTCGGCTCCTCTTTCAGGCGGCTAAGCGGAAATGACTCGGCCATTTTGAGCTGGTCGAGCGCCGTATCTGCCTGCATCTCGCCCTCGAAGATATACTCCGGCCTGAGTTTCTGGGCGATTTCGGTCGCCTTGCGCACCCGGACCGCCAGGGGGTGGCGGTTGCTGCCGAAATTGGAGAAAGAGAGCATCGCCACCCGGGGATCGAAACCGTAGCGGTCGGCCGCATCCGCTGCGCAGACCGCGATCTCGGCCAGCTCCTCGGCCGAGGGATCGATATTGACTGTGGTGTCGGCGAAAAAGTAGGCCTGGCGGTCGGTGAGAACGATATAAAGCCCGCTCACCCGGCTGATACCGGGTTTCATGCGGATCACCTCGAGCGCGGGACGAATAGTGTCCGGATAATGCTGGGTCAGGCCGGCCACATAGCCATCCGCATCCCCCAGCTCGACCATCAGGGCCGCAAAATAATTGCGGTTGCGCAGCTTGGCCTCGGCCTCGAAGGGCGTAACCCCATGACGCCAGCGCAGCTCGACCAGGTGCTTGAGATATCGGCCGCGGCGCTTGTCGGTTTCCGGGTTGACGATTTGCGCCCCGCGCAGGGACAGATCTAGCTCCCGCGCCCGCGCCTTCAGTTTCTTAGCATCCCCCAGCAGGATGGGTTTCGCCATATTCTCATCGAGCAGGATCTGCGCCGACCGCAGGATTTTGTCCTGGGACCCCTCGGGCAGGACAATCCGCCTGGGGTCCTGCTGGGCACGGTAGAAAATGTCCCGCAGCACCTGGCGCGAGCGGTCGAGCATGTTCTCCAGCCGGTGGAGGTAATCCTCCAGGTTCAGCTTTACCCGGGCCACGCCGCTGTCCATGGCGGCCTTGGCCACCGCCGGGGCCACCCGGAGCAGCACCCGCTGATCGAAAGGCTTGGGAATGATATATTCCGGTCCGAAAGCTAGCTGCTCTCCTCCATAGGCCCGGCGGACCTTGTCCGGCACTTCCTCGCGCGCCAGCCGGGCCAGGGCCTTGACCGCCGCCAGCTTCATCGCAAAATTGATCGCCCGGGCCCGGACATCCAGCGCTCCCCGGAAAATGTAGGGGAAGCCCAAAACATTGTTTACCTGGTTAGGAAAATCCGAGCGGCCGGTGGCGATTATTGCATCAGAGCGAAGCTTCCGGGCACGGCTGTAGCTGATCTCCGGGTCCGGGTTGGCCAGGGCGAATATTACCGGCGCGGGCGCCATCGAGCGCACCATCGCATCGCTCAGCAGGTCCTTGCCGGATACTCCGATAAACACATCTGCGCCTTTGAGCGCATCCTCCAGGGTCCGCTTGCGTGTATTGGCCGCGAAACGCTCTTTGTAGGGGTTCATGCCCTTTTCGCGGCCTTGGTAGATCACCCCCTGGCTGTCGCACATCAGGATTTTCGCCTTTCTGGCGCCCATGCGGACCAGCAGGTCCGCGCAGGCGATCCCGGCGGCGCCGGCCCCGCAAATGACGATAACCACTCCGGCCAGCTTCTTGCCGGTCAGCTCGAGCGCATTGAGCAGGGCCGCTCCGGCAATTATCGCCGTCCCATGCTGGTCATCGTGGAATACGGGGATATCGCAAAGCCCGATCAGTTTTTCCTCGATGTAGAAACAGTCCGGCGCCTTAATGTCCTCCAGGTTGATCCCTCCGAATGTCGGCTCCAGGAGCTTGACCAGCCGGACCACCTCCTCAGGGTCGCGGGTATCGACTTCGAGGTCGAAAACGTCGATGTCGGCAAATCGCTTGAAGAGTACGGCCTTGCCCTCCATCACCGGCTTGGCGGCCCGGGCGCCGATCGCGCCGAGGCCAAGCACCGCGGTGCCATTGGTGACCACCGCCACCAGGTTGCCCCGGCTGGTGTAGCGGAAAGAATCATCTCCCTGGCGGGCAATCTCGCGGCAGGGCTCGGCCACTCCCGGCGTGTAGGCCAGGGAGAGATCGCGTTGGGTGGAGCAGGGCTTGGTGGGGATGACCTGGATTTTACCGGGCCTTTTGCCGGCGTGATACTCGAGAACATCCTTTTTCTGGATTTTCAATTTTAACCCCCTGGTGAGCTAAATACCGGACAGTGCGGGCGGCAAAGTCCGGATTGCGCTTACAGCTCGACAAACTCGTGCTCCGGGTCCTTGATACTGAGCACCGGGCAGGGGGCCCGGCGCACCACGCGCTCGGTGGTCGAGCCGATTACCATGTACTCCAGGCCGGTCAACCCGTGGGTGGCGGTAACGATCAGGTCGATATTCTCTTTTTTGGCGTAATTTATGATCTCGACAAAGGGCTTGCCGCTGGCCACCTCGCACTTGAAGGTGATCTTGTTTCTCAGGTCCTCATAGACAAACTCGTCCAGCGCATCCAGGGCCCGGTCGCGTAAGCCCTCATCCAGGTCGAAAGGCGTGGACTTATCCATAATATAGAACGCGGGGTGAATCCGCTGCTCG
>MFIX01000043.1:4987-8016 GCA_001780825.1 Candidatus Glassbacteria bacterium RIFCSPLOWO2_12_FULL_58_11 | reverse complement strand
GAAGACATGCAGCACGTGCAGGTCGGCGCCGTAACGCTCGGCGAAACTGACCGCATAAGGCAGGGCTTTTTTCGAGAAGCTGGAAAAATCCGTGGGAAAGAGGATGCTCCTGATTTTCAGGAAATCGAAGCTGTGCGGGGTGTGGTGGCGCACAGTGAGCACGGGGCAGCCGGCCATGCGCACAACCTGTTCGGCCGTGCTGCCGAACAGCATGTGGCTTACTCCGCCCAGGCCATAGGTGCCCATGACTATCAGGTCGATTTTCTCCTTTTCGGCCGCCTGTATGATCTCTCCATGCGGAGACAGGCTGCGCACGATCAGCTTTTTCATCTTCAGATGGGTGTGCTTCGGGTCCCCGATCGTGTTGTCGATAATCGCCTCCGCCTCCTCGTGGACCTGGTCGGCGAACTTATCTGCATAGCGCTCCATCCGGGAGAGCTGCTTCTTCGCGGTGAGCGGACCATTGCCGAACAAGCTGACCACGTGCATGATCGTCAGCTCGGCGCCGTACTCGCCGGCGAACATGGCCGCGTAACGCAGGGCCTCCTCGGCGGACTCGCCGAAGTCCGTGGGGAATAGTATCTTTTTCAGCTTGATCATCGTGCACCCCGAAGGATGAAGGTGGGTTTAAAAGTGTGTTTAATTTTCATTGTTATTTAATGCTTGAGGCATGTGAAATTTAACACATTAACGCACATCAGAAAATACAGGTTCTTGTAGGGGCGGGTTTAAAACCCGCCCCTACGGCGCCTGGAAATAACCAGTCGATCTGGAATCAAGTCATCACAGTGTTTTAAGCTATATCAGCTTTTGCTATCCTTTCCCGTCATTCCGCCGGCACTCTCAGCAGATCCTGGGCAGCAGCTCGCCGCCGAGCGGGCTCAGGATTCTCTGTCCGCCGACCAGGGTGTTTACAGTCACCAGCTGCATATCGTCCTGCGCCATTTTGCCGATACAGGCCGCCCGGCCGGCTCCCGCGCGCTTAAGCGCGGCCACCGCGCGGCCGGATTCCCCGGCCGGCACGACCGCGGCGAAAATGCCCTCATTGGCCAGGTACAGCGGGTCGAAACCCAGGATTTCGCAGACTTCTTTTACGGCCTCGAGCATCGGTACCGCCGATTCCTCCAGCCGGATGCCGAGTCCGGCCCGCCCGGCGATCTCGCACAGCACGCCGGCCAGCCCGCCGCGGGTCGGGTCGCGCATCATCCGGGTGCCGGGGCAGACCTCCAGCAAGGCGGCGGTCTGAGAGTTCAGCGGAGCGACATCGCTCTCCAGCTTAGTCTCGAGGCCGAAATCCCGGCGAGCCACTACCACGGCGGTTCCGTGGCTGCCCACCGGCCCGCTGACTATTATCTCATCCCCGGCCCGGCAGCGCTCCGCGCCCAGCTCGATCCCCGGCCGGACAGTACCCAGGCCGGCGGTATTGATAAAGAGCTTGTCGGCCGCTCCCCGGGCGACCACTTTGGTGTCCCCGGTGACCAGTTTCACTCCCGCCTCGGCCGCCGCGCGGGCCATCGAATCCAGCACCCGCTCCAGGTCGCGGAACGGGAAACCCTCCTCGATGATCAGCCCGGCGGAGATAAAGCGGGGCACGGCTCCGCTGACCGCCAGATCGTTCACCGTGCCGCAGACGGAAAGGTAGCCGATATCGCCGCCCGGGAAAAAGAGCGGGTCGATAACATAGCTGTCGGTAGTGAAGGCCAACCGCCCCTCGCCCGGCAGGTCGATAATCGCGCTGTCACCCAGAGCGCCGAGCAGGGGGTTGTCGAAGCGCGGCAGGATCAGTCTTGTGATCAGCTCGCGCATCTCCTCACCGCCGCTGCCATGGGCCAGGCTGACCAGCCGCTCATTTTTCCCGCGCGCCATTCAGCGAGCTCCCGCCCGGGCCGCTGTTTCCGGCTTCCAGGCCCCCGCGGCGGCGACATAATCGTACATCGCGCCGCCCTGCTCGAGAATCAGCGGCACATCCTCGGCGAACATCAGCTTCTCTCGCACCAGATTTTCCGCGGAACGCCGCAGCTTGTCCAGGTAATCGCCCCGGCCGCGGTAGCGCTCGGCCAGGCTCGGCCGGGCATCCCCCCGGTCCTCCCGCTCCCGGCGGTCCCGGGAAAAGGGGAGCCAGGCCCCGCTGAGCCGGGTGGCGGTAGTTGTCGCCGCGCTCCGGAAATATCCAGGATAGTTCCAGCCGGTATAACTGGCCAGCGGCACCGCGAGGTGCGGGGAGCGCAGCCCGGCCAGCTCGTTACCGTCCTTATCCACCGCCGGCACCAGGATCGGATAGAGCGGGCCAATCCCGGGCAGGGCCTTGTCGAGGATGCCTTTGTCGAAGCGCGGACCCCAATCGAAGCGCGGGTGCAGATCAACCAGCACCGGAGTCTCGACATCCGGGACCTGCGGAAAGCTGAACATCTCCAGGGCCGCCAACTCCGAGCGGTCGAGCCGCGGATAAGCGCTTTCCGGAGGCAGCTCGCCGGAAACCACCCAGCGCGCCAGGGACTCGATCAGCGGTGCTTCCAGGAAATTGGCGGCATTGGGATTGAAAGGCAGGTAATAGTGGCCGCCGGGAGCGGGATGGCCGTTCTCCAGCTCAGCGTGTCCATGGGCCGTACCGGTCAGGAAATAAATCCGCACCTGCGGCGGCAGCTCGACATCCCGCAGGCCTTCGATATCGGCGTGGGTCAGGGCGGAGCCGCTCGACCAGTATTCGCCGGAATGATGGATGTAAAATATCTTGGGCCGCAGCGAATCCGGCACTCCGGCCAGGAGTCCGGTGCTCTGCCCGTTAACCGGATCGGTCGAGGGTAGATCGGTGAACGGAAAGACGAAGTCCGGGAAAAAGCCCCAGGAGCGCGAGGGCTGGGCGTAGCGATAGTTGAAAAAGCCCATCCGGCAGCCCGGCACATTGGCGACTACCCCGTCGAAAACCCGCCGCCCGCTCAGATCGCAGTTGAACCCCTGATAGATGAAATTGCGCAGATAGCGGCCGCACTGGCTGGAGCCGTAGGCCAGGCAGTAACGGATCGGACACT
>MFIX01000043.1:0-4952 GCA_001780825.1 Candidatus Glassbacteria bacterium RIFCSPLOWO2_12_FULL_58_11 | reverse complement strand
GGCAGGCTGAGGAATCCGATCAGGTCGCGCACCGCCGGAAAACAAAGGCCCATCAGCGGCGAGCGGTCGGGCCGGTAGCGCACGGTATAGATTTTACCGGGCTCGAAGCCCTGCGGAAAGAAGACATTGATACTGTCCGGCCGGAGCGTGCTGTCTTCCGGGCAGGCGAATTTCCAGGCGCCGCGCTCGATCACCGTGCCGGGGTCGGCCATGCCGTCGTGGACCCGCATTTCCGCCTCGCCGGCCTGCTCCGGGTCGACCGCATAAACCCGGTGTCCGGGATCGCCCAGGGAGGCCTGCTGCGAGAGAGAATCAGTTTCGATTACGGCCAGCACCTCACCGGGCAAGGGCTGGCCCTCCAGCCGCGCCTCCGGGGCGTAAAGCCTCAGTCTTCCGCTGTCGGCGATAACATCATCCTGCCAGCCCGAAAATACTATTGTGTAGCCTTGTTTCATCTGCCGCCCAAGCCTCTCGCGGCTGCCGCTCGGCCGGCTGGCAACATCGGCCCAGCCCGTGGCCCGGAGGAGGCGGGTGTCGAAATTGCCCCGGTTCACCACATTGTAGAACAGGACCCCATTACCGCGCCGGATATCGGTGGGCTTGACAATCACGATATCCGCGCTGTAATGCACGAGGCTGTCCGGGCCTGCGGCCAGGGCGGCATCGGTCACCCGGCTGTTTTGCGCCTCGTGCGGGTCGAGCGTATAATGCACCTTGCCGATCAGGGCCTCGTAGGAGCCCGCGGCACCGAAAGAGACACCCTCGCCGAGCAGGATGCGGCGCTCGATGGTCAGCCCCTTGACACCCGTGCCGCCGGCCGGAGCGGCCCGGCGCTCGCGAGCGCAGCCTGACAGCGCGAAGAAAATCGATATACAAATAATCGCTCCCGCCGCGAAGGAGCGCGGCAGGGCGGCAGGCGTAAAAACGCGCCCGGCGGCATTCTGCTCTTGGGACGATTTCATCGGAAAAACCTTTCCAGAGGTAATGGATGCGGCAAAAGCCCCGGTAATATAAAATCTGCTCTACTTTATTATGCTCCGGCGGGCGGATAAATCAAGGGGCTGCATTACAAATCGAGATAACACCAACTCTACTGCCGGTGAAATTACCTGTGATGGTTTCGTAAAAAGTCCGATTTCGGATAGCAAAGTAAAAAGCTCCAGCTACGAGGCGTGCAAAGATCGAGGAATGAGGCGTACTTAGCGGTACGCCGCAGTGACGAGATATGCCGCACAACAAAGTAGATGGACTTTTTACGAAGCTATCACCTGTAACCATCGAAAATAGCATTAAACAGCAGCTTGAACGTGCCCCAGCTCTGGGCCCGCTCCTGGACTCCGATACCGCAGAGCACCACATGGCCCTGACCCAGATTGACCTGCACCACCGCCGGCAGGCCGTGGATTTTCCGCTCCCCGATGATCCAGCCGCTGAGCAGGATATCCTCGCTCCCGTAACGGGCGACCACTCTGCGGTCCGGGCCGCCGGCTTTCGGTACATCCGTGCCCAGCGGCAGAGCATCGACAAAATAGCACGCCCCTTTTTCCGGCATCCCGTAGCCCAGGGGATGGGAGTTATCCACCTCCAGCTTGAGCATTGAGCCCGGGCAGAAAAATTCGCTGTCCGCGACTCCCCGCAATTCCTCATGCACCGGAATGTCGAATTCCTCAACGGGCAGCCGGCAGGCCTCTTTTATGGCGATCAGCGTGCCGCCCTTGATGACAAATTCCTTCAGTTCGCGGATCCCGTCCCTGCCGATGCCGCCGCGATACTCCGGCGGCGTGAATTCGCTGTCGTCGCCCTTGACTATTCCATCCTTGTCCGGCCCGGGCAGGATAATGACCGCGTAGTCTTTAAAAAGATTGCCTTTACGCACCCGGTCATTGGTCAGACTCTCATAATTGAATTCGAACCGGTCGAGGATGTAGCGGGTCCAGCCCTCATCGGTGCTGGGCACAAAGCCCTGGTAGAGCCCGATCTTGCCCTGTTTCAGCTGACGGCGGGGGACGACCAGTCTCCACTCCAGGGGAATGAAGCCGGCGCCGGTTTTGCGGGCCACCTCCTCCAGCTCTTCCGTCTTGCCCTCGGCCAGAAAACAGCCGGCCGGCAAGGTTTTTCCCGAGGTGGAAACCGGCTGACCGATCTGCGAAACCTTGACTTTATTTTTCAGCAGCAGGTTCACCGCCCGGTAAGAATTGTTGTCGCGGCAATCGAGCAGGGCCGGCGATGTTTTAGTTGAAGAATCCGGCGACTGGAGCGCGCTCAGCGGCTCAAGCTGGGTTACGAATGGTTCTCTGATCTCCTCGACCTCGACTCCCATGAGCAGCGGAAGGGTCCAGGCCGCATTGTCGTAGGGCGGCTGCGGCGGCCCGCCGGGATATTTCCGCAGGTCGGGGTATTTCTTCACCTCAAGCAGGTCTTTGACAAACCGGCCGTAGGGCTGGCCCGTCTTGATAACCAGGGTGCCGGCAGGCCACTCCCGGTTTCCGGCGTTGAAAGGAATTACCGAGCGCTGAATCTCACAGCGCGTGCGCAGAAAAATTTTCAGCATCCGCGACGTGCTCCCGGGATCGCGCTGCTCCGGCGGGATCAGGTAAGCGTAAGGCGCTCCCTGGGAGGGCAGATCCACGGTTTCGGCGCCCATGCGGTAGAAATTTCGCAGCAATTTCCGACGGTTATCCGAGCATACTTTGACCAGGCCCTTGAAGGCGACCAGCTGATACTCAACGATATCCCGCAGCCGCCACCAGCCGCCGGGCCAGGGATCGGTGAAATTCATTCTGACCCCGTACTCGGGCAGGCCCTTATCCGTGCCTTCCAGCTCAGCCGGATCGACATACACCGGGCTGGCGATCTGCACGCCGGCGCTTTCGGTCAGCAGCGCGGTGATATTATGCTGGGTTGCATTGGGCCGCACGCTGCCCTGGTACCAGCCGGAATAGATTGCATTGCTGATCACGCCCTTTTTTCCGGCCTCGGCGAGGCAGAATTTCATGAAAGCCCCCAACAGCTCGATCTGGTTCCAGATCAGGAGGTGATTGTTCGGGTTCGGCGGATCGAAAAAAGGCGGGACGAACATCCGCACGCCGGTCATGCCCATCTGGTGCACATCCACCAGCACCTGGGCTTGCCAGTTTCCGTAAAACACATCCACCAGGGCGTCATTTTCCGCCAGGTTGAGCATGAACCAGTCCCGGTTGTCGTCATGGCCGGCATAGTGATGGTAGAGCCAGGGCAGGTTCCCGCCTTCGTAAGGCGTGCCGACATATTTGTCGTAGTAATCGACGATCATCTCCTGGCCGTCCGGGTTGGCCGAGGGAATAAGCATCACGATGACATCTTCGAGGGCCTTTTCCAGCTCCGGGTCTTCCCCGGCGGCCAGGTCGTAGGCCAGCTCAAGCGCCATGTTGGAGGAGGCGATCTCCGAGCTGTGCTGGTTGCAGAGCAGAAGCAGGAAAACCTTGCCCTGGCCAGCCAGTATTTCCGCCTCATTGGCGTTCAAGGTCCGGGGATCGGAGAGGCCGCGGGCGATATCGCGGTACCTCTTCAGGTTTTGCATATTCTCCGCGGTGGAGATGACAGTCAGCACCAGCGGCTCTCCCAGAGTGCTGCGGCCGACAGTCTCGTAACGCACTTTCCCGGTTTCCTGACTGAGCTTTTCCAGATACTGGATGATCCGGTCGTAGCGGGCCAGTTTATAGTCCGCCCCTACCCGGAAGCCAAGGAATTCCTCGGGCGAGGTCAGCGCCGTCAGCGCCGAAACCTTGATCAGAGTCGCGAGGGCGGTCCAGAGACAAAGAGAAAAGAAGCGCCTAGAGCTCAAATTATCCTCCAGTAATTTCAGGATACGGGCAGCAGGGGGCCTCAGGAGAAATACCCACCCGAAATTCATATCTTTCGCCCGCAGTGTCAATACATTTGCCGTCGTTCAAAGTCCTTGTCATCCGCGAGGCTTGAACTTAGTTTTTCCTCCGGATTTTTGACCCTGATATCTACCATTCACCGCTGACACGAGGCCGCCGATGTCCGGAAAATTAATCAACTTTCAGATTGTCCTGGCAATGCTTTGCCTGGTGACCGCGGTTTTCGCGCAGACAGCCTTCGCGCAGGGGGCCGCCGGATTTTCGATCTCCGCGCTGCCTGCCTCGCTGCGCCTCGACCCCTCCGATGGCCGGGTTATCGATGATGCCCACCGGGCTTATGCCATGCCGCCGCTGGGCGAGGTGCTTAAAAAGAACTGGATCTACGACGGCCGCGAGGTGCGGCTGCACGCCGCCCGCGGCGAGTATGTGTCCTTCCAGCTCGTTGTCGAAAACCTTGCCGACTCGACCCTCCACGATATTGCTGTCGATATGCAGCCGTTCAGCGCCGGGGGCCACAGCCTGGCGCAAAAACCGGAGCTCTTCCTGGAATGGGCGGTGCAGGTCAAGGCCTACTCAACTGGTTATGAGCGCGGCAATCTGGGCGGCGGGTGGTACCCTGATGCGCTTATCCCCCTGGAGCTGCTCGAACAGGATGTCGCTCAAAAAAACCATCTGGCCTACCCGCTCGAGCTGCCGGATTTCCATAACCGGATCGACCACCAGCGCTTCCTGCTGATCTGGATCGACCAGTATGTGCCGTTCGAACAGTCCGGGGCGCCCGCCGGGGAGTATCTCAGCCAGGCCAGCGTAAAGATCGGCGGGAAGACGCTGACCCTCCCGGTCAAGCTCAAAATCTGGAATTTCGCGCTTCCTAATGAGAACCGTCTGGCCGGCAATCTCCAGCACGAGGGCTTTATCCGGGCGATGGACGAAAACCTCGAGCTGAAAATCTACCAGTTGTTCAAGAAAAACCGGGTGGTGCCGGCCGATCCGACTTACACTCCCGCAATCTCGGTCGCCGCGCCGGGCAAGGTGGCTATCGACTGGAGTTCGATCGACAGCCGCCTGGGGAAATACCTTACCGGCGAG
>MFIX01000042.1:7409-7769 GCA_001780825.1 Candidatus Glassbacteria bacterium RIFCSPLOWO2_12_FULL_58_11 | reverse complement strand
GCCCGGTCATCATCCACAATCGCGATCCGCATCGAGAAAACTCCGGCGATAAAATAGACGGTTTTCGAACCTGGTTTCCCTGTTGCAACCTTAGTGCCGGAAGATTATCGATACTCTAACTCTTTGTAATATATCATGATATACAGATACATCTGGCGGGACGAACCGGGAGCCGGACAGTTATTGGCTAGGGCGGGTGATCAGATACTGATGTGAGAAATCAGAGGGGACGGCGGAGAGCGTAATCTTTTATTTTCTTCCGCAGCGTAGTGGGCGAAATCTCGAGCAGCCTGGCGGTGCGGCTCAGGTTCCAGCCGGTGACCGCGAGCGCCTTGTCGATATGGGCTTTTTCGGCCTGGC
>MFIX01000042.1:4153-7327 GCA_001780825.1 Candidatus Glassbacteria bacterium RIFCSPLOWO2_12_FULL_58_11 | reverse complement strand
CGGACCGCGGGCCAGAGCTGCCGCCCGGGTGAGGACATTTTCCAGCTCGCGGACATTGCCGGGCCAGTCGTAGCGCTGAAGAGCCGCCAGGGCTGAGGGATCGAGCCCCTCGATCCGCCGGTGCAGCTTACGGCTGATGCGCCGGATCAGATATCCAGCCAGCCCGGGGATATCCCCCCGGCGCTCCCGCAAAGGCGGCAGGCTGATCCGGGAGACCGTGAGCCGGTAGTAGAGGTCCTCGCGGAAAAGGCCCTGCTGGATCAGCTCTTGAAGGTTCCGGTGGGTGGCGGCGACCACCCGGGCCTTGAAAGGTATGCTTTCGAGTCCGCCGACCCGCTCGAATTCGCATTCCTGGAGTACCCGGAGCAGCTTGGACTGCAGCGCGGGAGGCATGTCGCCGATCTCGTCCAGGAACACCACGCCCTCCCCGGCATGTTCGAGCCTGCCGGTTTTGCGGGACAAGGCGCCGGTGAATGCACCTTTCTCATGGCCGAACAGCTCGCTTTCCAGCAGGGTCCCCACCAGGCTGGAGCAGTTCAGGGCCACGAATGGCTCGCCCGGAGAGCTGGCGTGGTGAATGGCCCGGGCTACCAGCTCCTTTCCGGTGCCGCTCTCTCCCTCGATCAGCACGCTGACCCGGCTGCGCGAGAGCAGGCCGATTTTCTTGATCACCTCGAGAATTTTCCGGTCCGCGCCGACAATCTCATAATCGTTTTCTGTCTCGGGAAGCGATAATCCGCTTTTCGCGGCCGCTTTCAGACGGGACTTGAAGCGCTCTACTTTCTGGATCAGGATCAGGATTTCCTCGAAGTCGAATGGTTTGCGCAGGTAATCGAAAGCTCCCTGGCGCATAGCGGTTATGGCCGACTGCATCTCCTGGCGGCCGGTGATAATGACCACCGGCAGGTCTTCCCGGCTCCCGCGCACCGTTTCGAGGACCTCCAGGCCCGGACGGTCCGGCAGGCCCAGATCGAGCAGGAGCAAATCCGGGGTCCAGTGCGCAAGAGCCTCCAATCCCTCTGAAGCGGAGGCCGCGGTGCGAATCTCGTGTCCCTGTTCGGTAAGCTGGATTTCCAGCGAGCGGCTAAGCGCGCGGTCATCCTCGATCAGCATTATCGCACTCAAGCGGATTTCCCTCCATGCGGAAGCAACAGCCGGAAAACCGAGCCTTTTCCGGGAGAGCTTTCCACCTCGATTTTCCCATCATGCCCCTCGACGATTTTTTTTACATTCGCCAGACCTAATCCTGTTCCCCCCTCGCGGGTGGTAAAAAACGGCTGAAAAATCATCTCCCGGTCCTCGGGCCGGATTCCGGGGCCATTGTCGCTGACCCGGATCTCGGCATAGCCATTATCTGCTCCCCCGGCGGTTGCCCCGAGTTCGACCCAGCCTCCGGGCGGAACTGCATCCAGGGCGTTCTGTACCAGGTTGGTCAGCGCCCGGTGAATCTGCTCGCGGTCGGCGCTCAGCAGCAATGAGCCGGAGGGCTTTTCCACTGCGAGCGAGACATTTTTCTCCTCCGCCTGAGGGGTCAACTCTGAAATCACCTGGCCGGCCAGGCCGCTGAACTCGAAAGGCTCGGGCGCCAGCTCGAGGGGCTTACTGAAATTAAGCAGCTCGGACAGCATCCGCTCCAGGCGATCCACCTGCTCAAGGGCAATCGCGGAAAGCTCCTGGTACGGGCCGGCCTCGACTTTGCAGCGCAGTGCCTGAAGATTGATCCGGATCGAGGAGAGGGGATTGCGCATCTCGTGGGCGATACTCGAGCTGAGCTCACCCACGGCGGCCAGGGTCGCGGCATGCAGCAGGCGGCGCTTGCTGGCCTCCAGCTCATCCAGCATCTTGTTGAACGCCCGGCCAACCTCCTGGGCCTCGATCCCCTCGAGTGGCCCAAGCCTTTCACTGTGCCGGCCGGCGGCGATTTTCCGGGCGGTGGCGGCCAGTTCCCGCAGCGGCTGGGAAAGCTTCCAGGAACTGCGCGCCGCCAACAGAAGAACGATGACCAGGGTGATACTGCCGGTTTCCAGGGCCCTTTCCCTGAGTACATCCAGCCAGCCGAACAGATAGGCGTGGTCCAGGTCCACGATTACCGAGGCGTTCAGGACCGGGATGTTTTTCGAGATCCCGAGGACCCTTCTCCCCCGGAAATCCTCGTATTCCAGGATCGCCGAGGTGCCGCTGCGCAGGGGGAGTCCAAGGCGCGGGTCGATATTCAGGCTGACTTTCCGTTCCTCAGCCGGGGTGTAGAGGATATTTTCATCCCGGAAGTGCAGGTAAACCTTGCCCATGGTCCCCAGCCCGCTGCTGTCGCTGAGGATCGGGTCGATCGTTTCGGAAATTTTCAGATAGGCGATTGCATATCCCAGTGCCTCTCCCCGGGGGCTGCTGACCCGGCAGCCCAGGTGCATCCCGTACTCGGTGCCGTTATCATGCAGGTGGACCGGGCTGAAATAAGGCTTCGAGGAGGAACTCAAAGCCTCTTTGAATTTGCCGGTCAGCAGCTCGCTGTCGGAATGGTCCTGGGCTCCGGAGCGGAAGACCGGCCGCCAGTCGAGGCCGTAGAACCACAGCGTTTCATAGGCCGGACTTCTCCGGCGGATTTCATCCATGATTTTGAATGAAGGCAGGCTATCGCCATCCCTTCCGGCGGCACTTTTCAGCCACCCCGGGCTGTCCCCCAGCACACCGGCGATCAGGCCCATATCGGCTTCCCTTTCGGAAAACCATTGCTCGATCCGGCTCTTGCGCGACTCCACTACCGAGCCGAGCTGCGCCTCAGCCCGCTCGATAACCGCCATCCGGGCGCAGTGATAGCCCTGGAACGCCATCACCAGCAACGGACCCAGCCCGATCAGCGCCATCCAGAAAAGAATACGCCAGGCTAGCCAGCCGAATCCGAAAGGCCCATGTGCGACATCCTGTACATTCTCAGAAAAAGATTTGTCTTCGGGTTGTTCTGACATATCGTTTCAGGTCCTGGAAAATTCCTGAATTAGAGCCGGGGCCGGGCTGCCGTTAAATCATAACCAATGCCGGATGACAAGTCAAACCCAGCCTTAATAGCCAACAGGGATCGATAAGCCTGCTCAAGCGCATTAGGGGCGCAACAAAAGCGGCGGACCGGATCAGTTTAAGTTGCATTCGGCGGCCGCCTATGGTAATTTTGTGATTACC
>MFIX01000042.1:305-4134 GCA_001780825.1 Candidatus Glassbacteria bacterium RIFCSPLOWO2_12_FULL_58_11 | reverse complement strand
GGCAGGTCCTGGATGAGCGCACTCCCCGCAGGCCTGCATTATACTCGTTTCCATGGACAGTGTTTTCCCCCGGGATACCGGAGAGCGCGACGGATGCCCCGCGAAGTGACCTTGCCGCTTTCCCTGGCCTTTGTCCTCGGCGCGGGGACGTTTTTGCTGTTCCATCCGGATTTAAGCCGGCTCTCGACAGCCGGCCTGTCAATCACCATTCACTCTGCCGGAGGATTCACGGTGCTAAAAAACTCCATTCTGCTCCTGGCCTTCATTCTCGGCTTCGCGGCCACTGATTCCCCGGCTGAGGAGAAGAATTTCGACGGGCTGCACATGAACCTGGGCAGCCTGTTCCGTCTATCCAAGGCCAAAACCCGCTCGATCAGCCCGGAGAATTTTACCGGCGAAAAAGGCAAGGGCGGGATGGCGACCACCGGAACCAATCAGAATGCCGCGCGGGACCTGGGCCAGGGCTGGAAAGTCTCTCCCTCGGTCAGGGTCGGCCCCGGAGAAACTTTTACGCTCGCCGATATCCAGGGTCCCGGAGCGATCCAGCACATCTGGATGACTGTCACGGACCACTGGCGTTTCTCGATACTGCGCATCTACTGGGATGAGGAAAAAACTCCCTCGGTGGAGAGCCCGGTCGGAGATTTCTTCGCCTGCGGATGGGGCAAATACGCCCAGGTTAATTCGCTCCCGGTGACTGTCAACCCGGGGAGCGCTTTCAACAGCTACTGGGTGATGCCTTTCCGCAAGGGCGCGCGCCTGACCTTCCAGAACCTGGACAGCGAGGAGATAACGGTCTATTACCAGATCGACTACACGCTGACCGAGGTTTCGGAGGATGCGGCCTATTTCCACGCCCAGTTCCGCCGGACCAATCCCCTACCCTACAAACAGGATTACACAATCCTGGACGGGGTCCGCGGCTGGGGCCAGTACGTGGGCACATACCTCTGCTGGGGAGTCAATAATACCGGCTGGTGGGGCGAGGGCGAGATCAAGTTTTTCATGGATGGCGACAGCCAGTTCCCGACTATCTGCGGCACCGGCACCGAGGACTATTTCTGCGGCTCCTACAATTTCGAAAACCACGATACCCGTCAGTACCAGGAATTTTCCACGCCCTATACCGGCCTGCCCCAGGTTATCCGGCCGGATGGGGTTTACCAGAGCCAGCAGCGCTTCGGCCTGTACCGCTGGCATATCATGGACCCGATCCGCTTCGAAAAAGACCTCCGGGTCACGATCCAGGCGCTGGGCTGGCGCAAGGATGGCCGCTACCTGCTGCTGCAGGATGACATCGCCTCGGTCGCCTTCTGGTACCAGGCCGAGCCCCATGCGCCGTTCCCCGCCCTGCCGGACAAGGATTATCTCGAGGTCCGTTAGCTGGACATAAAGAAGCTGTAGGGGCGATCCCGATTTTATCGGGACGTCGCCCCTACGGCGGTTTCTTAAATTTATTGGTTAATTGTGATATTTCTGCGATCCGTCAGGAACAATACTGTCTGACTCAAGAAAGATACAACCAGAAAAAATGCGGATACGGAAACTGCGGAAAAACGATTTTTTCCTGTTGAATGAGCTGGACTGGACCCCTCTGCCCAAGGAGCGCGACTCGATTTACCTGATCCTGGCAGTGGACCAGGGAAAATGCTCATTTATCGCCGAGCAGGAGGGAGAGTTCCTGGGGGTGGTGCTGGCCACCCGCGGCGCGGATGGCGGCTCGATCTATGTCAACCATCTGCTGGTCAAAGGCGGCTCCCGTCAGCGGGGAGTGGGCAAAAGCCTCATGGACCGGCTGGAAAAATACGCGGCGAAGGAAGGAGCGCGAAGGATCTGGCTCTTCTGCCACGCTGAGCTGGAGGGCTACTATGAGAGCCGGGGCTACTGTGAGCGCTACGATTTTCTTACCCCTGAGCTGAAAAAATACATCCGGACGGTAAAGGGAGTCCATGCCTATCTGAAGGAAATTCAGCCGGCGCGGCATTCCGGGGACCGCTGAGCTGGAGTTTTCCAGATACCGGGGTTTACCGCGGGAAAAATAGACTTTTTTCAATTGATTAAACTGATTATATTCAGCGCTTCCAAGAGATAAGCCGCAATTCTGAAAATTTAGCAATCGATCTTGGCAGTACCAGCCGTAAGCACTAACGGTCAGAACCGTTACCAGCTCGCAGGCAATAATAACCAGCTTAAGTGATTTTCCGTTTTACCCATTTAAGGAGGATCAGTATGAAAAACAACGAGCAATCCAGACAAAACCGGCGTGAGTTTTTCAAATCCGGAACGCTGGCCGCCGCATCCGCTCTGGCGGGTTTTTCAATTATCCGCAACGCTTACGGCCAGAGCGCCGACCTGATCCGTGTCGGTCTGGTGGGCTGTGGTGGCCGAGGCACCGGGGCCGCGGAGAACTGTCTTACCTCAGCGCCCAATATCAAGCTCGTGGCGATGGCTGACCTTTACAAGGACCACCTGGACAAAAGCCTGAAGAACCTCTCCGATCCGAACCGCAAGGAGGGAGCGCTCAAGGGTGTCGAGGTCAAACCAGACCATTGTTTTGTCGGTTTTGACGCCTGCAAGAAGCTGCTGGCCACGGATGTGGACCTGGTGATCCTGGCTACGCCTCCGGGCTTCCGGCCGCTCCATTTCGAGGCCAGTGTAAACGCCGGCAAGCATATATTCACCGAGAAGCCGGTTGCTGTCGATCCGGTGGGCATCCGGCGCTTCCTGGCCGCCGGAGAGCTGGCCAAACAGAAAGGGCTGGCCGTGGTGGCCGGCACCCAGCGCCGCCACGACCCGGCTTACCTCGAGATGATCAAGCGGATCAAGGATGGACAGATCGGCGAGGTCCTCGCCGGCCGGGTTTACTGGAACCAGGGCCCGATTTGGAAATTCGAGCGTCAGGCCGGCTGGACCGACATGGAATGGCAGACTCGCAACTGGTACTATTTCGACTGGATCTGCGGCGACCATATAGTCGAGCAGCATGTCCACAACCTGGACGTGTTCAACTGGGTGATGGGCGCCCATCCGGTCAAGGCCCTCGGCAGCGGCGGCAGGCAGGTGCGGACCGCGCCGGTTTATGGCAATGCCTACGATCATTTCACCATCGACTACGAGTACCCCAACGGGGTGCACATGCTCAGCATGTGCCGTCAGTGGGACAACTGTGACCGCCAGATCGGCGAATATATCGTCGGTTCGAAAGGGACCGGCGATACCTTAAGCGAAAGGAATATCCTGCGGGGCGCAAGCGCCTGGCGCTATCGGGGGGAGGAAGTCAATCCCTACGTGCAGGAGCATACCGACCTGATCGCCAGCATCCGCACGGGCAAGCCGCTCAACGAATCGCAGGATGTCGCCGAGTCCACCATGACCGCGATCCTGGGCCGCCAATCCTGCTACACCGGCAAGGAGATCACCTGGGAGGCGATCATGGCCTCGACTCTGGATTATACGCCGCCGAAATACGAATTCGGCCCGCTGGCGATGCGGCCGGTGCCGATGCCGGGTCAGACAGCCTAGAAAGAAGCGTGTCGATTTAACATTTGCTCTTGCCTGATTGAGGCAAATGATATTTGTCAAGACTATGTAACATTATAATTAATAAGCAATTGTAGGGGCGATTCATGAATCGCCCCTACGGCGGCCGGAAATAACCGGCCGGCCGGGAAATATTTCAACGCGCTTCCATGGAGAAATTATTTAACCGGACAGGATTTAGGCAGCCCGGTTGCGCCGGGCTTTGGCGAAAAACCGGATCCGGTGAGTCATTACTAAAACAGCGGCATGAGGAAAGCAGATGATACGAAGAACGATCCGGTTTCTGGTT
>MFIX01000042.1:0-189 GCA_001780825.1 Candidatus Glassbacteria bacterium RIFCSPLOWO2_12_FULL_58_11 | reverse complement strand
GGGAGAGTTCGAAATGGGCAGCCCGGATTCCGAACCCGGACATGAGGCGGATGAGAGCCCGCTGCGCAAGGTGCGGGTCAAGCCCTTCTGGATCGGGAAAACCGAGGTCACCTGGGCTCAGTACGAGCAGTATGCTTTTGTCAAAGACCCGAACATGCTGGATGCCATCTCGATCGCCTCGCCTAAGAT
>MFIX01000041.1:11350-13921 GCA_001780825.1 Candidatus Glassbacteria bacterium RIFCSPLOWO2_12_FULL_58_11 | reverse complement strand
AGTCCCATCGCCGTTGAAATCCGCCCGGCTTTCGGCTGGGTTATCCCGGCCCAGGCGCAGCAGGGAAATAACATCTGCCACCCCCACCGCCCCGTCGCCGTCGATATCCTCCCTGTACCTGGCCGAGGGACCGAGGCTGAAAGCCAGGGCCGTGGAAAAGCCCAGGACCAGCAGCACGGCGGAGAGTACAGCAGTAATTTTGGGTTTATGGGCGTTCAATGAATTAATTCTTTTTCTTTGGAAAAACTCGGTTGGGCGTAGGGGCAGGCCCCTGTGCCTGCCCAGTTATCCGGGTGGCCATGGGGGGCCGCCCAGGTTGAATATGTGAAAATCCCCCTCATTCCCCCTTTGCCAAAGGGGGAGGTTTGGAGTGAAACCCATAAACGACAATGTTTACCAGCACAAGCTTGTGTAGGGGCGCACCCACGCTTGCGCCCCGTGCAGTCAGGATTTTTTATGATTATCCTGTAGGGACATCAGCATGCTGTGTTAGACAGAGCCGTTTATTTCCGATATTCGCATCAAGTCCATGTGCCTGGGATGTACGCCGAAGACTGGGCGCATGGCGCAAGCCGTTCACTCCTCCAGCTGCAAATCCAGCCCTTCCGGGTTATCTACCGTGATCCGGTAGCCCGCCGGAGCATGGACCCGGTAGGAAAGCCCACCCTCTTTTTTGCGCCAGCTCAGGTACACCTCGCCATCCGGCAGGGGCCGGCTGCCCTCGCACCACTCGAGCGGCAGAGCGGTGAAACGCAGGGTCACCTCCCGGGCGAGCGGGTCCATGCGGTAGAGGCCGAGGACATCGCGGTAGAGGATGTGGCTCAGGTGCGAGGCAAAACCGTGGTTGCAGCTCGCCAGGGCGCCGTCGAACTCCCAGAGCGTGCCGGTGGTCTCGGCCATCGAAAGGTAGTAGCCCAGGGCTTCCTCCAGCACCTGAGCGCAAGCGGCCCGGCGCGATAGCACCTCGAGGCGCAGCATTTTGCCGATAAAAGGCGCGGCAGGGAAAACCTCCGGGAAAGTCTTTTCCGGGTCACGCAATGGACCGAACTGCGTGCGCAGGGTCTCCCAGAGCGCGGGATGAGTTTCCGGCGTGGCGACACCGAAAAAGTAAGCGAAATACTGGCAGACCTCGGTGTGGTTCGCGGTTACAGAGAGCTTTTTCCCCTGGCGCAGGGCATTATCCACGAAGAACTTGCCATCCCAGGACTGGGCAGCCACGGCTTTCCGTACCGCCCCGGCCTGCTCGGCCAGCTCCGGCAGATGGTACATCCGGCTCGCGGCATCGAGAGCTCCCGCATAGAGCATGTTGCTCGGGTAGCTGACATCCTGCACGAAATCATTGGCTTTCGACCATTCGACAAAGACCCAGTTGTCGAGCTTTTCCAGCAGTCCATCCCGGTTGCGGAACTTCTCGAAATAATCGAAGAGGGCCAGGACTTTGGGCCGGGCGGCCTGGACTGTGGCGCTGTCGCCACTGCGCGCAGCGTATTCCTCGAGCTGCAGGACAAACCAGAGGGCCCAGTTCGGGATGAAACTGCCGTTGTTGTGGTCCGCCGGGTAGCACATCGGCAGCATGCCTTTCGGCAGATGGGCGAACGAGTCCGGCAGGAGGAAGTTTTCGAAGAAGGTTTTTTCCAGCCTCGTGTTGCCGCAAAGATCGGAGCTGGCGCGGGCGGTGAAATAACTGTCACAGAGCCAGCCGGCCCGCTCGCGCGAGGGGCAGTCGGTGAAAATGTCCACCGCGTTCTGACGGAATGTTTCGCGCCCGGCCTCGAACAGGCGGTTGAGGCGGCTGTCGGAAGCGGCGAATTTCCCCTTGACAGCCTCCGGGTTTACCAGTTCACGCAGGTAAAGATGCGAAATGTCGCAGTCACCCTCGAAAAGAGTGAATTTAAGGAATTTCAGGGTGTAGGGCTCGAAAGACTCGATCCGGTACTCGCCGGGCTGCAGCTCATAATAGAGGACATTGGCGCAGTCCAGGCGCTTGAAATCCACATCGCCGCCGGTCAGAACCTCATCGAAAGTGACAAACAGGCGGGAGGCCTTTTGCACGGTCAGCGTCGCGCCGATAAACCCGCTGAGGTTGGTGCCGAAATCGAGGATGCGCCAGGAACCGGCGGAGAGGCTCAATTTTTCGTCCGGGTCGTAGGGCCGGCCATCTTTAGCCTCAGACAGGTTTTCTACCTTTTGGAGCTCGTTTGTCGGGACCAGCTCCAGCTCGCTTTCCTTAAAGCCTTTCATGCGGGCGCTGATATTGGTCAGGGAGCGGTCTTTCCAGAGCTCAGCTTTTTCCGCACCGGTGCGGAGGGTGCCGCGGGAGACGAGACGAACCGGCTGGCGCAGGTCGAATGAAGGATAGGGTACCCCGCGAGACAGGAGTTTTTTATCAGGCTGAAGGGCGCAATCCACCGCTGCGAACGGCGAACTGATGTCTTTGAGCCAGCGGTCGAGGCCCGGCCGGAGGCGATAGCACTCGATAAAATTGCGCTGGAAGCTGAAGCGCTGGACCTTGCGGATGCGCTCGGGCAGAAGGCAGGCCTGGAAGGCGGAGCCGGCCGCGCCGCTCGCGGC
>MFIX01000041.1:7561-11312 GCA_001780825.1 Candidatus Glassbacteria bacterium RIFCSPLOWO2_12_FULL_58_11 | reverse complement strand
AAGCGGGCTGGTCCAGCAGGTAGAAGCTGTTGACATTGTAGCCTGCGACCTCAAGGGCCACCAGGTTAGGGCCGGGGAGCAGTCGGCCGGTCAGGTCGAGCTCATCGACCCGATAGAAGCCGTGGGGTCCGCGCGCCGGACCGTGGCCGCAGAAAACCCCGTTGAAATAAACCCGGTAAAGACTGGAGCCGGTGAGGCGCAGAACTGTTTTCCCTTCGAGCGGGGCCTCGAAAACAGCGCGGAAACCGACGAGCAGGTTCTTTTCAAGCTCCTGTCCGGCAGGCCAGACCGGCCGGGCCGCCTGAAATTCAACGGCGCGGGCGGGAACGGCGAAGGAAATAAGGGCGGCGAGCAGGAAAAGCACGAAAGTCATTCGGGGCATGAACGGATTCTCCTGAAAGGGCGGTACGCGGCCTGAAAAGCGCTTGGAATCAGAAGCGCGGGGACCCGCCGATAGCGCTTCCCGGCTGATAGTCGGCGGTAAAAGCCTCCGGTGGCGTCGCTCAAAGGAGAAACTTTTTCACATTAGCGGCCAGGGTGGACACATCAATCGGCTTGGGGAAATAACCTGCGCAGCCGGCTTCCAGCGCATCCTCGCGCTCGTTTTTCATCGCGTGGGAGGTAATGGCGACCACGGGGATCGAGGCGGTTTCGGGATTGGCTTTCAATTGCCGGGTGGCATCGAGACCATCCATGCCGGGCAGCTGAACATCCATCAGCACAATATCCGGCCGGGCCGAGGCAGCTATTTCGAGCGCCTGCTTACCATCCCCGGCGGTCACTATCTCGAATCCGGCCAAACTCAGGACATCGGTAATCAGCTCCATGTTGAGCTCGTTGTCCTCGACGATCAGCACTTTATGGGATTTCATAAGTCCTCCAGGTTCAGCTTGGTGAACTTTTCCAGCAGATTCGGGTCGTACCAGCCTTTCGCGGTTTCCTCACTGAGAATTTCCATCGCTTTCGCATGGTCGTAAGCCGGTTTATAAGGCCTCTCGGTACGCAGGGCATCGTAGACATCGACAATGGTCAGGATACGGGCGGTCAGAGGGATGTCCTCGCCCCTCAGCCCATCCGGGTATCCGCTCCCGTCGCAGCGCTCGTGATGGTGGCGGATGATAGGCAGGACATGCTTGAGCGAGCGCAGGGGCGAACAGATGTTAAAGCCGATCACCGGGTGCTGCTGCATAACCCCAAACTCCTCCACGGAGAGCTTGCCCTGTTTTTGCAAGATCGCATCGGGGATGCCGATCTTGCCGACATCGTGAAGGATGCCGCCGAGCCTGAGCGCCCTGAGCTGCTCCGGGGGCAGACCGAGGTTTTTTCCCATGGCCACGCTGTAGCGGGAGAGACGGTTGCAGTGTTCCTCGGTGTATGAATCCTTGGCTTCCACACCCAGGGCGAGGCTGGCAATCACCGCTTCCGCTTTTTCGAGCTCATCGGTGAACATTTTCACCCGGAGCAGGCTCTTGACCCGCGCCTGGAGCTCCTGCTTGTCGTAGGGCTTGGTGAGAAAGTCATCCACTCCGACCTCGATGCCGCGGATACGGTCATCCCTGGCCGAGAGGGCGGTTACCATGACAATGGGAATGAGCAGGGTCTCCTGGTCGATTTTCAGGCGCCGGCAGACCTCGAAGCCATCCATGCCCGGCATCATCACATCCAGCAGGATCAGGTCCGGGGATTCGTTCGCCACTTTTTCGAGCGCCGATTTGCCGTCGTAGGCGGTCACTACCTCGTAGCCGTGGGAAAGCAGGTCGGCCTCGAGGAGCTCCACATTGAGCGGCTGGTCATCCACTACCAGGATTTTCCCGCTTTCTTTGATTTTTAAGTCTTTCATCAGGATTCCTTCCGGCCAGCCGGCTGTCGTGCGGCCTGCGGTATTGCAGTTTCCGCGAATTCGAGCGGCAGGACGAAATGGAAGGTAGTACCAACTCCCGGGGCGCTTTCGAACCAGATCGCCCCGCCCTGCATATCCACCAGGCGTTTGGTCAGGGCCAGGCCCAGGCCGGTGCCCTCCTGCTTGCGGGCGTAAGAGCTGTCCACCTGCTTGAATTCCGCCCAGACCAGGTTGTGGCTTTCGGGAGCGATGCCGATACCGTTGTCAGCCACCGTGATGTACAGATAGTCATCGGGAGTCAGGCGGCTGGTCTGTTCGAACTCGGTGATATCTTTCAGGAGACGGGCCTCGAGCACGATTTTCCCGCCTTCCGGGGTGAATTTGACGGCATTGGAGAGGATATTGAACAGGATCTGCTTGAAGCGGGTCTGGTCCACCGTGATCGTGGACAGGTCCGGCGCGACAGTAAAGACGATCTCGACTTTCTTTTTGGCGGCATAGCCGCGGATCAGCGATTCGGTGTTGTTGAGGGCGTCGGCGATGATGAAATTATCCGGGGTCAGGTCCAGCACCCCGGCCTCGACTTTCGAAAGGTCGAGAATCTCGTTGATCAGAGTCAGCAGGTGCTTGCCGCTGGTGAAAATGTTGTTGATATATCGCTTCTGTTTCTCGTTCAGCTCTCCCGGGGCGCCCATATTCATCAGCTCGGAAAAGCCGATTATGGCGTTCAGCGGAGTCCTGAGCTCATGGGACATATTGGCCAGAAACTCGCTCTTGGCTTTATTGGCCTTTTCCACCTCAGCGGCATAGGCCAGGATCTGTCTTTCCCATTCCTTGCGCTCGACCTCGGCGGAGAGGATACGGCGCAGGATGCCTAGCACCTCAAGGTCCTGCGCGCTGAACGCCTCCCGCACGCGGCTGAGCAGACAGAGAGAGGCGAATTTTCTATCGCTAATGTAGATGTCGGCCCGGACGTAGCTTTTAAAAGTACCGGGCTTCTTTTTCCCGGACCCGGGCACTCCGACGCTCTCATCGATCTCCTTGATCAGGATATCTTTCTCCGGCTCCAGCGAGTAATAGCGGGCCAGGAAACCAAAGGCCGAGGATTTGCCGAACTGCGAGCGGTCGGCGCCGGAGATCGCGAAAATTTCGCACTTATCGGGATTCATGCGGCCCAGGACGGCGATTTCCGCGCCGAGCAGATTGCGGGCCGTCTCGGTTATCGCCTCGTAGAGCGCGACCTGGTCCTCGAAACTGGCCAGGGAGAGATCGCTCAGCTCGCTGAGCCGCAGGTTGCGCTGTTCGAGCTGCTGGTTGGCGGCAGCCAGCTCGGCGGTCCGCTCCTCGACCATCCGCTCCAGGTTCCGGCGGTGGCGATCCAGCTCGGAGAGGTACTTGCGCAGGCGCTCGGTCATGAAATTGAAGGAGCGGGCCAGCTCGCCGATCTCATCGCGGGCACGGCTTTCGAAACGGACCTCGAGATTGCCTCCGGCCACCTTGGAGCTCAGCTCGGCGAGCTGCGAAACCGGCCGGGCGATACCCCGGGCGAGAAAAACACTGACCAGGGTGGCAATAAGGAGCGAGACCAGCCCGACCAAGAGCAGCAGCACCTGAAGTTGCACGTGGTAGGCTTTTTCCCGGTCGATGGAGCGTTGGATCAAGTACAGGCTGCCGCGGATCGGCAGGTTCACAGCAGCGCAGCGGAACCTTTCCCCCTTGAGCTTGATATCGAAAGGCTCAGCCTTGGAAAAGACATCTTTACGGTTTTCCGACAGGCTGCCGAGGATGCGCTCGAGCTCCTGGCGGGCGGGCCGGTCCAGGGAGGAGGCCAGCATTTTGTTGCCGGTAAAGAAAGTGATATCGGTACCGGTGAGATTTTTCATGGTCGAGGCGAACTGGTTGTTTATCCTG
>MFIX01000041.1:0-7530 GCA_001780825.1 Candidatus Glassbacteria bacterium RIFCSPLOWO2_12_FULL_58_11 | reverse complement strand
CGCCGCCCGAGACCAGGGGGACGGCCACTACCTGGTAGATTTCCCCTTCATCGACGATCAGGCCGGCCTGGGACCGGCCGTTCAGGGCGCTGGAGATCAGCGGCTCGCCGGTAACATCCGCGCCCCAGTGCTGAGGGTCGTGGACCTGCGCCATAACGCGGCCGCTGCGGTCGATAATGGTAATCAACTCGCTTTTGACCTGCTCGCGAAGGGACCCGGCGGCATCGAGCACAGTAGCGTGGTCGCCGGTGGCGACCGCGGCCAGCAGGCGAGGGGCGCGGGAGACCACCAAGCCCATGTCGGTCAAGTACCTGGCGTCATTGTCGAGCTGCTGCTGGAAAAGCAGACGCGCCTCATCGAAACGCAGCTTGATCACGGAGTCGGCGTTCCGCCCCACCAGGACATTCACCACCAGCAGGACCAGCGCCATCACTCCGACCATCAGTGCGGCGAAATATGCGGCTATTTTATAGCGTAATCTACGGAACAAAATGCAAGCCTCTTCTCAAAGTACAGCGTCAAGCTGCAATTTATGCTGTCTGGGGTAAAACGACACGAAAAATCGCGCCCGTTTCCCATACTTTTATACCACCGAGGATTGCCGCCGGGTCGGAAATAATTTAAAGGTGGGGGAGAGATTGATCCAGCCGGGAAATCAGAAAGCGAAGTTCACCTCGGTATCCCCTGTGGCGGAAAGTTCGACCTCGGCAGGCTCGGACTTGCTGTTGGGAATCCAGGCATAGACTTTGTATTTTCCACCGGGAAGTTCGAGGGTAAACTCGCCGTTTTTTCCGGTTTTGGTGAAATACGGCGTATCGATCACCATGATATAAGCGTGCATGTTTTCGTGGATCTCGCAATAAACTTCCACCACGCCGGGCTGATCGAAGGTGATATCTTTGGATTTGCCCTGCTGGTAGCGCCCGAGGTCGAAACGCTTGGCTTTCGAGTAGGAAAATACGTTGTGATACAGGGGGTCCAGGTTGGGGAAGCCGATAGTCGTGCCGGTCTGCACGGCGAGCACCGAGGGGATGAATTCCTTGTTCTGCTGGATCATCCTGGGTTTTTCCGCCGGCTGAACGAACTTGGGGGCCGCGCCCACCGGTTCGGCCCAGACGATCACTTTCGGCTCTTTGCCCTCCGGGTTTCCCTCGGCGGGCTTTTTATCCAGGGCGCCGGGAACGTACACCCCTCGCGAGTAGGCGGAAAGCGGAGCCTTGGCCTCTGCCTGCTGCAGGCTGACTTTGCCGTGGAGCCGGGCCGCCCGCAGCGGGCCGGCGCAGAGCAGAATTACCAGCGGGATGATTATCAGGTTTCTCATGGAGGCTTACTCACGGTTTCAAAAGGTCAGGACCAGCTGTGTGCACAGTAAATCCACATTCGGCCGGGTGTCGATCCGGTTGTGCTGCCAGTCCAGTTTGAGCAGCACCCCCTTGGTAAAAGTGTAGCCCAGCCCGCTCTCGACTCGGGTAACATTGTCGCCCCAGTCGAAAGAGACGCCATCCGAGCCGGTGAGGCTGTTGTAAGTAAAACGGTTGTAGCGCACGGCGGCGTAAAAGCCGGGAAACAGGACCTGTTTCAGCTCGACGTACCAGGAGGTGCTGGTCAGGTCATCCTCCAGATTCGGGCTCTCCCACCAGATTTTGGCCAGCTCGGAATAGATTTGGGTATGGCCGTAGCTGTAACCGAAATCGAAATTTATCGCCTCCTGATAAGCGTCTTCTTCCTTCTTACCCGCCGGGAGCCCCGTGGCGCCCTTATCCAGATAACTGCCGCGCTCCAGAGACACTCCTAGCCGCAGTCCGGTCAGCGGCTTGACACCCAGCCGGGTCAGGACCTGGAAGCCGCCGTTATTGTAAGCCGCTGGGCTGGAGATCGAGGACTTGGTCAGGGCCAGGGAGTACTCGAACCAGGAGATAAAGCCGAAAGCCTCCACGCCGTGGTCCCAGCAGGAATCGTAGGCCAGCGGCAGCCCGCGGTTTGTCCGCCAGGTCCGCAGCTCATCGACATCGAGCGGCACCTGGCTGCTTTTAAGCGGCGTCCGGTAGTGGTAAGCCAGGGGCAGGCCGACCAGCGGGTTGCGGTCGGCGTAGGTCCTGGGGGCCCAGGTGCCGAAAGAGGAGGGGATCATCCCGATCTTGAGCAGAAAGGCGTCGGTGTCGAACGGCCGGGCTACGGCATAGGCCCCGTTGATCCGCGGCTTGGTATCGCTGCCGGAATGGGAGGCCCCCTGGTCCCAGAGGAATTCGATGAATACCCCCAGGCGCGGGTTTATCCAGTCCTCCATGAAGAGGGTCACGCGCACCGGGTTGAACGGATCATCCCCCCGGAACATCCCGTTGATCTTCGATTCACGGTCCAGTCCGGTGTAGCCCAGGGTGGTCAGGGCGGAGAATTTGATCTGGGCGGCGGCGCTCTGAGGAAGAGAGATCAGTGTTAAAAAGAGAAGCAGGCAGAGCAGACAAAATTTTTTCATCGGCTTTGTCGCCACGAAAGAGTGCTGGGGACGTGTAAATTTAATGGTACCATAAATTCCGTTTCAAATTATCAAATCGATTAATATTAAAGGGAACCGGCATTTTTTGCAACAGCGCTTCGAGAATATTATACAATATCAGTGCGCTGAATGTTTCGTTGAAAGATCACGACCCTGTCAATTATCAGGTCCGGCCGCGCCGTTGGTCGCTCTCGTACTCGAGGCCCACGCAGCCGCGCCAGCGGTCCAGGGTTTCCATGTTGCCAAGCGTGTCCGCGCAGCCCATCGCGGGCGGCGGGGCCTCTCCGCGGTCCAGGCTAGCGGCTACCGTGTCGGCCTCCAGCGCATAGAGCCATTCGCGCGTGACGATCTCGATTTCCTGCACTACTTCACCCTCATTGCTCCGTACCACCAGCCGGCTGACACCGCCCTCGATCCCGCCGCCGAACCAGGGCGAGGGGATTTCGAGCCTTCCCGCGGTACCGTACACCGTGGCCGTATTGTCCCGGGCCAACTGCACTCCCGCTGCCAGCTCGGCCAGGATACCACCGGGGAAACTTAGAAGGGCGGTGGCGTATTCATCCACTCCGGTTTGAGGATTCAAGCGGGCCTGGCCCCGCACCTCCAGCGGCTCGGCGAAAGCCTTGCCGCTGGCTGCTCCGGCCAGCAGGCGGGACAGGCTGACCGGATAGCAGCCGACATCCAGGATTCCGCCGCCGCCGAGGCGCTTATTGAGCTTGAGACCCTCCAGGTCGTATTTGCCCAGGTAGCTGAAAGAGGCCCGGATGGCGCGCACCTCCCCCAGGATACCGGAGCGCACCAGCTCGACCAGCCTGGCGGTCTGGGGCTGGCAGCGGTACATGAAAGCCTCCATCAGGAAGACCCCATTGGCGCGGGCCGCCTCCACGATCGCCTCCGCCTCGCGCCGGTTCATGCCGATGGGTTTCTCGCACAGCACGTGCTTGCCCGACTCGGCGGCCCGTATCGCCCATTCGGCATGAAATGGGTGGGGGGTGGCCACATACACCACCCGCACCTCGCGGTCCTCGAGCAGCGCCTGGTAATTGTCGTAATGCCTGGCAATACCGAATTCCCCGGCAAAGGCCTCGGCGCGCCCGGCATCGCGGCTCGCCACCGCGGCGATCCGGCCGGTGGCCGAGTGAAGGATGCCGCGGGCAAACTTATGGGCGATCTTACCCGCGGCGAGGATGCCCCAGCCGAGTCTGGCGCCCTTTTGAGCCATTTTTTCTCCTTGCTGAAACCGGTTTCCGCGGCTTGCCGACAGCGGTTTCCGCGCTGTTGGGCCGCGCCGTATAGCCTGAGCGAGGGGATTGAGAGAATAAAAGGATTGTACCACGCTCAAATGATAAGTCAAGATTCGCCCGGTGCAGCGTGAAAGCAAACTGAACAGAGCGGCATTATATTGAACGTAATCCTTGATATTTACGATTTTCATGTTTAAAATGAATTTGTGTCCCGTACGGCGGATTGACCAGAGATTGGAGGAGAGAGGCAGTTATGGAGAAGGATTATCTTCCGGTACCCTTGAGAAATATCCAGGTGAACTCATACCCGGATTTCGATCTGTACCTCAAGCAGGCGGATAATTTCGTACTTTACCGCAAAGCGAGCTACAGATTCAGTCAGGAGCATCTGGATAATTTGATAGACAGCAGGGTGGACTTGCTGTATCTGGAGAGACGGGACCTGAAGCGCTTCGAGAACTACTGCAAGAAAATCCATGCGGAAAGCGCAGAGGATGAGGAAGCGCGGCCGATCACCCACCCGGTGGAAGTGGCCCATTACCATGATATAATGGAGAATTATTTCGCCGTGAACGGCAGCCTGCTTCTTTCGGGCCTGGAGCTGGAATTCCCGGTTTTTTGCAGAAGGCAGAACAGGACCCGCCTTTTCCCGGAATTCGAGCAGAATCCCGAGGGGCCCTGGCACCTGGATGAAAATGTCAGCCACTGCAATAAGGAAGTCATGATTAAGATGGAAGACTTGGGGAAATACCAGGCTTTGTTGCAGAAGCTGTTCGAGGGAGGGGGCGGCGGGGCGCCGGAAAACGGCAAAAGAGTCCGGCAGAAAGCCATAATCCTGAAGGAGCTGAGCAAGATCATGATTCAGGAGATGCTGGCGGACCCCAGGAGCGGAGAAAAGATCAAGAATTTGCGGAACATGGTGAATACCACGGTGGATTTCATCATGGAAAACGAATCCTCCTTTTATACGCTGATGCGGATCCATGCCTTCGATTTTTACACCTACGTGCATTCGCTCAATGTCTGCACGCTGTGTGTCGGGCTGGGCTCGGCGATTGGGCTTTTCCGGAGCCCGGACCTGGAATTGCTAGCGCTGGGCGGCTCGCTCCACGATATCGGCAAAAGCCAGCTCGATCCGAAACTGATCAACAAGCCGGAGGAGCTGAATGAAAGCGAATACGAGGTGGTCAAAACGCATGTGAACCGGGGCGTGGAGCTGCTGAAAGACAATCCCGACCTTCCGGATGAGGTGCTGTCCATTGTATCGCAGCACCACGAAAGGCTCTCCGGAAACGGCTATCCTAATGGATTGAAGGGTGATGAAATTTCCCTCTACGGCCAGATTTCCTCGATTGTCGATGTCTACGATGCCCTGACCACCGACCGTCCCTACCGCAAGGCCCTCTCGCCGTTCGACGCCCTGAAAATCATCGCCAAGACCGAGGATGATTTCGAGCAGACGCTGATGAAGAAATTCATCTTGATGCTCGGCAGCCAGATTGTCAGCACCTGAGGTTGGCCGGCTACGGCGGATCGATCAAGAACCACAGCGTACCGGGCGCCGGGACCACGGCCGAGGCCGAGCTCCCATTAAGCCGCAACGGGCAATTAAAGTGAGAACTATCCCGCTCTTCGGGGACTAATCCTGATAGCTTCGTAAAAAGTCCATCTACTTCGTTGTGCGGCTAATCTCGTCATTGCGGCGTACCATTAAGTACGCCTCATTCCTCGATCATTGCCCGCCTCGTATCTGGAGCTTTTTACTTTGCTATCCGAAATCGGACTTTTTACGAGACCATCAATCCTAGCGCAGCCAGCGCAGGATTTCCCTGGGCGAGGGCGTTTTGCCGTACATCAGGATGCCGGTGCGGAAGATTTTGGCCGCGGCCCAGATCACTACAGGAACGGCGGCGCCGAGCACCAGCATCGAGGCGATAATTTCCAGGATACCGAGAGCAGGGTCCACCGCGATCCTTACCAGCATCACCAGCGGAGTGAGCGGTGGAAAAAGAGACATGGCGATCACCCAGGGATCCTGCGGGTGCTGGACAATGTAGCGCTGGAAAATCATCGGCAGCATAAGGAGCAGCATCACCGGTGTCAACAGGTTCTGGGATTCCTTGAGAGTGTTGCAGGCCGCGCCGATCGCCGCGAAAAGGCAGGAGTAAAGCAGGAAGCCGAGAACGAAATATATAATGAAACACCACACAAGGCCGCCGCTTAATATTCCACCCATTCCCTTATACAGCAGCACTCCATAAGCCAGCGCCGCCCAGGTTCCGAGCAGGGTCAAGCCTATGGCCGCCTGCCCGATGATTTTGCCGGCCATAAGCTGGAACGGGCTGAGCGCGGCCAGCAGCACCTCGATTACCCGCGAAGCCTTTTCCTCGATGACGCTGTTCAGCAGACCCTGTCCCGAAAGCATGATGCCAATCAGCATGAGCATCATGAAGGCAGAGGGTAGGATCAGCGAGTGCGCCCGGTCCGGTTTTTTCTCCGGCGCGGGTTCTCCGCGCGGAGCAGTTTTGCTCTCCGCCAGCTTGATCGTTTGCAGCGCTTTCCCGCAGTGCAGCCCGGCGATTTCCTGAGGTGACAAACCATGGCTGCGGAAACGGCTGTCTGTCACGCCCTGGTTCAACAGATTGCGGACAACGGCGAGGAACTCGGGGTTCTCGACAGCCCCGGTGAACAGCCGTGCCGTATCCCCGCTCTCCAGGGCCTCCTTTTCGAGCACCAGCAGCGCATCGTACCGGCCCTCGTGGACCTGCTCTTTCAGTTCACCGAGGATTTTTTCAGGGCTGTCGCCGCCGGGACCATAGAAGCGGACGCTCACTTGTTCGCGGGAGCCGGATCGCCGGTAACGGTTGAAAGCGCTGTCCAGGTCGGCGGAGATTTCCCCGGACAGGTCGAGCACCGCCAGTCTTCGCTCCGGCTGCGGCTCGGGAACGGCCTTTCTCTGGAAGCGCCCGCTAAACGTGAAGATCAGGCCGACCACCAGCGGCGGGAGAAGGAGACTGAACAGAAAAGTTTTTGTTTTGACAGTCTCGGCATAATCCCGCAGAGCGACTATGAGGATTTTATTATTCATCAGTATTCGATGGGTGGATAATCTACCAGTAAGAAACAGGACATAACTCACGCAGCAGAGTCACTATACCGAGCCTAGCGCAGCCAGCGCAGGAGTTCGCGGGGCGTGGGCGGCTTGCCGTACATCAGGATGCCGGTGCGGAATACCTTGGCCGCGGCCCAGATAACCACCGTCACGGAGGCCAAGAGCAGCAGCAGCGAACCGATAATTTCCAGGAAACTGATGTCAGGGTCGACGGCGATGCGCAGGATCATGATCATCGGTGTCATGGGCGGGAAATAAGACATGATTATCGCCAGGGTATCCTGCGGGTGCTGGACGATATAGAACCAGGCGAACATCGGCAGCATCAGGAACATCATGATCGGGCCCATCAGGCTTTGGGATTCCTTGACCGTATTGCAGGCCGAGCCGATTGCCGCGAAAAGGCTGGCGTAGAGCAGGAAACCGGGGAGGGAATAGAGGGCGAAATATACCGCGATTTCCCCGGTCAGGATGTCCCCGATACCTTTGTACAGCGCCGCTCCATAGGCCGCGCTCCCATAGGCGGCGATCAGGGTGAGCCCTACCGCGGTCTGCCCCAGAATTTTACCGCACATGAGCTGGAACGGGCTGAGCGCGGAGAGCAGGACCTCGATCACCCGCGAGCTTTTCTCCTCGATCACGCTGTTCAGCAGGCCCTGGCTGGCCGTCATCACCCC
>MFIX01000040.1:18030-19762 GCA_001780825.1 Candidatus Glassbacteria bacterium RIFCSPLOWO2_12_FULL_58_11 | reverse complement strand
GGGAATAAACTGACCATCGCTCCCAACACGCAAGCGACCCTGCTGCTTGACCAGAGCTACCTTAATACGGCCTACCCCGAGCTGACAGTCAGCGGGGGACGGGGGGCGCAAATCAGCCTGACCTATGCCGAGGCTCTGCTGGACAGCCGGGGAATCAAGGCCAACCGGGACAGCGTGACGGGGATGCATATTTTCGGCTATGCCGACCATTTCCGGCCGGATGGCGGAGATAACAGACAGTTCAGTAGCCTCTGGTTCAGGACCTTCCGCTATCTTGAGCTGAAAGCCGAAACCGCCGGGCAACCTCTGGTGATCGAAGCCCTCACCTCGCGCGCTGTGGGCTATCCATTCGAGAGAAGGGCCGTTTTCAACAGCGATGACCCAACCATGACGAAGATCTGGGATGTCGGCTGGCGCACCGCCCGGCTCTGCGCCGGGGAGACATATTTCGATTGCCCGTATTACGAACAGCTCAACTATGCCGGCGACACGCGGATCCAAGCGCTCATCTCGCTTTACGCTTCTGGGGATGACCGCCTGATGCGCAAGGCGATCACCCAGTTCGATGACTCGCGGATCCCCGACGGCCTGACCCAGAGCCGTTACCCCTCTAATGTGACCCAAATCATCCCGCCCTATTCCCTGTTCTGGATTGCCATGGTCCACGATTACTGGATGCACCGGGATGACCCGGAATTCGTGCGCTCCTTTCTGCCCGGGATCCAGGGAGTACTGGGCTGGTTCGAAAGACACCTGACTAAAAACGGCCTGCTGGGGCATCTCCCGTGGTGGAACTTTGTCGACTGGGCGAACGAATATGACTCGGGAGTCTGCCCGGGCGCGGATGAGGGGGAAACCTCGGTGATCAGCCTCCAGTACGTCTATGCCCTTCAGTACGCCGAGGAGCTTTTCCGGTCTTTTGGCCGCATCGCCGAGGCCGATCACTATCGCGAGCTGGCCGCCGGTATCTCGCAGGCGGTAAAGGCCCGCTGCTGGAACGAGCAACGCGGGCTGTACGCCGAGACGCCCGAGCAGAAACAATTCAGCCAGCACGCCAATATCATGGCGATCCTCACCGGTCTGGTCCCCCGGCTCGAGCAGCCGGGGATGCTGGAGAAAATCCTGAGCGAGCCGGATCTGATCCAGTGCACTTTCTATTACCGTTTCTATCTGACCCGGGCCTTGAAAAAAGCCGGCCTCGCCGACCGTTACCTCGAGACCCTCGCTCCCTGGGAAAAAATGCTGGAAATCGGACTGACCACGTTCGCCGAGAACCCCGAGCCCACCCGCTCGGATTGCCATGCCTGGAGCGCCAGCCCGGTCTATGATTTCCTGGCCACGGTCTGCGGTATCGAGCCCGCGGAGCCGGGCTTCAAAAAAGTGCGGATTGAGCCGCACCCAGGCGGCCTGAAACAGGTCCGGGGCAGCCTGCCCCATCCGCTGGGTCCGGTGGAGCTCGCTCTTACCCAGGCCGGCGGCGGTGGTTACAGCGCGGAGATAACTCTGCCCGCGGGACTTTCCGGGGAACTGGTCTGGCGCGGGAAGAGCACGGAGCTGCATCCCGGCAAACAGCAAATCCTCTTGGCTGACTAGAAGAAAGGAATACGGTTCATGAAGAGAATCGACCTCGGTATAATCGGCACCGGAATAATTGCTTCGGAGGCCCACGCTCCGGCTCTGGAAAGGCTCTCGGACCGGTTCAGGGTGTGCGCTCTCTGCAACCATACGCGGC
>MFIX01000040.1:5647-17975 GCA_001780825.1 Candidatus Glassbacteria bacterium RIFCSPLOWO2_12_FULL_58_11 | reverse complement strand
GGACTGGCGGCTTTTCCTCGAGGAGGCCCCGGTGGAGGCGGTACTGGTCTGCCTGCCGATCGAGCTTAATTTCCCGGTGGGCCAGGCCGCGGCCGCTGCCGGTAAACATGTGCTCTGCGAGAAACCGGTGGGGCAGAGCCGCGAGGAGGCCCGCGATGCGCCAGGACTCTCCGCCCGGTATGGGGTGACCTACATGGTGGCCGAGGACATCCATTTTGTCCCCAAATTCAGCACAACTGCCGCGCTGGTAGCCGAGGGCGCTATCGGCAAGCCGCGGTTCATGCACTGGAACCTCTTCCGCTACATGGAGCTCAGCGACAAATACGCTAAAACCACCTGGCGCAGCAGGCATGTCTATCCCGGCGGCTATGTCCTGGACGGCGGCGTGCATTTCGTCCACGTTCTCCAGATGCTGGCCGGCCGGGTCGCCTCGGTCAGGGCGGAAGCCCTGTCCATCGAGCCGAAGCTGGGAAAGATCGACACGGCCATGGCCCTGCTCAGGCACGAGAACGGCGTGCTCTCCAGTCTCAACATGAGCTGGCGGGCCAGAGACAGTTCCTCTCAGGGCCTGCGGATTTTCGGCGAGAAAGGTGCGCTTCTGCTGGATGAGTCCGGGATCGTGCAGGTGGATGATAAGGGAAAATCCAGGAAGATCGGCTACAAGGAGGAGGACGGCTACTACCTTCAGCTGCTCGAATTCCACCGCGCTGTCACCAGTGGTTCTCCACCGTCTATCAGCACGGAGAGCGCGGCCCATGATGTCGAGGTGATCCTGGCACTGCTGGAGTCGGCGGAAAAAGGCCGGACTATCAAATTATAGTTGCAGCTCAGCGACACCCCGGAAGTCATTTCTCCGGGCGGTAAGCGGCGGGGGCGCCGGCCTGAGCTGCGGCACGCGCTTTCCTCTGCCGGTCCAGGATATAGGTGGCGATCACAAAAGCCAGAGCGGCAATCAGCAGAGGCCAGCGGTAGGCAAAAATGAAAAACGGCATGCCGACAACCCCCAGCAGGGCGGCGATTCCGCCTATAATGAGCACGATAAAGGGTATAAACCTGAGGAAAAAGAATTTCAGGATCAGCAGAACCAGCAGGCTAATGATTATCAGCGGTGCGCACATTGTATCTCTCCATTGGCTGAGGTTCTTTTCTTGATTCCAGTTTCAGTCCGCTGAGATAACTCTTCTGGAATTTATAAGTCAGTGATTCCGTAATACTTCTATTCCGACTTTTCACCTTTCTTCGGCTCGGAGGCTTCGCTTTCACTCCGGCCGAGGTCCAGCACACCCTCCTCGGGTTTAGGGCTGGCCTTGGATTCATCCGGGCTGCCCGCGCTATTTGCACCAGCCTTTCCCGTCTCTTCAGTGTACATTCCAGGCGGAGCATAGGCGCTGTCCGGACGCGCGGCCTGGCCCGGGTAGCGGTCGACCGGCGGGGGCTGTGGCCCGTAGGATTGCGGCGCATAGGGCGGATGGTACGCCGCGCCCGGAGCCTGGACCGGGCCGGGCTGGCCCGCCGCGGCCTGCTCCGTCGGGGCGGGCATCAGGATCCAGAGCAGGATGTAAAGTATCGGCCCGAAAGCATAAAATAAAGTCGAGACCACGAAAAAAACCCGGAGCGGGAGCACCATCACCGGCGAGTCGAACTGCTGGGCCAGGCCGGTGCAGACTCCGGCTATTTTTTTGCCCTGGTTCACGCGGTGCCAGAACCCCTGCGGGCCGGCCGCGGTATATTCAATCCCCTTTTTGGCCAGGACGCTTCCGCAGTACCGGCACTTGATCGCCTCGGCTTTGATCATCTCGGCGCAATAGGGGCATTTTTTCATATCCCCGTTATCCATATCTTCCTCCTTAAGCTGAGTTCAGCACTTAATCATAAATTTCATTTTTCGCCTTGAGCCGGCCCGCGGCATAATCCGGATTTGGCTCAAACCCGGAGAATAACCGGCCGGGATTGCTGCTCTTCAGTACTGTCGAGCGGTTTCCGCGTACGGCGACCAGGCCTGTTTATCGGCCGGGAAAGGCCGCCATACCACTATTTTTTATGCCCGCACGGGTACATGCGCGCTTTTCTGTACCTGCATGGTTTTGAAAAAGACCACCACCACCATCCCCATCAGCATTGCCGCGGCGGCCACCGATATCCCGAGCATGGACTGGTTGAGATACACATCCAGGTTGCGGGGCAGAAAGAGTTTCAACAAGGTGCCGACAGTGGCCACATAGAACATGTTCAATGTCACCAGGATCGCCAGGGCCGAAAGTGTCAGCAGCATTCCGCTCTGACCTTTGACCGGCTGAGCCACCAGCAGCATCTCCCCGCGCATGCGCCGCTTGGTCAGGGCCAGCAGCGCCGGGCTGGGCCCGCTTACCTCGTAATGCCCCAGCAGGGCTCGCAACTGCTCATCACTGATTCGATCCATCATTCCACCTCCGCGCCAGGGACCGCCAGTTCGGTTCCCTCGATTTTGCCGCGCAGCATCTGTGTCGCCCGGTGAAGGCGGCTTTTTACAGTTCCCTGCGGCAGCCCGGTAATTTCAGCAATCTCGATATCGGTTTTATCATGATAGTAGCGCAACACAATCACCTCTCGCATTTTAACCGGCAGGCTGGCTACCAGTTTTTTTATTTTCTGAGCCAGGATCACTTTATCGGCATCGACATCCGGATCTTCCGACAATTCCGCGGCTTCATCCAGCGCGACAAAGCTTCTTCGCGACATCTGGCGCATCATGTTCCGGCTAAGGTTGAGCGCGATCTGAAACAGCCAGGTCGAGAAGCGCGATTCGCCGCGAAAAGAACCGATATTGCGGATCACTCGGACCCAGGTCTCCTGAAAGATATCCTCCGCCGCCTGGTAGTCCTCCACCATGCGCAAGATGAACGCGAACAACGGCTTGCCATAACGGTCGACAACCTGATTAATCGCCTCGGGATCGCCGTTTTTCAGTTGCAGGACAAGATGGCTGTCATCCCCGAAGCCGTTTTCCAGGAGCGGATCGTTCATTTAACAGCCATAGTTGGTTTTCGCCTGATCCATCATGCGGTTTTCTTGTCCCAGCATGTCTGACCCTTCTGTCCGCCGGTTGGTTCAATTATTTCAATCTGCGCGCGGAGACCGGTTTGAAATATAGGTCTTAACGGTATCGATTATATTATAGTCGTGGAAGTTAGACAAGAAAGATCGACCTCTCGGCCTTGACCGGAGTTTTATACTATATTTGAGCAGTGATTAGCTCCCTCGACACTGAAAAACGCGTACGTTAAAAAATATTCGGTTTGGATTTCACTTTGAAATTCATTATCTTGAAGCGGAATTTAAATTTCCTCGAGGATATCCAATTTATTGTGAGCTAAGTCAAACATCTGTAACGAGTTCTAGAGCTTTCCGCATTATGCACCAGGTCTCACAATCCAAAAGGAGACAGGCAATGAAAGTATTCTCGCCGGTTCTGGTCCTGATTTTTGTCTTTTCCTTTTGCCTTACTTCCCGCCTAAGCGCCGGGGAGCTGTTCGACCTGCCGGATGGAGTCCATACCCGCTGGTTCAGCTTCGAAAACCTCACCGGCGAGAAAGGCCAGGGCGGCCAGACCAACCAGGGCCGCAAGGGCGCGCCCGCCCGCCCGATCAAGGCCGGAGAGAAAGTCACCCTGGCTGAGATCAATGGCCCGGGGGTAATCCGGCGCATCTGGCTGACCCTGCGGGGCAAGCCCGAGGTGCTGCGCGGGATGGTTTTGCGGATTTACTGGGATGGGCAGGATTACCCCTCGGTCGAGGCTCCGCTGCAGGATTTCTTCGGTGTGCCTTTCGCCAGGCAGGTGGCCTTTCAAGCCTGCTTTTTCTCCAACCCGGAGGGCCGCTCTTTCAACTGTTTTATCCCCATGCCGTTCGGCCTGAAAGCCAGAGTGGAGGTCGAAAACCAGTCTCCGGTGGATGCGGGCAGCCTGTTTTTCGACATCGACTGTACGACCGGCGACAACCTGCCCGAGGACCTGGCCTATTTCCACGCGCGCTGGAGAAGGGAAAACCCGACCGTGCCGAAAAAAGATTTTCAGGTGCTCCCGAAAGTCAGCGGCAGGGGCCGTTACCTGGGCTGTAATGTGGGTGTGCGCACGGTGGACGGATTCGGCGAGCCGGTCTGGTTCGGCGAGGGCGAGCTGAAAGTTTATCTGGATGGGGACAGGGAGTTCCCCACCCTGGTCGGCACCGGTACCGAGGACCTGGTCGGCAGCGCCTGGGGACTGGGAGCTTTCAACCACCTCTACCAGGGCTGCCTGTTGACCGCTCAACAGAGCGGGGTCTGGGGTTTCTACCGCTATCACCCGGCTGACCCGATCTATTTCCATCAGGACCTCCGGGTCGATCTGCAGCAGATGTCCGGCGCCATGGCGAATGAGATTCTGCAGAACATCAAGCCGGAAGACTACCCCGAGCTGGTGGACAGTCATAAGAAATTCGATCCGGCGGTGATCAAAGAAGGCTGGCACAATTTCGAGGCCCCGCAGGATGTCTGCGCCACCGCCTACTGGTACCAGACTCTGCCCTCTCCCAAGTGGGGGCCGATCCAGCCTTACGAGGAGCGGATCAGGGACCTGAACCTGAAGCAATAGGGGCGGCCGGCCAGCAGGCCGGCTGGTTGCGCGGGAATGGAGGCGGAAAGTATGCGTGAGAAAAATACCTGGCTGAGTAATACTTCGATTGCCGCGATAATTTTCCTGCTTACCGCGGTCTGGGCCCTGATCGCTCTGCGCTATCCCGGGCCTGCGTCTGAGGAGATCGCGCTATTCCAGGCGGCAAGGCAGGAAGTGTCTGGCGCTGTCAGCGGAACATCCGCCTCAGTGTCCCCGCTGCTGGTTCAAATTTACAAGCTGCTGCATTATCCGGGTTCCCTGTGGGCCGGGCAATTCGAGTCCTGGCGAACCGGAGCGGCGCTGTTTTTCGCGCTGACCGCCGCGCTGCTCTTCCTCTGGATCGCTGATAAAATCGGCCACTACTGCGCCCTGGCCGCCTCCGCGCTTTTCGTTTTGACTCCGCGCGCCTTTGCCGCCGGCATCCAGGCTACGCAGTTCCCGGCGCTCGCCCTGCTGACTTACCTGGCCGCGATCCAGCTCGAGCGCTTTAAAAGCCGGGCTCCGAATGCGGCCATCTTCGGGATTACCTTGGGCCTCGGCATGGCTGTTTCCTCCTATTTTCTCATGGCCTGGCTCTGCCTGGCGGTCTGGACGGCTCTCTCCGGCCGCATTAAGGAAAAAGCGGTTCTGCTGGCCGCGGGGGCGGCCGGCATGCTGGTGCTGCCGGTCCTGCTCAACCCGTCATGGTGGGCCGCGCCGCTTACCGCATATGGCGGCTGGCTGCGCGGAAATGTTTTAAACTGCGGCGATTACCGGGTGCCGGTGCAATATTTCGGAGAGCTTTTCCAGCGTTCTGTGCCCTGGCATTATGTAATCGTGATGCTGGTGGTCGGCATGCCGGTAGCCCTGGTGGTCCTGGCGATCGGCGGTAAATTCGTCTCATTGCGGCCGGAATTTTTCAGGGGACCCGCCGGGTTCGCGCTCTGTACCTCGACCGGCTATATCCTTGTCGCGATGACCGGCCGCTTCCCGGCCGCGGAGGGCCTGACCTTTTTCCTGCCCCTTTTCGCCGCGGATGCAATTATGGCCGGCTATGCGCTGAATTGGTTCCTCCGGCGGAGCGAAAATAGGGGCTGGAGAATTTTCGGCCTGGCCCGGGCCGGCCTGCTCCTCCTGCTGCTGGCACCTCCCGCGGTGCTCCAGGCGCGGCTCTTCCCCTGCCTGAGCTCGCACTACAATGCGATAATCGGCTTCCTCGGCGGGGCGCAGCGCGCTGGCCTGGAGGTCTGTTTCGACTGCAGCCCGGCCACCGGGGAATTCATGCGCTCCGTGGAGAAAACCTTCGGCGGTCAGGATGCGCTTTTATCGGAGGGCGTACCGCTGGAATTTTTCAAAGGCACGGGAATAGTAAGCGGCAAGCTGAGACCCGGGGCGCAGGTGAGGCTGGTGCTTTTGAACCGGCCCGGTACCTGGAGCCAACGGGAGCGGAAAATTTTCAGCAGCCGGGAGCCGCTGCTGAAAGTGGAACGGGAAGGAGTACTATTGCTGGGAGTGTTCGACAGCCGCTGAAAATCGCGTTCTCAGGGAACCCAGACCGGCACGTAGCAGAAGAGGGCGGCGGTTTTCAGGAAGGTATTTTCCGCTACGCCGGGCAGGCCGGAATAGCCAAAAGCCGCGCCGCTCAGAATAAGCGAGACCGGCAATGAATCGTGGCGTTTCCCGTCGTAGAGCCTCTCGAAATCCTTTTTCCCCAGGAACAGGGCGCCGGCCACCTCCCCTAGTTCTCCGGCGACTCTTTCGACTGTCTGATCCAGGCTCTCGGCGCTGAATTTTACTTCCCGGGTCAACCCCGGCCAGTGCTCGAAACTGGTTACCAGGTCTACCAGTCCGAAACCGGCCCTGGCGACAAAACTGAAATAAAGCTTCTCCTCTTCGAATACCGCGAATATCAGGCTGGCTACTTGAGGGAACCGGCCGGTGAGGAAAGCCCGCATCTGCTCGAAAGCTACCGGTCCGCGGGTCATATCGGGCAGCGGGTAGATCGCCTTTCGCTCATCGAAAGAGGCCGCGAGCTGCCGGTTCATCCGCTCCTGGAAACGGTATTTCCCCTCCCCCGCCTCAGGCGATGGGTTAACCGCCGCATAGAGCCTGTCATAACCCTCCAAGTCGGTAACTACCACCCGCCGCGCCCTCCCGGAGAAGTTTTCGTAAATCTCCCGGGCCGTATCCCGGGCATCCAGTATTCGATTAAAGGGAACGCTGATAACCTCGCCGTCCAGCAACATTTTGCGCGGGAAACCCTCCTCGTGCCAGAGTACAGCCTGCGGATGGCCGCAAGACAACTGGGCAAAGCTTTCCGAAAAATTAGCGTATCCGGCAGGGTCCAGATCGATTACCGACAGGGTTCGGGCAATCATCTCTCGACCTCCCAGATTTCAATATGGTAAGGCGGAAGCTCCACTCTGATCTTACCCTCGCGCTCGAAGCTCTCGTCGCTGGTCAGGCCGCGGAACCGCATACTCCCCTGGAAAAAGATATCGCTTCTCTGGGGCGCGCTTTCACCATTGGCCGCAAAGAGAAGCCTTCGGCCGTCCGGAGCGGAGTGGAGCGCCAGCTCGATCCGGGTGTTCGAGCGGGTGAATGTCAGCTCGATTTCCAAAGCTTTGAGCAGTTCGCTTACCTGAAACGGGCTTTCCAGGTGAATCAAGCCCCCTTTCGGGTGGGCCGCCTGGGCACCGGAGAGAAAATCATCCACGGTGACCGAGCGCCGGAAAAACTCAATCACCAGCGGCTCCTCTTTCATCCGCTGGTTAAGAGAGGGTTTGCCGGGGCCAAAGATCAATGTGCCTCCGCCGGCCATGTACTCTTTCAATGAGGTCAACTGCTCGGCATAGATGAAATCCGGCGCCGGGAAAAATGCCACCCGGTAACTCTCCAGCGGCCCGCTTCCCGGATGAAGGCTGCCGTAGTCCCAATCAAAGCCTGCCGCGCGCAGCAGACTCTCGGTCTGGGAAACCCACAGCAGACATTCTTCCGGAGGAGCGGAAAAACCTAAATCCAGGACCTCGCTGAATACTTCCGGTCCGATGTCCAGCTCGCCGCCGGTTTTTGCCTGAGTCTCGACCTGGATCAGCCGGCTCAGGCTCGCGTTGAGCAGAAACACGGCTGCGGCTTCCTTGCGGAAATTCTCGAACCGGATTTCGCGCAGGAGGCGATAAAGGCGCTGGTAAATTTCGAAAATCTCCTCCCGGACCTCGCCATTTCCCCTGACCGGTCCGCCCAGCCAGCCATCCCGGTCCACTGCCATGTGGCAATTCCAGCCTTTCATGCCGTGCATCAGCGCGGCCAGGATGCCGAATCCCTGATTTTCCGACTCCAGCTTGATATTCCTGACTGTCGGCGCGAATCCGGATTCAAGCCGGCCGTCAAAAGGATAAGCGCACATTCCGGACAGAGCGCGGCCAAGCACTTTTTTTCTTTGATAGTCCTCTCCCGCGGCAGGGTAGTCCCGGCTCCAGGAGACAAAGGTATCCGCCGTCTTGGTCACGGACCCGGCAGGCAGGAGCAGCTCCTCCGAAAGTGTGTCGATCAGCGGGATACCCGCGATTCCGCGCTCGGCAAGCATGCCGGAGAGCCGCTCGAGGCTCCAGGTAACACTCCATTCGCGGAATTCGATCCAATCCAGATAGGCCGGCAGATCATCCAGCGATTCGGCCATGAAACGCCGCGGCGGCTCGACCGAATCGAAGCTGCCGTAGTTGGTCGAGTAAAGGCGGTTCAAATTGGCGATTGCGCCGTATTTTCCGGCCAGGCGCTTGCTGAACAAAGCTAGAGCCGCGGGATGGTAATCCAGGGTATAAGGATAATGCAGGCGTTGAAAGAATCCGGGGCCGTTATCGAGCAGCAAGCCGATCACCGGCCCGCCGCCAGCGGCCAGTCTGGCGGCCAGGATCGGCAGCATCGCATCGAAATAGAGCGCCGTCTCCTCATATAATTTATCGCTGAAATGGCTCGGAACCGGGAACTGGCCGTCCAGCGTGTGCCAGACCTCGACAGAATCCACGCTGGTCCGGGCGGCGATATCGGGGTCGAAAAGCACGCGCGATGGGATACCGCAGCAGGTCAGGCCGCAGTCGGCGGCCGGCCCCGGGCGCACCAGCGCCCGGAATCCCCTGCTGAACGCCAGATCGAGGAAAGCGCCGAGGTTGTTGCGCTTGTCCCGGCTGCCGAAATCGAAGCGGCCGCGCTTGATCTCGTGCGCCTCCCAGGGCACGACAGTGCAGACTGTGTTAAGACCGAGACGGGAAAGATGGTCGAAAATCCCGGGCCACAGGCTTATATCATGTCTCCAATAGTGGAAACTGCCGCTGTACACCGGAAACAACTTACCCTCCAGCCGCACTCCCCCCCGGTCGAGAACAAGCCGCTCTCCGCTGCCGCGCCGTGAACAGCCCGGCGCGGATAGGCCGGCCAGACCCAGAGCGGCGGCCCCGGCGCTCAACGCGATGAAAAATTCTTTTCTGGATACAGCCGGTCCGGTCATTCTTCGGTCTCGAGATGTAATTGCAGGATTAGGCCGGCGGGAACCTTCCGGGCTAAAGCAGCACCTCAGCCACGCTGTAGAACAAGGGGATAGTAAAAAGCGCGAGCAGATAACCCAGGAACAAGGTCCCGCAGATCAGTTTCTCATCACCGCCGAAATGGATCGCCTGGAGCGCCAGAGCGGTGGCCGAGGGCGAGGCAGCCTCGAGAATCCAGAAGGCGTTCTCGAGGGGACCGCTGCTGAAAGCCGTATATTTCAGCACCAGGAACACCAGCAACGGGGCGACCACGAGCTTGAGCGTCAGCACCCGGAAGGTATCGAACGCTCCGGGCATCCGGCTGAATTTAAGCATTCCCATTGTGAGGCCCAGGACCACTGTTGCCATTGGGACACAGGATTTGCCGACCAGGGCCACCGAGCCGAGTGCAGCGGCGGGTACAAACTTGCCCAGACCGGTAAAAACAAGAAAAATCGCGATCAGCGAGGTATAAAATGGAGCGGTGAAAGCCTGGCTCAGCTTGATTTTGGTATCCGGGGCATGCGTGACCAGGATTTTCGCCACACTCCAAAGCAGCGGATTGTAGCCGAGCAGCATCAGGAACAGGAAAACTGAAAACCGGCCGAACTGGTCCGGGAACAAGACCTCCCCGATCGGCAGGATCAGATAACCAGCATTCTGGAAAGTCGCCAGCGCGCTGAGCGTGTTGCCCTGCTCATGATCCCGCCAGAACACCAGCCGGGAAAGGCCCAGCATGGTAAAGGTCAATGCCGCGCCGAGCAGCGGGAACTTCCACCAGTGGGGGTAGGAAGAGACCTCGAAATTCGTCAGGATGCTGTCGAATATCAGGCAGGGCAGCGCCAGATTGACCACCAGCGCGGTGAGCGCCCGGGTATGGGTTTCGTTGAAGACGTTTATACGCAACAGCCAGGCGCTGACCGCGATAATCAGGGCGATCTTGAGCAGCGCCGTAAACGAGGCGGTGAACGAGGTGATAAGCAGTGAGTTCAAGACCGATCCCTGATAGAGATTGTTTGAGGGAACAACCGGAAAAAACAATAAGAAATAATTTTAATCTTCCCTCAAAAAAAATTCGTTGTATAATAGGTTTTTCCCGGTCTTTATTCAAGGGGACAGGCAAGGAAAAATAGCTCTGGGACTCGGCTCTGAGTATTTAGCCGGGGGCCGGCTAATATTCACGGCTTCCATTCGGGAGTTTAAGGCCTGACTGGCTTCTGAATTGGTATCATAATTACGGAGTCAAAAAATGTCTGCTGAGAAAACCTACGATCTGGCGGTCCTTGGCGGAGGGCCAGGCGGATACGTGGCGGCGATCCGGGCGGCGCAGGAGGGCCTGGCCACCGTGCTGGTCGAGGCGGACCGTCTGGGCGGGGTCTGCCTCAACTGGGGCTGCATACCCAGCAAAGCCCTGCTGCGCAGCGCCGAGGTTTACGAGCTTTGCCGTCGCGCGGAGGATTTCGGCGTTTCCACCGGCGAGGTGGGCTATGACTGGGAGGCGATAGTCCGCCGCAGCCGCCAGGTTTCCGACCGGGTGATGCGCGGCGTGAACTACCTGATGAAGAAAAACGGGATAACGGTAATCCAGGGCCGGGGAAGCCTGGCCGGAGAGGGCCGGATCAAGGTTGAGGGCCGGGAAGAACACTTGCTTAGAGCGAAAAATATCATACTGGCCACCGGGGCCCGCGCCAAAGCCCTGCCGGGAATCACCCCGGACGGCGAAAAAATAGTCACCAGCCGCGAGGCGTTGGTCCTGCAACATAATCCCCGGTCAATCGTTATAGTCGGAGGGGGAGCGATAGGCCTGGAATTCGCCTACCTTTTCCACACGTTCGGCTCCGAGGTTACCGTGGTCGAGCTGCTGGAGAGAATCCTGCCTAACGAGGATGCGGAGGTTTCGGAGGAGCTGCGCCGGCTGTACCAGAAAAAGGGGATGCACATCCTGACCGGTTCAAAAGTTGCCGGCATCAGAGACCTGGAGGCAGAGGGATTGGAGGTCAGGGTCGCCACGGCAGAGAATGAAGAGCTAATTTCCTGCGACAAAATCCTGGTCGCTGTCGGCGTGACCGGCAATGTAGAAGGGCTGGGGCTTGAGGAAGCGGGAGTCGAATGTAAAAAAGGTTTCATCGCGGTTGACCGCACTTACAGGACTGCTGCTCCGGGAGTCCGGGCAATCGGCGACTGTATCGGAGCTCCCCTGCTGGCCCACGCGGCCTCCCGGGAGGGCCTCGAGGCCGTGGCCGGAATCCTGGGGCGGGAATGCCGCTTTGTGGAGCCGGAGCTGATCCCGAGCTGTACGTATTGCCAGCCGCAGGTAGCCAGCGTGGGTCTCAGCGAATCCGCCGCGGCCGCGCTGGGCTTCGACCTCGCGGTCGGCAAATTCCCCTTCCGGCCGCTGGGCAAGGCCCTGGCCGCCGGAGAAACCGAGGGTTTCGTAAAAGTAATCGCCGAAAAAAATAGCGGCCGGCTGCTTGGCGTGCATATCCTGGGAGCGGAGGCCACCGAGCTGATCCCGGAGGCGTCGCTGGCGAGGTGGCTCGATTCCACCGCCCTGCAGCTTCACGAGGCGGTACATCCCCACCCGACGCTGTCCGAGGCGCTCATGGAGGCGGCCGCGGCCGCTACGGGGAAGGCGATTCATCTTTGAGCGGAAATCCGCGCGGTATAACCTATTGGACAGTTCTACGGTAAGCCGGAGGAAGCTGAGTTTTTTCTGGACAAACCATTGAGGGTTTAGTAGAATAGAGCGGCTTAGCGCCGATTATCCCTCAGCCCCTTTAGATAAGACCTCATACCGCATGCATAATTTTTTAGCCATACTCCTTACCCTCGTTATAACCGCGATCACTGTAGGCGGCGCCTTGCTGCTCAGCGCCCTGATCGGGCCGAAATCCAAGATGACCCGGGAAAAAGAACGGCCGTTCGAATGCGGTAATGTCCCGTTCGAGGAGCCGGGCAAACAGTTCCCGATCCACTTTTATGTCGTGGCCATCCTGTTCATTGTTTTCGACATCGAGGTGATTTTCCTCTATCCCTGGATCTCCTCGTTCGGCACGGTTGGCCGCTATGGATTTGCGGGGGCGATGTTCTTTATCCTCATCCTGACATTCGGACTGATATATGAGTGGCTCAGAGGGGGACTGGAATGGCACTGAGAACTCTGCTCGGCGGTGATAATTTCCTGACCAGCCGCCTGGACAAG
>MFIX01000040.1:0-5615 GCA_001780825.1 Candidatus Glassbacteria bacterium RIFCSPLOWO2_12_FULL_58_11 | reverse complement strand
TCCCTACCCGTTTGTCACCGCCTGCTGCGGCATGGAATACATGTCTCTGGCCAGCTCGCATTACGACCTCGACCGGTTCGGGGCCGCCTTTCCGCGCTTCACTCCCCGTCAGGCGGACCTCCTGTTCGTGGTCGGAACGATCAGCCATAAAATCGCGCCGCTGATGAAACGGGTTTACGACCAGATGTGCGAGCCTAAATGGGTCATCGCCTTCGGAGTCTGCACCTGCACCGGCGGCTTTTACGACAACTACGCCACGGTCCAGGGGATCGACACGATAGTCCCGGTGGATGTCTATATCCCGGGCTGTCCTCCCAGGCCGGAAACAGTGCTCCAGGGGATCATGCTTCTTCAGGAAAAGATCGCCAAGCAGAAACAGGAATATTAAGCCGCTGGCCGGAGCCGTCCTCCGGCCTTTTTTTGGAAACAATTCGCAGGAAATTCAAGTTCATCTATGGAACCGGTGGAAGACAACGCCACGCTCAACGCGCTGAAAGAAAAGTTCGGCGAGACGATGCTCGAATGCGGCCGGGACAAGGGCGACCTGCTGGCTGTCGTGGACCCGCAACGGATCCACGATGTTATCGCCTGGCTCCGGGATGAGCCCCGGCTGGATTTCAAAATGCTGGTCGATCTGTTCGGGGTGGACTACCTGCCCCGCAAGCCCCGTTTCGAGGTGGTCTATCACCTCCACTGCCTGGACCGTAACGAGCGCCTGCGGGTGAAAATCCGGCTGGATGAAAAAAACTGCGAGGCAGCCACGATCAGCGACCTCTATCCCGTGGCCAACTGGCTCGAGCGTGAGGCCTGGGACATGTTCGGGGTCGTGTTTACCGGCCATCCGAATCTGAAGCGCCTGTTGATGTACGAGCCGTTCGAGGGCCATCCTCTGAGGCGCGATTATCCGATCAATAAGCGCCAGCCGCTGATCGGCCCGAAAAACTGATTATTCTTGACCGGCAGAGCGAGAAAATGGAAAAAGCCGTCAACGGAAAAAAGAACCGCCGCACCGAGAGCCTGATGCTCAATGTGGGGCCCTCCCATCCGGCAATGCACGGCGTGATCCGGATAGTCACCGAGCTTGAGGGCGAGCGCGTGCTGGGCTGCGAGGTCGAGATCGGCTACCTTCACCGCTGCTTCGAGAAAGACACCGAGCATGTCGGCTGGAACCAGGCCTTTCCCTATACAGACCGCCTCAATTATGTCAGCCCGCTGATCAATAATGTCGGCTGGGCTCTCGCCGTGGAGAAGCTCTTCGGAGTCAGCGTACCCGAGCGCAGCCAGTACATCCGGGTGATCGTCTCCGAAATCAGCCGCATCGTTGACCATCTCACCTGTATCGGCGCCGCGGCAATGGAAGTCGGCGCGATGACCGTCTTCCTCTATTTCATGAAAGCCCGTGAGTTCCTCTACGACCTGATCGAATGGATCACCGGCGGCCGGATCACTATTTCCTATGTCCGGATCGGCGGAGTGAAAGGCGACTTGCCGCTCGGGTTCGAGGACAAGATGCTGCGCTCGCTGAAAGAGATCGACAAGATCATCCTCGAGGTGGACAAGCTGCTCACCCGCAACCGCATCTTTATCGACCGGCTCAAAGGCATCGGCGTGATGGACCGCGAGCGCACGATTGCCTATGGTATCACCGGTCCGATGCTCCGGGCGGTCGGCGTGCCCTACGATGTCCGCAAGGATCTGCCCTATCTGGTTTACGACCGTTTCGACTTCGAGATTCCGATTGCCCTGGATGGGGACAACTACAGCCGCTACCTGGTCCGGATGGAGGAGATGCGCCAGAGCGCCAGGATTATCCGGCAGGCCCTGGAACAGATCCCGCCCGGCGCGATTGCGGTTGATGCCTATGGCCGCGAACTCAGCGGTGCCGACATGGTGGAAGACGCCAAGCGCGGAAAAGTTAAAGACTATGCGGATGCCAAAGCCAGGGTAGATTTGACCCTGGATGGCACGGATTCGCGTACCGCCGAGGGAGTGAATCTGGTTGGCGAGCGGACGATGACCCTGCCCTCCAAGGAGGAGACCTATGGGAACATCGAAGGCCTGATGGCGCATTTCATGCAAATCATGGACAACTGGGGCGTCCGCCCGCCGGTAGGCGAGGCTTACCATGCAGTCGAGGGTGCCAATGGCGAACTCGGCTTTTACGTGGTTTCGGACGGTACGGGACGTCCCATGCGCTCCCGCTGCCGGGGTCCCTGCTTCTTCCCCATGGCCGCGCTTCATGAGTTGTTGACCGGCGACATGATCGCCGACATCGTTCCCACGTTCGGCTCGGTCAATATGATCGCCGGCGAACTGGACCGTTGAATTCAAACCGGAGACCGGATCGCGAATGTCCGTATCATTTCCTGATAAAGAAAAAAAACGGGTCGAGGAAATCATCGAGCACTACCCGCAGAAAAAAGCGGCGATCGGGGATGTGCTCTATCTGGCGCAGAAACAATTCGGCCATATCAGCCCGGAGGTGGAGCTCTATGTGGCCAGCCTGCTCGACCTGCCGGCTTCCTACGTTCACCAGATCGTCACCTTCTACACCATGTACCTGGAGAACCCGGTCGGTAAACACCTGATGCTGCTCTGCAACAATGTAAGCTGCATGCTTTGCGGCGCCGAGGACATGCTGGCGAAGGTGGAGAAAAAGCTGGGGATCGGCCCGGGCGAAACCACCAAGGACAATAAGTTCACCCTCTGGACAGTGGAGTGCCTGGGAGCCTGCGAAATGGCGCCTTGCCTGATGATCGATGACAAGCTGTACGGCAACCTGACGGTCGAGAAGCTGGATAAGCTGCTCGACAGCGTGGAGTAGCCGATGGCCAAGGTAAAATTGATCACCCGCTTTTTCGAGATCGAGGATGCCAACCTGCTGCCGATTTACGAGGCCAATGGCGGGTACGCAGCGGCCCGCAAGGTGGTTACAGAAAGCTGGCCTCCGGACAAAATTTTCAGTACGGTCAAGGCAGCCAACCTGCGCGGCCTGGGCGGCGCCGGCTTCCCCGCCGGCATGAAATGGAGCTTCGTGCCCAAGGATGCCGAGGGGCCTAAATACCTGGTGGTCAATGCGGATGAATCCGAGCCGGGGACTTTTAAGGACCGCCATATCATGCTCAAGGCCCCGCATCTGCTGCTCGAAGGGGCGATTATCGCCGCCTGCTCGATCAACGCCGAGGACATCTATATCTATGTCCGCGGCGAATACTACCAGCCGACCCAGTCGCTGGAGCGGGCGATTGAAGAGGCCGAGGATGCCGGATTTCTGGGAAAGAACATTTTCGGCTCCCACAAGAACATCAAGGTCCACCTGCACCGCGGCGCCGGGGCCTATATCTGCGGCGAGGAGACCGCCCTGCTTTCGAGCCTCGAAGGTTTCAAGGGCTGGCCCAAGCTCAAGCCGCCGTTCCCCGCGGTCAAGGGCCTGTTCTCCAAGCCCACGATTATCAACAATGTCGAGACCCTTTCCTATGTGCCGATCGTGATCGATAAAGGCCCGGAGTATTTCGCCAAGCTGGGGGTCGAGCGCAACGGCGGGGCGCGGCTGTTCGGGATAAGCGGCCACGTGAAAAAGCCCGGTGTTTACGAGCTATCTCTCGGCACTCCGATGCGCGAGCTGATCTTCGATCACGCCGGTGGAGTCCGCGGCGACCGCAAGCTCAAGGCTGTCATTCCGGGGGGCAGCAGCTGTCCGGTCCTGACCGCCGATGAGATTGATGTCAACCTGGATTTCGACAGCCTGGCCAAGATCGGCTCGATGTTGGGCAGCGGCGGGATGATAATCATGGATGAAACCACCGACATGGTCAAGGTGCTGCTGCGCATCTGCCGCTTCTACGCTTTCGAGTCCTGCGGGCAGTGTACACCCTGCCGCGAGGGCACCGGCTGGATGACCCGGATCATGGAGCGCGTGGCCTCCGGCGAGGGGACCTCGCAGGACCTGGATGACCTGTACGATGTGGCCGGGATGATCGGCGGCAACACGATCTGCCCCTTGGGCGATGCCGCCAGCCTGCCGGTGCTGAGTTTTGTCAAGAAGTTCAGGGCCGAGTTCGAGGCGAAAGTATCCGCCGCCAAAGTACCGGCGGCCTCGGGAAAGAAGAGCGCGGGAGAGGAAATTTGAGCGCGCAGGAAGTCAATATGGTGAAAACGGTTCTCGACGGGAAAGAATACTCGTTCGCCGAGGGCACGACCATCCTCGAAGCAGCCAAGAGCGTGGGGATCGCCATTCCGCACTACTGTTACCATCCGGGGCTCTCGATTGCCGGGGCCTGCCGGATGTGCCTGATCGAGATCGAAAAAATTCCCAAGCTCCAGATCGCCTGCTATATGACTGTCGGCGAGGGCATGGTGGTCCATACTCAGACCGAGCGGGTCAAAAAGGCGCGCAAGTCCATGCTCGAGTTCCACCTGGTCAATCACCCGCTGGACTGCCCGGTCTGCGACCAGGCCGGGGAATGCGGGCTCCAGATCTACTACATGACCCACGGGCTGTATCTCTCCCGGGTCAAAGAAAACAAGGTCAAGAAAGAGAAGAAAGCGGTCCGGATCGGCCCGCACGTGATGCTGGACCAGGAGCGCTGCATTCTCTGCAGCCGCTGCGTGCGTTTTTGCGCCGAAATCCCGAAAACCAGCGAGCTGGGGATGTTCCAGCGCGGCGACCGCGAGGTCATCGATGTTTTTCCGGGCCAGACCCTGGACAATCCCTACTCAGCCAATGTCGTCGATATCTGCCCGGTCGGCGCCCTGCTGGACTATGATTTCCGTTTCAAGACCCGCGTCTGGTACCTCGAAAGCGCGGATTCGATTTGCCCGCGCTGCTCCAGGGGCTGCAATATCTTTATTAATTACAACCTTAAGCGCCCCTGGAAGAACGAGGGCCGCAGGCTCTCGCGCCTCAAGCCGCGTTTCAACGGCGAGGTCAACCAGTGGTGGATGTGCGATGAGGGCCGCTACAGCTTCAAGTTTGTCGATGATGGCGACCGGATTACCGGCATTACCGTGCGCAACTCCGGCCAGGGCGAAAATCCGGACTGGCAAACCGCCCTCGAGTACACTGCCGGAGAATTGCGTAAAAGAGCCGCCGATCCGGATACCGAGGTGGCGCTGCTGGTCTCGCCGCAGGCCGCTAATGAGGAGCTTTACCTGCTGAAACGGGTAGCCGCCGAGCAGCTTCCGGGGACGCGGCTGGCTTTCAGCTCGGCCACTGCGTTCGAACCCACCGAAGACAATATCTTGCGCAAGAAGGATAAGAACCCGAATACCAGAGGCGCGGAGCTGCTCGGCCTGACCGACAGCTCGCCGGAGATCAGCAGCCTTAAAGAGCTCAAATCCTCCGCCGCTAAGGGTAAGATCAGCGCCCTGTTGATTTTCTACCACGATTTGCTCGGCCTGCCGGAAGAGTGGAGCGCGGGCTGGCAGGAACTGCTGGAGAAAATACCGCTGGTGATCTACCTGGGGACCAACAGCAACCGGACCAGCACGCTGGCGAAAATCGTGCTGCCAGCGGCCGCCTACCCCGAGCGTGAGGGTACGGTCACCAATTTTGCCGGAAGAGTGCAACTCCAGCACAAGGCTTTCGAGCCGCTGGGCGAGGCCCTTCCCGGCTG
>MFIX01000039.1:4026-32792 GCA_001780825.1 Candidatus Glassbacteria bacterium RIFCSPLOWO2_12_FULL_58_11 | reverse complement strand
GAGGAGCGCTTTTTTCGCGCGGTTAAAATATCAGAGCTTCCAGACCTGACGGCCGCCGACAATCGTCGCCACGGCCCGCCCCCTGACTTTGCGGCCGTGGAACGGCGTGTTGCGGCTCTTCGAATTAAACTTACTCTTGTCAATCTCCCAGTCGGTATCGAGGTCCAGAACCGTGACATCGGCCTGGTCGCCCTGGCCCAGGGAGCCTCCAGGCAGCTTGAGGATAGCCGCAGGCGTGACACTCATCCGCGTAATCAGCGTGTTCAGATCCAGCACCCCTCCCAGGACCAGCTCGGTGTAGGAGACCGGGAAAGAGGTTTCCAGCCCGATTACGCCGTTCGGGGCATCGGCGAACGCGGTTTCCTTTTCATCGTAGTGGTGCGGGGCGTGATCCGAAGCGATGCAGTCGATGGTCCCATCGGCCAAACCCTGGCGCAGGGCTTCCAAATCCGCCCGGCTGCGAAGGGGGGGAGCCATTTTAGCATTGGTGTTATAGCCTTCCACCTCTTCCTCGGTCAGGGTAAAATGGTGCGGCGTCGCCTCGGCGGTAACCTTGACCCCCTCTTCCTTGAATCGCCGGACCACCTCCACCGAGCGCCGGCCCGAGATATGGGCTATGTGGAGCCTGGCGCCGGTCAGACGGGCCAGGGCGCAGTCGCGGTAAACGATTATTTCCTCGCTCTCCGCCGGGATACCGGCCAGGCCCAAGCGGGCGGACATCAGACCCTCATTCATCACCCCATCGCCCACCAGCGTAGGATCTTCGCAATGCTGGATCATCGGCACGCCGAATATCAGCGAATAAGTCAGCGCCTTACGCATCACCTCCGCGCTGGCCACGCAATGGCCGTCATCGGTAAAAGCCACCGCGCCGGCGTCGAGCATCGCGCCCATCTCGGCCAGGCTTTCGCCCTTGATCCCCTTGGTTATCGCGCCGACCGGATAGACCCGGCTGTTGCCGGCGCGGATCGCCTCGCGGATAATATAGCCGATTGCCGCCTGATTGTCGGTCACCGGGTCCGTGTTCGGCATTACGCCCAGGGCGGTAAACCCGCCGGCCACCGCGGCCCGGCACCCGCTCTCGACTGTTTCCTCATCCGGACGGCCGGGCTCGCGCAGGTGGACGTGCATGTCTATCAGGCCCGGGACAACGGTTTTCCCCTTGGCCTCCAGTATCCGCGCGCCGCCCCCTCCATCCGGCAGGTTCCGGCCGACCTGTGCCACTTTCCCGTTCTCGATCAGCAGATCGAACTGACCATCCACTTTGTTTTTGGGGTCGAGCAGCCGGCCCCCGCGAATTAAAAGACGTTCCAAAACTCACCTGCCTTTTATGCTAAGCAAGTAAAGTGTTTATAGATAATATCTTGAGAGTAAAAGCTACCATTCCGGCAGAACGATCATCAAGAATACAGAATTCAGGAGCCAAAAGTCAGAATCGGTTTTTCAGCATTTTACCGTTGAATGGGTTTGTTGCGTTCTCCTGTTCTGCTTTACTCCTGACTTCTGTCCCCTGACTTCTTTCCCCTGAAAACAATCAGCTTTCGCTCATTCTGGCGGCTTCCGAGGCGCCGGCGGGTATGCCGCCGGAGAGCAGGAACAGCACGGCCATGCGGACCGCCACTCCATTGGTGACCTGCTTGAGAATCACTTGATGCCCGCCATCCGCCACATCCGAATCGATTTCGACGCCGCGGTTCATCGGTCCCGGGTGCAGGATCAGCACATCCCGGCCGGCCTTTTCCAGCTTGGCCGTAGTAATCCCATAGAGCTTGTTGTACTCGCCGAGAGAGGGGAACATGTTCGAGTGCATGCGCTCCAGCTGAATGCGCAACACATTCAGGACATCGGCCTCCGCGAGCACATCCTCGATCCGCGGGTAAATTTTCACTCCCAGGGAGGCAATCGCCCGCGGAACGAGGGTGGGCGGGCCGCAGACACCGACCTCCGCCCCCATCTTCTTCAGGCCCCAGATATTAGAGCGCGCCACCCGGCTGTGGAGAATATCGCCGACAATCACCACCTTCAAGCCTTCGAGCCGGCCGAAATGGTCCCGGATGGTGAGCATGTCCAGCAATCCCTGGGTGGGGTGTTCGTGCCAGCCGTCGCCGGCGTTGATTACATTGGAATCGATCCTCCGGGAGAGGAAAGCCGGAGCGCCGGAGGCCGAGTGCCGGATCACCACCATATCGATCCGCATGGCCTCAAGGTTACGGGCAGTATCGACAAGAGTCTCACCCTTGACCACGCTGCTCTGGGATATTCCGACATTGATCGTGTCGGCGCTCAGTCTTTTTTCAGCGAATTCGAAAGATGTCCGGGTGCGGGTGCTGGGTTCAAAGAAAAGGTTAATGATGGTTTTGCCACGGAGGACGGGTACTTTCTTGATCTGCCTTTCACTGATTTCCTTGAACGGTACTGAGGTGTCGAGGATCATGCGGATTTCATCCGCGGTCAATTCCTCGAGACCCAGGAGATGCTTGCGGGTGAATTGCATATTTTAGACTGTCGTTGAGAAGGTTGAATGATAACTCAGGCTACAAAAAGCCCGGGCCGGGTCACAGCGTTTTCAGCCACACCCCGTCGCTGCCGTCCACCTCCCGCACCCTGACCACTACTTCTTCATCCTGGCCGGTGGAAATGGCTTTTCCGATGAAATCCGCCTGGATCGGCAGTTCCCGATGGCCCCGGTCAATCAGCACCGCCAGCATGATCACCGCCGGCCGGCCGAAATCCACCAGGGCATCCAGCGCCGCCCGGATCGTCCGGCCGGTAAACAGGACATCATCGACCAGCACCACCGACTTACCGGTAATGTCCGGCGGCAGATCCGTGCTCCGGACGACCGGCTGCACGGCCGTGTGGCGCAGATCATCGCGGTAGAGCGTGATGTCCAGCTTGCCGATCGGTACCACCCCGCCCTCGATACTGCGGATAAAAGCGGCCAGCCGCTCGGCCAGATTCACTCCCCGGGTCTGGATTCCGACGATCAGCAGGGAGGCTGATCCCTGGTTGCGCTCGAGGATTTCATGCGCGATCCGCTGCATCGAGCGGTTAAGCATCTGCGCGTCGAGCACCAGTTTTTCCGTGTTTTTCGCTTCCTGTGCCATAATTCCACTGTTTAGAAAAAACCCTTCAAAAGCCCAGGACAGGCAAATGAAAGGTTTTTTCGGTAGCTGAATAATTTTTGCGAACTATCGGAAAAGATTTTTCCAAGATAAAAGTCAATTCGATTTCCCGCCTTCATTGGGCTTCTTGGCCTGGGCTTCCTCATACAGTTGCTTGGCTTTTTCCATGTTGTTAATTTTCGTATAAGCCACGCTCAGGTTGGACAGGGTAACATAACTGCGCTCGCAGCCATTGGTAAGCATCATCTCAATGGTCTTGATTACCTCTTGCCATTTCTCCTGAGTAATGCAGATATAGTAAAGCTGCTCACCCGACTCGCAGTCTGTCGGATCCTGAGCCACCACCTCTGTGTATGCATCGGCGGCCTTGCCCAGCAGTTCGGCGGCTTTCTTCTTGGTCGCCTCATCTTCAGCCTTGAAGATTTTCATGTACTCCTGGTAGTAGCAGGTTCCGGCATTGAAATAATCCGCCGCGCTCAATTCCACGCCGGCATCCGCCAGCAGGCCATCGTACATGTCAACGGCCTTTGGGAATTCCTTGCGGGTCATGTAAATCGTGGCCAGCTTTTTCTGTGCGGTAATATCATCCGGAAACTTCTCGAGATATTGTTCAAAGACTTCCACCGCCTCCCCTTCTTTGCCGGCGGCGATGTAGGCCTGGCCTAGGTTCTTCTGGAACTGCTCATCCTGCGGATCCAGCTCGATAGCCTTTTTCAGGCTTTCAATCGAACTGTCGAAATAGAGGTTGGCGCTGTCTGGCTTGGGAGGTTCCGCGGACTGGAAAATCTGCGCCTGCTCGAGATAAGCGATACCGAGGTTCTCGTAGCTTTCTTTTCGCTCGGGATTGATAATATTGGCAATCTGGAATTTGCCGATCGCATCGGTGAACCTTTTCTGGCCCAGCAGGGCCGTGGCCTCTTTGACAAACTGGGCCCAGTAGTTATCGCGGTACTTGTCGATTTCTTTCCTTAACTCCCGGTCTGGATTTTTCTCCAGGGCCACACTGAAATTTTTCCCGGCATCCGCCCATTGGGCGATACCGGCGTAGGCCCGGGCCAGGTAATAAAACAACTCCGGGTCATCCGGATACTTGCCTTTATTTTCCTCGAGCACTTGCACGGTTTCCTCGAACTTCTTTGATTTCATCCGCACTTTGGCCCCGGTAACCACCGGCGAGGAGGCCACAGAGATAATCCAGATCGAGAGAATCGTGAGTAAAATCAATATCCGGCGCATATTTCCATCCTTTGTGTAATAATGCGGTTGGGAGAAATTCAAGCTTGCGCGAGTCGCCCCTTAAATCACCCGGGGTCAAAACCAGCCGGCGGACAACTTATCCGGCCGGTCGGTTAAGGCATTAGCGGATAAGGTGTTCATCAGAAAATATACATCCCCAAAAATAGGTTGAATTTATATTCCAGTCAAGAAAAAACGATCCTCCTTTAATCAGGCCGGCAGCCAGTGCCGTAAGAATTTATCCTATCAGAAATTACCGGATATTCTATCCGGTGCGACCGAAAAAGAGATCTCTAACCGGCTTCTCTTCCGGCTTTAAGCCCGGCTGCATCCCGCGCCGGTAAAATCCAGCGGTTCCAGCCAGCGGATTCGGCGGCTTCGGGCGTGAGACCGCCTGGTTCTCCCGCGTAAAGAAGCTTGCCATCCGGATCAAGCACCGCCAGATTCTCGGCCCAGAATGCGGCCGTACCGGATGCGGAAAATGACAGCAGGACCGCGGCCCCCCGCGCGGCCTCGCCGCGCAGGAACAGCCGTACTTCTTTCTCCCGCCGCCCATCGAATATTTCGCCTGGTTCCTCGCAGACCCAGAAATCCGGCAGGGCCAGAGCCTGTGAGACCAGCAGAAGGCCGCGCCGCTCACTGTCGCTCAGCTCCCAGACCGAGCGACCGCTCGTGTCGCTGAACGGAAACTCGATCTGCTCCTGCAGACCGGCGAGTCTTTCCTCCAGAGCGGAGCTCTTCGAGGCATGGAAAGACAGTTCCTCAGCGACAGTCGTACCGGTGAATATTTCCTCACCCGGGAAGGGAAGATAAGCTACGGACAGTCCGGATTCGTGAAGACCGGACAGCCTTGCTCCCTCACTGTCTCCAAGATAAACTGCGCCCGACTCAGGCCCTTCCAGGCCCACCAGCACCCTGAGCAGAGAGGTGCGAAATCCCCGGCTCGCGCCGAGCAGCGCGGTAACCCGGCCGCAAGCGATCTTCAGGCTCAAACCATCTCCCGGGGAGCGAGCCACCGTCGAAGGCCGGTGCGCCAGCTTTAGCGCTTCTAGAACTATCTGACGAATTTTTTCAATCCCTATTTAAAAATAATATTGCTAAATTCTTGACATTAAGTGGTAAATCCTGTTAACTTTTATTATTATAATCAGTTGAATGATTATAAACTATTCTCAGTCCACCCGGCCTGCGCGGCATTGGCCGGGAGAATTAAATATTTATTCATCCGGGTCGATAACTGATATACTCAGTTTATTACTCATAAATTCCCGGAACAATTTAAAGGAGGTCAACCGCCAATGAAATATTTTTGGATGCGTTACTGTTGGTTAGTCGTCTTCTGCCTGGCAACTGCTGCAAACGTATTTTCAGCCGATTCGGTTGAGAAAAAAGGCAGCTTCGGAGTTGTCGTTCGCGAGAATTTTGTCAAATTCTCTTATGTTCTAACCTACCTGGGCAATGGCTATAAAGAAGACCATATCGCTTTTCAGCTCGATTTTGATAACAGCAAGGGTTATGATATTTCGAACGAAATCGACGAGACAGAGACAATTCTCAAGGATGGACGGAACAATACCATCCAGGGTAAAGTAGAGAGAAAAACAGCCAGCTCCTCGATCCTGGTTTTCCCAGTGGAAAAAACCGACGATCTGAAGGGCCAGGCCAGGCTTTATACAAGGATTATGGGCTACAAGCTGAAACAGACCTTCAAGATCTGAAAAGCTATTTGATTCGGAACAATTTCTGCTGGAATTCAGTCCGCAGCCGGGAATAATTCTTCCGGTAACCGCTACCGCTGCAACATCCGATAATCAGCCGGCGCAATGATATTTGGCGCCTTTCTCCGGTTTTGCGCCTTCGTATGGCGCTTTTATAAAAGATTGTACCGCCCATCCGCTAATATGTTCCTGCATTAGCGGCCTGCTCCTCCGCCCGGCCATGCGGCCGGGACGGTGAGGGAACCTGCTCTTTGCCTGGGTCCGGGGGGAATATTTCAGCGCCCGGCCGGCGCGAAATAAGAGCTCAGCAACAGCGGGTTACTCAAAACCTGCCAGATCCGGCGGCAAATTCCTGAATCAGGCCCGGGGATGGTATTCCCGGTGGACCTGGCGCAGGGTTTCTCCGCTTAGATGCGAGTAAATTTTGGTGGTCGAGATATCGGCGTGCCCCAGCATCTCCTGGACAGCCCGCAAGTCCGCCCCGTTCTCGACCAGGTGGGTGGCGAATGAGTGCCGAAGCATGTGCGGATGGACCTTGGCTTCGATTCCCGCGCTGAGCGCATACTTGCGCAGGATTTTCCAGATGCCCATCCGGGTCAGCGGATCGCCGTCACGCAGGTTGAGGAAAAGCCTGCCCGCGCCCCGGCCATGGCGGTCAAGCAGCGGACGCTCGATTTTCAGGTAGTCCCCCAGGGCCCGGATCGCGTGAGCGCCAAGCGGGACGACTCTTTCTTTGGAGCCTTTGCCGAATACCAGAATTACCTCCTCTTTCAACCGCAAATCTTCCAGCCCCGACCCCACGACCTCGGATACCCGCATCCCGGTGCCGTACATCAGCTCGATCAGCGCTTTGTCCCGCAGGCCCCCGCGGCTGGAGGTATCCACCGCTCCGAGCATGGCGAGAATCTCCTCGATAGTCAGCACGCCGGGCAGTCGGCGCGACTGCCGGGGCAGCTCGATTGTGTCTGTCGGATCGTGGGAGATCTCTTTTTCACCGGCCAGAAAGCGGAAATAGAGCCGCAGGACACTCAGGCAGCGGGCCAGCGAGCTGGCCGCCAGGGGGAGTCCGGCCAGCGCGTTCAAGTAGTCTGCCACCAGGGCGCGATCCACGCTTTCCGGTCCGGAAACATGGCGCGCGGCCATTTCGCGGATAAAACATTCGAGGTCGCGACGGTAGGCCAGGATGGAGTTTTTCGCCAGGTTGCGCTCGAAAACCAGGTAATCCTCGAAGCGCTCAAGGCAGAAGAGGCGGAATGCGCGGTCCAGGCTGTCCCGGCCGTCGGAGCCTTTCAAACCAGAAACGGGTTGCACCTTTTCTCCATCCCGATAGTGGTGTTCTGGCCGTGGCCCGGATAAACCTGGGTCTCCTCCGGCAAGGTCAGCAGCTGCTCCCGGATGCCACGGATCAGCAGCGTTTCATCTCCCTCCGGGAGGTCGTACCTGCCGACCGAGCCGAAAAACAGGACATCTCCGGTAAAAACGCAGCCCCCGCTGTAGAGTGAAACCCCTCCCGGACTGTGTCCCGGAGTGTGAAGGACATGGAAGGCCAGCCGGCCGAAAGCGATCTTTTCTCCCGGCACCAGAAAGCCATCACAGGGCGGGCTGGTCACCGGGAAGCCATAGATGGCGGACATGTTGCGCAGCGGGTCGGTGAGCATCGGCGCATCGGCCTCGTGGATCAGGATCGGCACGCCGAAGCGCTTCTTAAGCATTCCGTTGGCGGCGATATGATCCCCGTGGCCATGCGTATTGAGAATAAGCTGCACCTCGAGGCCGTGCTTTTCCACCGTAGCCACGATTCGCTCGCCCTCGCCCCCCGGATCGATAATCACCGCCTGATTGTTCGCCGAATCCCAGGCCAGATAACAATTCGAGCCGAGCGGCTCGACAGGCATTTTCAGAACTTTAAGCATTCCCCTCCACTTCCCTGATGTGTCCGATAATCTTTCGGGCCATTAGCGGTGATATACCCCTTACCTCGGCCAGGCGTTCCTCGCCTGCCCGGGCCGCCGCGGCCGGAGAGCCGAATTCAGCGATCAGGGCCCGGGTCCGGGCCGGGCCGATTCCCGGAATATCTTCCAGGGCCGAACGCATAGTCTGTTTCTTGCGCACGTTCCGGTGATAGCCGACCGCGAAGCGGTGGGCCTCATCCCGGATGCACTGCAGAAGCCGGAGGGCTTCGCTGCGCCTGGACAGTGCAAAGGGTTCCGGTTCGCCCGGAAGATAGAGCTCCTCCTCCTTTTTGGCCAGCGCCACCAGCGGCGGCGCCTCCAGTTCGATTTCCGCGAGCGCCTCGAGCGCGGCGCCGAGCTGTCCCTTTCCGCCATCGATTACCACCAGCTGCGGGCTCTCGATCTCTCCCGCGGCCACCCGTTCGAAATAACGCCCTACCGCCTCGTGGATCATCGCAAAGTCATCCTGCCCTTCGGTCTGCCGGATACGGAAGCGCCGGTAGCCGTTCTTGAGCGGCTTTCCATTGCGGAAACAGCTCATCGCGGCCACCGGGTAGGCACCCTGGATGTTGGAGACATCGAAACAGACTATCAGGCGCGGCAGGCGCGGCAGCCGGAGCGTGTTCTGCAGGCCGAGCAAGGCCTCGGGCACCCGCTGGCGCGCCTGCTGACGGTGCAAGATAACCTCCTCCAACAGCAGTTGGCTGTTTTTTTCGGCCATTCGCGCCAGCCGGGCCTTTTCTCCGCGCTCGGGCACCAGCAGGTGCACTTTCCTTCCAGCCCTGCGGCTCAAAAGAGTCTCGTATATTTCCCGGTCCTCGATCTCCTGCCCCAGGTACACGGTACCGGGATAATCCCGGTCTCCCAGGTAGTTCCTGCCGATAAAGGCGTTGAGCACCGAGGACGGCGGCTCGCCCAGGGTATTGCGCAGCATCCGGTGCTCGCTGCCCAGCAGCTTGCCGCCGCGCACCTTGAGAATCACCACGCACGCGTCGTGGCCATCCACGGCCGACGCCAATATATCGGCATCGCTGCCCGCCAGATCGTACATTTTCTGGCGCTCGCTTACCTTGCGGACTGCCGCAAGCTGGTCCCGGCAGCGTGCGGCGAGTTCAAATTCAAGCTCCAGGCTGGCCTTTTGCATCCGCTCCTGCAGGCGCTGCTCGATGTTCTCGGTCTTTCCATCCAGAAATTGCAGGACTTCCCGCAACATCCCCTGGTAGTCCTCGCGGGAAATATGGCCGAAACAGGGACCGGAACAGTTGCCCAGGTGATAATTCAGGCATTCCCGGACGCCTCTGGTTTCCGGTGGGTTGAACTTGCAGGTGCGCAGCGGAAATACTTTACGCAGGACCTCGAGCGTGGTGCGCAGCGCCCCGGCATTGGTATAGGGACCGTAATAACGCGCTCCATCACTCTGGTAACGGCGGGTGACAAAGGCTCTGGGGAAGGTTTCGTTGAGCGTAACCTTGAGATAGGGATAGCGCTTGTCATCTTTCAGATCGACATTATAACGCGGCCGGTGTTCCTTGATCAGGTTGCTCTCGAGGATCAGCGCCTCAACCTCGCTGTCGGTCACAATGTATTCCAGGTCCGCGATACGCTGCACCAGGGCGGCGACCTTGGGGTTGGAGGGACGGCCGCGGAAGTAGCTGCGCACCCGGTTAGCCAAAACCTTGGCCTTGCCGACATAGAGTATCCGGCCCTGGAAATCGCGCATCAAATACACTCCGGGCCGAGCCGGCAGGGTAGCCAGACGGGCTTCTATGTTTTCCTTCTTCGACCGGCCTGGCGAGATTTCGGCGGACATTGGCTTACCCCGTGTTCGTATTTACTACCGCGAAAGCGGCCAGAAGTTAACAGCCGCTAATCTGTTATCGGCGAATGGTTAAATCAATATGCCGAAAATTGCGGTGAGACACAATATCCCGTTTAACGATCCCGGCCTCGACTCTCTGGATCCGTGGCGGCGTTAAACTAAACGGTATTCAGTGGGACAGCTCCTGGATTGGCGGAGATGCGGAATTCTGGAAGGTTGGAATTGCGGTACTGCCAGGATTAACCCGGATCATGAACTTGAAGATTTGGCGGTTCAGGGCTGGGTCAGTTTCTCGAGGCGGCGCTGCACCCGGGCCACCAGATCGGGAGCACCCCCGCCTCCGGCGATAAAGGCCTCGTACTGGCGCCGGGCTTCGGCCAGACGGCCGGATTCATCATAGAGTACGCCCAGGTTATAGTGGGCTGCGGCATAACCGGCATCGATTGCCAGGGCTCGTTGAAAAGCCTCCTCAGCCTTCTTACTCTCGTTCATGCCTTTGTACACCAGGCCCAGGTTGCTGTAGCTTTCTATATTGGCCGGCTCCAGCTCCGTCGCGCGGGTCAAATGCTCCAGCGCCTGGTCCAGTTGGCCGCTTTGGTAATAGGCCAGCCCGATATTATTGTGGGCTTTGCTGTAGCCTGGATCGATCAGCAGAGCTTTCTGCAAAACCGCCACCGCCTGTCCGTACTCTCCTATCTGGTTGTAGAGCACGCCCATGTTGCTGTAAACCTCGGCGTTTTCGGGAGAGAGCCGGATTACCTCGGCATACTCGGCCAAAGCCGACTGGATATCATTTTTCCGCTGGAAATATACCGCCATGTTGAAATGATACAGGTCCTCGCTGAGCTTCGGTTCTTCAGGCTTTACCCGGGCCGAGATTTCGAAGGGGACCGTCGCCGTGAATGCCGGAACCTGATTTTTCTCAGCCGGCGGAGTTCCCAGACCAGTGGCGACTGTGGGAAGCCCGGCCTGCGCGGCTAATTCTGCGGGCCCCGGGATTTTCTCCTCAGCCGAGGGCTTCCCGGTCTTCGCCGCCGGCAAGGCCCTGGCGGGTTCCTTCGGCGCCGGTATTACCGCAGCCGGTGGTGTCTCCGGCTCTGTCTGTGCCGGTATCTCAGCCGGCTCAACCTTCAGCGGCGCGGCCTCTTCCAGTACCCCAGGCCTGACAGTCTCTTTTTCAGGAGCGGCAAATGCCTCCAACTGGGGAGCAGTCTTAACTTCTTCCGGTATTACGATCTCGCCCGGCGCTCCGCCTCCTGGCGCGGTCTGCTCAAGCTTTTTTTCCGGCGCCGTAACGACAATGCCGCCTCTTTCCAGCCCGGGCAGATAAATCCGGTTTACGTAATAGATCAGGCCGGCGGCAATCGTAAGGATGACCATAAAAATTATCGGGATCCGAATATTCCAGCGCCGGGTCTTCAAGGCTTTCGCTTTGGGCACCGCACCTTTGGCAAGGGGTACCGCGCGCGGCGCGGCTTTGACCGCGACCGCGGCATCCACGGCTCCGGCTTTCGGGGCGGCCCTCACCACCGGAGGCTTTTCCGGCGGTTTCTGCGCCACAGCGGGCGGCCCCTCGTCCTTTTTCAAATCAAAGGGAGGCGGCTCCTCGACTCGCTGTCCGCTGCGGCCCTGGGCTTTTTTCAATGCATCGGCGATTATGCTCATCGCTTCCGATCCTGAAAACTAAATGCATAGTGGCTGCTAAAATTCTTTGCGGTTTGGATTCGACCTGGAAAGGGTCGGCTATCCTGAAGAGCCATCCCGGCATCCTTTTGCAGCCGGCAACTAATAAAAACCTCTTAAGCTGATTGGCTTCCGAAAGGGCGCTTATTAGACTAAAAGGCAATCCATACAAGTAGTGTCGAATTAGAGCGATTGCCAAAATACTCTGGTCATTCAAAGATTCATTAAACTCGAACGCTGGTTCAAAAAGGAAAAAACTTGTTGGCAATCACTCTAGATTTCAATTCAGCGGCCAATAACCCAGCCTTTCCACCAGCACCTGGCTCAGTCCGGCCTCGGCAATACGGTCCGCCAGGAAAGAAGCCTGCTCTTTTCCCTCAAAAGCGCCGGTATAGAGCCGGTAAAGCTGGGAGTCATCCCGTTTCTCCAGCGCAAAAACGTACGAGGGGATGTTCCAGCGCGTCATGTATTCGCTGCGTTTCTGCTCCGCGGAGGCGCGGTCCGCATAATCCCCCAGACTAAACGCCAGGGAGGTCTCGACAATCCTCCCGCTTCCGGCTTTGACCACGCCACGCTCGACCAGGTGGTCCAGCTCGGCCCGGGCGGCGGATTTAGAGGGAAAGCCTCCGTAAAAAAGCCTGTACCATCTCCCGCCCAGCTGCACCAGATGCAGGGGGACAATGTAGAGCTGCTTATCCAGTCCCTGCTCGCCGAAAAGCCTGGACTGCTCGATCCCGTCTTCCAGGGTCTGATAAGCCCCGAGCTGAATGGAAAAGGCCAGCCGGACCGCCGGAGTAACCTCGGCCGCTCTCTTTCCAGCCGCGCTCCGGATGGCGGCCGCGGGTCTTTTCCAATCCCCGAGGGGGATTTTAACCGTACGGTAAGCGACAAAGGCCAATCCCAGCAGAGCCAGAACAGCGGCCAGCCGGAGAACGCCCCGCCAGGCGCCGCCGCCGGTCAACCATCTTTTGAAAAAGCCACCCTTCTTCCTCTCCCAGGGCTGTTCGACTGAGTCCTCGGGCCGGGAATCGGCCTCGGAAAGCCGGAATTCCCGCCCGGAGCCTTTCGGCTCAGCCGCTGACCGGCTCTCCTGAGCTCCACCGGCTGAATGCGACGGCCTGGCTGCGCTGTCGCCTTCCTCCAGGTCTCCATCGAGCGAGTCCCGGCAGCGGGCGATCATTTCCGCATTCACCCGGCGCACCTGGTCCACGTAAGAGGCCAGCAGGGCCCGCTCGCAGATCAAATTCACCAGTCGCGGGACTCCGCGGGAGTAATCGTAAATGCTCCCGAAAGCCTCATCGCTGATCGCTACCGAGCTGTTCGAGCCGGCCACGAACAGCCGGTGCTCGACATAGCGTTTCGTTTCCTCGAACGAGAGGGGCTTGAGCCGGTAGCGGATCGATATCCGCTGGTTTAACTGCCGGAGGTCCGGCCCTTCCAGCTTGTGTTTCAGCTCGAGCTGGCCAACCAGCACGATCTGCAACAGCTTGCGCTTGGTGGTCTCCAGATTGGACAGGATCCTGATCTGTTCCAGGACCGGGGCGCTTAGATTCTGCGCCTCATCGATGATCAGCACCGCATTGCCGCCTTTTTCCACCAGCGAAATCAGGTAGGCGTTAAGACGGTCAATTATTTCTTTTTTTGTGCGGACCGCGGAGCCGGGCTCCACTTTTTCGAGAATATTTTTCAGGACCCGCCGGCCCGGCATCAACGGATTGAGCTCGAGCGCATTCTGGGTTTCGGAATCCAGGCTGTCGAAAATCTGCTGGCTGGCCCCTTCGCCATCAGCCCTTATCCCGGTTCCGCCGAGCGGGATGGCAAAATCCTGGACGATGGCTTCGAGAAGTTCCTGCTCGCTGAGCATCGGATTGAGAATCAGGGCGCTGGCGACATTCTTGTCCAGCTCTTCGAGCAGCTCACGGCAAATCGTGGTTTTTCCGGTGCCGATATCACCGACAATCAGAATGAAACCTTCACGCTCCCGGATACCGTAAAGCAGGTGATCCAGGGCCTGGCGGTGGCTTTCGCTGAGGAACAGGAACCGCGGGTCGGGAGTCAGCGAAAACGGCTTTTCTTTGAGTCCGAAAAAATCAAGGTACATGGGCTTGAAGAACCGGTTAATAAGACCGCGCTCATACAGTGGCGCCCCTGAAGGAATCCGGGTTTATTTGTTAAAGCCACCTTCTTTGACCTCGTAGCGCTTGGCCACTTCCTTGTAGCGCGGCAACTGCTCGGCGGTAATCTCCTCGGCGGTCCGGCTGTAATTGATGAAAGGAGTGAGAAGAATCACCAGTTCCACTTTGGCCCGGTCTTTGGAGACCTGTTTGAACAGGTTTCCAAGCAGCGGAAGTTTTGACAATACCGGAGTCTCTTTGACATTTTCCAGGTCCCGCTCCTGGATCAGTCCGGCCAAGATAATGGTCTGTCCGTGCCTGACCTTGGCGACCGTGTCCAGCTCGCGGATATCGGTGATCGGGCTGGTGCTCAGACCGTCAGGACTCGTGGCCACCGCGGCGATCGAGGTGATCGAGGGCCGGATCGACATGATTATCAGGCCGTCCTTGCCGATTTGCGGTGTCAGGTTGAGCACGACGCCGGTCGGCTGCTGAACCGGTATATAGTTGACCACGGGCTGCGTGGCCGGACTGGTGGCTGTCGCCTGCTGGCCCGGAGTCTCCTGCCGCTGGAAAAATGTCTCCGTACGGGCCACGCGGATCACCGCCGGCTGGTTATTCAGAGTGCTTACCTGCGGGCTCTGCAGGACATTAACCGATCCGTGCTTGGAAATCGCGCTGAGGATCGCGTTGATGTTCTGATTCGAAATACCCATCTGGAACTCCCGGGCCGCCGGATTCAGAGCCTGGGTCGCCACCGCGCCCCCGCCAAGAGCTCCGGAGAGGTTCGAAACCGAGGTCAGGTCGGGCACTACGGACCAATCCAGGCCCGCACTCATGGTGTTGGAAAGGTTTATCTCGACGAAACGCGCCTCGATCAGCACCTGGCGCTGAAGGCTCGATTCGAGGGCCGTGATGAATTTATCCGCCCGGTCGAGCACCTCGGGCGGAGCCGTAATCTGCACCACGCCGGAATTCGGCTCGATGACCAGGCGGTGATGGGTCAAAGGATCGGACATGGCGAAACTCCCTTCGGGAGTAATCACCGCTGTCGCCTGCAGACCTGTGCCGAGCACGATTTCCCGCAGGCTGTTGCGGATATCGGCCCACAGGTTGGCGATCGATTGGGTCTGGAGGGTGGTGTTGCTCTGCGTGACCAGTCCGCCCGAAGCCGCGCCGGCAATACCGGTAATGGTCATGGTTCCCAGAAGCTGGCGGGCCGCGTTAAGGTAGTTGAGGTTGTAAATTCTGGTCTCCAGCCTTGGAGCGTTGACATAGACAAAATTATCCTCTATCCGGTACTCGAAATTTTTCTTTTCCAGGGCAATGTCGAGAAACTTGGTGAAGGTGACGTTTTTCAGATGCAGGGTCAGCGTATCAGCGGCCGCCGGGTCGAGGACAAGATTGTAACCCAGTTCATCGCACATCGACTGCAGGGCTGGGCCGAGCAGGGCGCCTTCCAGGTCCAGATCGAAAAATTTGCTGACTTTGTTGAAGGTATAGCCGGCCTGTTTCTCCGGCTCGAGCTGCGGCTGGGCCAGTTCGGACATTTTCTCATCCCCGGAAACCTCACGGAGACTGATCTTGCCCCGGCTCGGCTCGCTTTCCGGAGCGGGCCGGCGCGCCAGCTGACGGTTGCAGGTCCCGCCCAGCAACAGGCACAAGGCCACCAGGACCACCAGAAACGGCTGGAGCGGGGCTGAAGAAGGCTGAAATTTATTTTTCGTCCAGTTATACATGGGGGCTCTCCATTCCTGCGTCAGTATATCGGACTTACAGCAGTATCGGGGACTGAATGTATTTCCATATCCAGCGTATAGCGCAAAAAACGCACCACCTGAGAAATGGTTGGCATTGCCCCCTTTAAAGCCTCTTGTGGCATTTTTTTCCTGCAAGCTCAGGAAATAATTGCCGTAAATTATTTTTCAGGAATATAAAAGCTCCTGAGCACCATTTTGACCTGAAGCAGGGGCAGGCTCCGGTTCAGCTCGATCGATACAATCTCCACCAGACGCTCCGCGTTCTGCAGGTCGTTCAGAAATTTGACGACCGAGGCGTAATTCCCCTGAAAAATCAATTCAATATCGTAGCCGTTCCTGGCAATTCCAGCCGTTGAATAAGCACTGTCGCTGAGGGCCACTTCCTGGCGCTGAAGGTCGACCAGCTCATACTTTTCCGCCAGGCTTGAAATCAGCGAATAGAGCTCGGTAATCTGCCTTCCCCGGGGAATTTTGCGGTCCACCTTGCCTTCCATGCTTTTCCATTCCGCGCGTTCCTTATCGTCCGGCGGATTGTAGGTACTGAGCTGCTGGATCATTTTCTCGATCTGAGTCCGCGCTGCAGCCGGCTGCAGCTTATACTTGGCAATCATTTCGAATTCCGGCTTAAACAGTCCGAACCAGGCACCGCCGAAAAACAAAATAATCCCCACTGGGATTAAAAGCTTTTGCGCTCCGGGTGGTATTGTCATTCGCTTTTCAGGTATTTAATTGGCACTGGATTTTGAAAGCCAGCACATTCTGTCCCTGATCGACTTTATTTATAATTTCAGGCTCGGCCACTGAGCTGAAAAGCCCTGAACTTTTAAGCCGGTTGAAAAATTCGTCGAACGTCTTGTCCGAATCGGCGATCCCCGCGCCCTGAACCTGGCCGTAGATTGTAGCGCTGAACTGGCCCTGATTATTCAGAACGACATTGTAGAGCACGACATTCTCCGGAACGTAATAGCTGAGGGCGATCAGCAGTTTTCCCAGCCGGCCTCTCTCATTGTCGAAGCTATCCAGAAAGGCCTGCCGGGTCTTCAAGAGGTCCCGCTGGGCGATGACCTCGGCGATAGCATCCAGCTTTTTCGTGAGCGTGGTGAGTTCTTTCTGATCTTCGTTCTGCGCGATCAACTGCTCCAGCTCTACTCGCGAATTGCGCACCAGGACGTAGCCGACGGTCATGACAATCATCAGCACTACCGAGGCGGCAATCATCATCACCCGGCGCGCGCGGGCTTTGTGCCGGTTGATATAGTCGAGGGGTACGAAATTGAGCTTGGCCACGCGCAAACTCTGCTGGGCCGCGCCTACCGGCAGAGCCAGGGAGGGAAATATCCGGCCCAGCTTATCCGCCCGGTCCCCCAGAGCATCAGTCCGGAAAGCGGACACCGGCGAAAACAGCGCCGCCTCGATACCGAGGCTGGCCTGGAAGGATGCGACGACCTCTTCCAGGTTGAAAGCCTCGCCTGAGAGTATCGCCTGACTTACTCCCTCGCCCCGGAAGCGCTGTTTGAAATACAGCAGGCTGCGATTTACCTCGATCAGCAAACGGTCCTTATCCGCCATGTAGCGGGCGCTGGCGAAACGGCGCTTGGCGGACAGAGAAACATCTTTTTGCTCTTCCTGCTGCTCCTTATTAAGCACGGACTGAAACTCGCGCGAGAAAACCCAGGTGCCCCGGTTGGCGATTACCAGGTAACTCCGGTCCCGCTCCAGGTGGATCATGGTGGAGATTTTGCTCATATACTTCTCGCCCATCAGACCCATGGCGGCGATAAGCGCCAGCGGCACCGTAGTCAACAGTTCGGTATCCAGCTGGCATTGTTCCATCAGGGTAATGATCCGGTTCGAGCTTTCCTTGGGAATCACTCCGATCAGCACATCGGCTTTCCGGCCCTTTTTGGCGCTCTTTTCGAACCAGTAGTCGAAGTTCACATCCTTGGCGCTCGACTCTGGGAGAATTTTTTTCAGCTCGCGCCTGACCACCGCATCCATCTCTTTTTTGGCCAGGATCGGCAGGGACACCTGGCGGAGCTCGGTGCCATGTTCGTACACGGTGGCGTGAGCGACCCGGGCGGTCATGTTTTTCTCGTGCATCAGCCCCAGAATCTGGTCCGCAGCTTCGGTCGTATTCTCCATCAGCGGATCGATAGCCGAAAAATTGATCACACGGTGCGGGACTACGCTTTTATCGATCTCGATCACTCGGAGCATATCACCGGCGAGCTGTACGCCGAGAACATTCTTTCCGGAGCGATGGAACACCCCCAGTTTATCCAGGATAGAGGCGGGAGAAAAAGATTTTCCACCGCTTTTTTTCTGTTTTGCCGCCTGTTGCGCCATCCATACCCTCTCTGTCGACAGGGATTGCCCGAATCTCTTCAGTATTTTGCAGCTGCCCGCGGGATAAGGAATCCGATCAGCTTTTCAGGGCTTTGTTTTCAGCTTAATATTCGCTACTCCCTCGCCGCTCATGCGGCTCAGGACCAGGTTCCGGGTCTTGCCGTTATATTCCAGAACCACTGTATTTCCAGTAATCTCGACAATTTTTTCGAGACCGAGATCATCCCCAGTCCGGTAAATCCGCCCCTCGATAATTGCCCGGTATTTACCGCTGGAAGTGTCCAGTAATATCCCGGTAAGCTTGTGCTCCGGCAGAGAAACTTCCGGCGCCTGGGCCGCCTGGGCCACCGGCAAGGTCACGAGAGTGCCCCGGGCCAGAGCCTCGATCTCCTGCGGGGTCATAAAAGGGTTGCGGCCCACCGTATCGGGCAGCCCGGCCAATTGGAGCGGCCCCGGCTGAGAATCAGGCTGAGCCTGGGGTTGACCCTCGGGTGACCCGGCGGCCTGTTCCAACTGGGCTAGCGCCGGGTCCGGCTGCGGCCTCAGCGCCTGTATCTGCGCCGCGGGAACCGGGGCCTGGCCCTTGAAAAATGAAATCCAGTTGTAGGCCCCGAACAATATGCTCCCGCCGCCGACCAGCACCGCTATGATATACTTGAGTCTCATGGAACCCTGTTCAGAATAACCCGTTTACGGTAAAATTGGCCGAATCCGCCTGGCCGCCCGGATTGGTCAGGATCAGCTTGCGCTGCTGCGCGGTGAAAGCGAATCCGCAGTTCACTACCACGGTCACCTGAGTCGAACTCACCCACGTCCGGCTGACTATGGAGAGCGGACTGCCGCTCGAGGAAGCGTTAATCCCCGAGAGGAACTCGCTGCCGGTGACGGTGATCGAGACATTGCTCGTATTGGAATTGGCGTTGTTGGGGTTTATCTGGGCGATATTCGGTTTGAGCGCATTGACGGTAAAAGTCGTCTCGGCAAATTTCGCGTCCGGGTTGGTGATCCGCATCGTGCCCGCGCCGGTCGAGGCGCTGGCAGAAATGTTAATCCGGACTGTCAGTTGCGATGAATTGACGAACGTGTTGCTGACAACTGTAATATTCCCATTAGTGAAAGTGGTGGTGAAACCGGACTGGAAGTTCTGACCCTGAACGGAGATATCCAGGTTTGTCGCTCCCTGGTTGCCCGAGCTGGGCACGATCTGGGTGATACTCGGAGAAGGCGACCCGCCCGCAGTCGTCACTTCAAATATATTTGTACCGGTGCCTCCCTGGCCCGAGGGATTGGTTACCGTGACATTCCTCAAACCTGTGGCCGCCGAGGCTCCGATGTTTACCGAAACCGCGAGCTGGGTCGAGGCGTTAAAGGTGGCCGGTACGGTAAGCACGGTTACTACGGTACCACTGAAAGTCACGGTCGCCCCGCTGGTGAAATACGACCCGTCAATCACCAGGGCCAGGTTCGAAGCGCTCTGGGCGCCGTAATTCGGGGTAACCGCGGTCACTATCGGGGTGGTCGCGCCACCGCCGCCGGTAATGGTAGGATCGAGAGAATCCGGGTCAATCGTGTTAGGCGTGCCGTCGCCATCGATATCAGTGTCCATGCTGTTGGGGATCCCGTCTCCGTCCATGTCTTCCTGTCTGTCCGGGATACCATTGCCGTTAAGGTCCGTATCCAGACGGGTCATGTAATCCGCATCCTCCATGGATACCTGGAACTGGGTGGTGACCCCCGGCAGAATAGTGACTATCTCCTTATCCTGAGTTGCCGCATCCAGCGTGGCTTTGGCGGCGTTGACTGTCAACACGTGCTTGCCCTGGTGCACTGAATCCGGCAAACTGAACTTGTAAGTCGAGCCGCTGAAATTCAGGGTCATGTTGGCAGGAGTACCATTTACGGCATAGGAGAGGGAAGCGCTCACCTGATCGGAAGTGGCATCCGTGATCAGGCGGCCGTTGATATAAACCTGCAGTTCCAGAAACCCTTTATAGGTGCTGATCGGGTTCTCTGGATAATAAATGTCGTCTCCGCCTCCGCTCTGATTATTCTTGTCCGGGCCGTAACTCCGCACCCTGACCGGAATACTGTCGATCACATAGGGCATGCCGAATACGTCTGTCGCATGCACTCCCCCAGCCAGGGCCAGGTAAGGGCCGTGCCAGGAGGTGCCCTGCCCGGTGCCGTCGATAAGCTGTTCCACGCTGTCCGGCAGGCGGCCGACATCCCCGACAAAACCGAAATAATCGTCTTTCGGTGAACCCAGGCTCGCCTCATAAATAGAGGTCAGATCATCGAGCACTCGGGTATAGCGTGTCTGTTCGAGTTGCCTGAACATGACCGGCGCGATCGCTCCGGCAATTATCGCCATGATAGCGATGGCGACTATAATTTCAATCAGGCTGAATCCCTTCCGGCTATTCATATCTTGCGTCCAGCCTTTCGGAATAATGTATCCCCCGTCAATGGGCCAGCTGCTGCAGCGAAAGCATCGGCAGAATAATGGACAGAACGACAAATAAGATCACGATTCCCAGGCCGATAATGATCAGGCTTTCCAAGGCGGTAAAGAGTTTTTTAACGGTTTGCGGGACCTCGCGGTCATAGTAACTCGAGACTTTCTGCAAGGTTTCTTCCAGGTTTCCGGTGGTCTCCCCGATGACCACCATCCGCACCACCATGGGGGGAAACTCGCGGCTTTCGCGCAAAGCCCCGGCCACTGACTGGCCGGTTCCCACCTGGAGACGGGCTTTGCGGACCACCTCGGCCAGCACGGCATTGCCCACCACCCGCTCGACCACCTCGAGCGCATTGAGAATGTTCACCCCGGCTCCGAACAGCGTGGCCAGATAATGCGAAAACCGGCTCAGCGCTATCTTGCGGACCAGGTCGCCGAAAATCGGGATATTGAGCTTGATCTTGTCCAGGGCCAGCCTCCCCTGAGGGGTGCGGTTGGCGGCCCGCAGGCCCACGAAAAAGGCCACGACCGCGGCGATCATCAGCCACCAGAAGTTCTGGAAGAAGCTGCTGATCGCGATCACGATCCGGGTCGGCAGGGGCAGCGGGACGTTAAAGCTGTCGAAGATGGTCAGGAAGCGCGGCAGCACGAAAGCGAACATGACACCGATCAGGCCCATGACCGCGCACAGGACGATTACCGGATAGGTGGTCGCCTGTTTGATGGTTCCTATCAGCTCATCCTGCCACTCCAGGAACTTCACGATTTCTTTCAGGACCTCATCCAGACGGCCGGTAGTTTCTCCGCTTTTTAGAATGGCGACATAGAGCTCGCTGAATACCTCGGGATGCTGGCCGAAAGCCTCTGAGATGCTGCTTCCGGCTTCAATCTGCTGCTTTATCCCGCTGATCACGAGCCTGAAATGCGGGTTTTCGGTCTCCCCGACCATATCGTCGAGGCCCTGAAGAATCGGCACGCCGGCCCCGATAATGGTCGAAAGGTGGACCGTGAAAGCAATCAGATCGGCTCGCTTTACCCTGGCCCGCACGACTTTCCCGCGGCTGGCAGTCCCGCCCTCGCCCGCCCCGCCGGAGGCTCTTTTATTGGTTTCTTTGGCCGATACCAGGTAGAGGTTCAGGCCGTCGAGCTGGTTTTCCAGCTCGCCTTCATCCTCGGCGGTTAGCACTCCTTTGATTGTTTTACCCTCATCATTCGTTGCCTTATACTCGAATGTCGGCATCCGCAAAAGCTCCTGGCTCTGCCCGTCCGGCTAAAGCGTCATCTGCCGGTATAGGTTACTCTAAGGACTTCATCGATGCTGGTCTGGCCGTTGACCGCCTTGATCAGGGCATCGTGGAATATCGTCATCATACCTTCCTCGACCGCCTTAGTCTTGATCACCGGGCCGTCGGCGCGTTCGAGGACCAGTTTTTCGATCGGCTGGCTGACCATCAGAATCTCGTAGATCGCGCACCTGCCGCTGAAACCGGTTCCATTACAGGAATCGCAGCCCTGGCCTTTATAGAATTTATACTTGCGGCCCTTGTCCGCGAGCCCGAGCTTGGCCAATTCCTCCCCGGTCGGTACGGACTCGGCTTTGCAGTCCGTGCAGATCTTGCGGATCAGCCGCTGGGCAATGACGCAGATCACCGAGCTGGAGACCAGGAAAGGCTCGATTCCCATGTCGATCAGCCGGGGGAAAGCTCCCGCCGAGTCGTTGGTGTGCAGCGTGCTGAAAACCAGATGACCGGTCATGGCGGCCTGGGTGGCGATTTCCGCGGTCTCGGCATCCCGGATTTCGCCGACCAGGATAATGTCCGGGTCCTGGCGCAGAATCGCGCGCATCCCGGAAGAATAGGTGAACCCGGCCTTGGTGTTGATCTGACCCTGGCGGATAAGCGGGATTTCGTATTCGACCGGGTCCTCGAGGGTGATTATTTTGCGCTCGGAGTTGTTCAGGTAGGTCAGCGCCGAGTAAAGCGTGGTGGTCTTGCCGCTGCCCGTGGGCCCGGTAACCAGAATAATGCCGGAGGGGCGGGAGATAGCGCGCTTGAACTGCTCCATGTTTTTCGGAGTCAGCCCCAGGTGTTCCAGGCCGAGAATGACCTTGCCCTTGTCCAGCAGGCGCATCACCACGTTTTCGCCGTGTATGGTGGGGAAAGTGGAGACGCGCAGGTCGATCGACCGCTTGCCCATCAGGAAGCGGAACCTGCCGTCCTGGGGCAGACGAGTCTCGGCGATATTCAGGTTGCTCATCACTTTCAGGCGGGCGATCATCGAGGACTGAAGAGTTTTCGGCAGCGCCGGACCCTGCTGCAGGATGCCGTCGATCCGGTAACGGGTGCGCATGGTATTGGTGTCCGGTTCGATATGGATATCCGTGCAGCCGCTTTTCACGCCCTTCAGGAGGATCTGGTCAACCAGCTTGACTACCGGGGATTCCTCCTCCGTGGTTACCTCCCCGCCCTTGCCGCCTGATTCCTCGGCCTGCTGCGTAAGCTCCTCAATCAGCTAGTCCTCGCTGGTGGAGCCGACATAAAATCTCTCGATCGCCTCCATGATATCGGATTCGGTGGCCTGCACCACCTCGATGAACCGGCCGGTCCGGGTTTGCAGGTTGTCGGTCAGCATGACATCCGAGGTGTTGTCCATGGCCACGACCAGCGTGTCGTTTTCCAGCCGTACCGGCACCAGCTTATTCTGCCTGGCGTAGCTCTGGTCGATCAGCTCCAGGGCGGCGGCGTTGGGCTGGACTTTACGCAGGTCAACCATTTTCACGCCGGTCTGGCGCGCCACGATCCGGGCGATGTCCTCCTCGGTGCAGAAACCCAGGCTCACCAGAACCTCGCCCAGTCTTTTTTCGGTGCGCACCTGCTCCTTGACCGCGATCTGAAGCTGGTCTGAGGAGATCAGGCCCAGGGAAACCAGCATTTCACCCAGGGGCTGCGTTGACTGCATCGCCATTTGTTGACTCCTCTTGTTCCGGGAACGGGAATATCATTTTACGTATTTAAAAATCCGGCGCTGAAAGAATCCGGATAACGCAAATTCCATCCAGATATTTTTGAACCAGTTAAAACGATTCCTTTGATTTTACCAAGTACGCTAATTCCAATAGTAACATGCAAGTATCGCTCCAGAATCATAATATCACAGTTGGAATATTTAATCAAGCAAATATCAGCGGCCCGATCACGGCAAAAGCTTGACATTCTAGGGGCTTGCGCTTATACTGGGTCAAAATTGGCGCCCGACGAAGCTTGTTCCGCCGCTGAAAGCCGAAGCCAGCGCGGCTTGATCCATCCGCTTCAGTCATTCTGCCGCACCGAGGCCTTGATGCCCGAATCACCGGCCGGATCACCTCTGCTAAGCGTGATAATCCCCATGTACAACGAGGGGGAGAACGCCAGACACAGTGTGAGCGCGGTCTGCGAACAACTGCGCAAAACCGGCAAGCCTTTCGAAATAATCTGTGTCGATGACGGCTCGACGGACCGGACCCGGGCTGAGCTGGAGACGCTGGCCGGTGAATTCCCGGAGCTCAGGGTGGCCGGCTACAGTACCAACCGGGGCCGCGGCCGGGCGCTGCGCGAGGGATTTTCCAGAGCGGCCGCCCGGTTCATTGTTTCCATCGATGCCGACCTGAGCTATCACCCGGGCCAGATCCTCAACCTCCTGGCCCGTCTCGAAGAGCCGGACGCCCCGGATGTGGTTATCGCCAGCCCCTATATGCCGGGCGGACGCACCGAGGGTGTCGCTCCGCTGCGTCTGTTTATCAGCCGAGCAGCCAATATCCTGCTGCGCCAGGCCATGGGCCGGAGATATTTCACCCTGACCGGGATCTTCCGGGGCTATCGCCGCGAGGTTTTCGACTGCCTCGAGCTCTACAGCGACGGCAAGGAGATCCACCTGGAGATCGTGGCTAAAGCCGAAGCCGCCGGGCTCGATCTGGTCGAGGTCCCGGCCGTGCTTACCAGCCGCAAGCACGGCAAAAGCAAGCTGAAATTCCGGCTTACCGCTTTCAGCCACCTCATGTTCTCCTTCTACGAGAAGCCCCTGCTGCTTTTCGGCGTCGCCGGCCTGGTTCTGACCCTGGCTTCCCTGCTTCTCGGCGGCTACCTGTTCCACCTCTACCTGAACGCGGCGCTCAACCCCACCCGGCCGATGATCTGGCTGAGCGTCCTGCTCCTGCTGGCCGGTATCCAGATGGCGAGCTTCGCTTTTATCAGCACCCAGATTACCCTGCTCAAGAAAGAGCTGTTCCGGACCCAGAAAGAAATCCTCCTGCTTCGACGGGGCTCGCGGAAAGACCACGACAGCCGATGACCACGCCGGTTCTGGTAGTCACCAATGCTTACCCGGATTACGAGGGCTCCTATCACGGTATTTTCGTGGAGCGCGCGGTCAGGGACCTGGCCGGCCGCGGCTGGCTGAGCCACGTGCTGGTGCCCCGCATCTTCAAAGCCAGCCGGCGCCGCGAAAACCTTCCAACCCATACTGTCACCCGTTTTCCCTTCCCCACGAAAGAGAAGCTGCTGATTGAATACGAATCCGTGCCGGTGTTCCGTCTCTCAGTCCTGCTCTGCTCCGGGACACTGGCCGCCGCGCGCCTGGTCCTGAGCCGGCGCTGCCGCCTGATTCACGCCCACTGGGCCTTTCCCGCCGGACTGATCGGCCTGGCTGCCGCACGCCTGACCGGCCGCCCGCTGCTGCTGACAGTCCACGGTTCGGACTGGCGTCTGGCCCGGACCCGCGGCGGAGCGGCGGCGCTGCTTTTCGCCCGGGTCGCCCGGGGCGCCTCGCGGATTATCAGCGTCTCGAAAGAAATTACCGATTACCTCCTCGAGCTGGGAATTCCGGGCGAAAAAGTTTTTACCCGGCCGATGGGCGCGGATGAGCGCATCTTTTATGACAGAAAATCCTCCCCTGCGGGTCAGCTTCGGGCCGGGTTGAGCATAATCAGCACCCGCAACCTGCTGCCGCTCTACCGGGTGGAGGACGTGATCAGGGCCGCCGCCGAAACCCGCGAGAGGCTTCCAGGGATGGCGCTGACTATTGCCGGAGAGGGCCGCCAGCGGGAGGAGCTCGAGGCGCTCTGCCGCGGCCTCGGGATCGCGGAGCGGGTGACTTTTACCGGACGCCTGGAACCGCAGCAACTGGCCGAACGGCTCTCGGCAAGCCGGGTCTATGTCTCGGCCAGCCCGGCCGAGGGCACCAGTGTTTCCCTGCTCGAAGCGCTGGCCTGCGGCTGTCTGCCGGTAGTGACCGATATCCCGGCTAACCGGGAGTGGGTCGCCCACGGCGAGAACGGCCTGCTTTTCCGCCCGGGAAACATCGAGGAGCTCTCGGCCTGTCTTGTCCGGGCCGCGGAGGATACCGGCCTCGCGGAGAGGGCCGCGGCAAGAGGCCCGGAGATTGTCGCCCGGCGCGGGAGCTGGTCCGGGCAGCTCGAGCTCATCGACAAGCTGTACGGGGAACTGATGACCCGGTGAGAGTTCCGAAAAAGACAGACAATAACCATTCCCATTAATTTTTACGGGAGGAGAATATCAGATTGCCGCCAAGCGGTGACCATAACTTAATAATGGAATCTCCAATCCCAAAAAGTATCTACATGTTTTTTCTGATTGGGTTTTTCTCCTTACTTTCATGCGGCAGGCGGGAGAGTGCTTCTGTACCACTGGTCTACCCTTACCTGCAGAATGTCACCAGCGATGGCGCCACGGTGATGTGGGAAACCGGGGATTCAGTCATCGGAAAGGTGCGCTATGGAGCGCCGGGGAGCCTGGAACAGTTGGTTACAGAGCAAAAGCCAGAGACCATACATAAACTGCGGCTTTTAGGGCTAAATGCGGATTCCACATACAGCTACCGCGCCGAATACAGTAGTACAAAGCTGGGTGAGTCCCATTTCAGGACTTTCCCGAAGGATGGCTCTCGTCCCTGGCGGATGGCAGTGTATGGGGACAGCCGTTCAAATCCGGAGAAACACGCGGCGATCATCCGCGGGATCATAAAGGCCAACCCTCTGCTGGTTATGCATACCGGCGATTATGCCACTGACGGCCGGATTTATGGTCAATGGAAACCACAGTTTTTCGATCCCGCCGCCGAACTGCTGAAATCGGTTCCGCTTTTTCCTGTTATCGGTAATCATGAATATAACTCACCCTGGTACTACAGATATTTTGACCTTGATTTTTATCATGCAGGCCAGGCATACTACAGTTTTGATGTCGCCAATGCCCATATTGTATTGCTCAACTCAGACGCTCCTTATGCCGACTGGGACATGAATTCCGGGCAGATGCGGTGGCTGATCGAAGACCTTGAAAAACATGCTTCGGCCACCTGGAAAATCGTAAGCTTCCATCATCCCCCTTTCAGCGCTCGCAACCTTCGACCAGTTATTCCCCAGCGTTGGGTCTGGCACCCGGTTTTCGAGCAACATGGCGTGGATATTGTCTTTAACGGGCACGACCACCACTATTTCAGAACTTACGCGGTGGGTACGACAGAGCCGCGGGGTACCAGAACCGGCATACCGTATATTATCACAGGCGGCGGAGGTGCACCACTTGAAGGGGCGGAGCCGCAGGATTACGGCGCTTTTATAAGGAAAGGGAATCACTTTACCACCGTGGACTTCGAGGCGGACCGGCTAACCCTCAGGGCGATAGACGACAGCGGAGTGTTCGATTCCCTGACCATCCATAAAGGCTTCGGGCTATCTCCGGAACAGTTCGCCTCATATCCGGCCATGATATTCAAGCTCAACCTTGCCAATGCAATATATAAAAGCACTCCTTTTAGTATAAGAAAAGGAATGCTTAAAGGAAGACTCTCTCTTGAGGTGCCAACATATTTTAAGATTCCTCTGAATGTGGAGCTGCACTGGAAAAATGCTGACTCGTATGCTATCAATCATTGCCGTTTTAACAGACTACTAAAACCGGGTGACACTTTAAAACTAAAGTGCGATCTGGAGTCCAGCTCGGTCGGCAGTTCCCCCACGCCAATAGCTCAAGTTCTGTTCTCCCTGCCTGGCGGGGGCAAGCCATTTATCAATGATACCGTGAATTTCTTTCCGTTTAAAATCCGTAAAACCGACCCGCTGACAGCCGCCCATCTCAGTCAATCTCCAGTAATGGATGGTGCAATTGGTGAGCTTGAGTGGAAAGAATCCAAGCCACTTATGGATTTCTTCCCATCAGTCCGCCAGATTGTCACTGGCGGATTGGAGCGCACCACTCTGGTCCGCCTGGGCCATTCCGGCGATACTCTTTTCGTGTCCGCCGTTGTGACGGGAATAACCAGTCCAACACGTTCGGAGAAAAGAAAAAGGGATGATTTGAGTATAATGGGGGATGATTGTTTCGCGGTGAGCCTGGGTCTGGAAAAGAAAGTATTTGTTTTTGTGGCGACTTCCTCCGGGTCCTTGCTCGACGCTTTGAATAAAAACCCTGAGTGGAACGGGGGTATCGATTATTCAGTCCAAGGTTCCGAATCCGCCTGGACAGTGGAAATGGCGATTCCATTGTCGCAGTTCGGCCCTGGAGTGCCGAAGGCAATAAATCTCAGCCGCTGGGAAAATAACGGCCTGTCTGCCGATGAGTGGAACCCGACTTATTCTCCAATAAATAGGTCGTACAGTCTTCCGGCGTTCGGTATTGACATGGCCGAGCCAGCGGCCATGGTACCGCTAGTCTTGACTCATTAATCGAATCCCTGAGCAGCGCCACTCTCCAAGGGAAAAAAGAGGCCGCGGAGTATAAATCTCCACGGCCTCTTTGTATTTCGAATGTAACTGGAAACTATTGAACGCGGAACCCGATATCATCGTTCGCCAGGCTATTCGAGGCGCCGGTTCCCGAAACATCGACCAGGGTCTCGAGTACGCCGTTAGGCCCGGCCGAGATGACCCAGACCGCTTGACCGGAGACCCCGAGTGATTTGACATTGACCAGGTACTTTTTACCCCAGGGATCGGCCGCATCTGCACTGAGCAGCCCGCCCCGGAAACCGGTCTTGGTCGGATCGTCCGGGTTATCCGGCGCCTTGATCCTCGGATAGCTGTCTGACACGACATTACCCGCTCGATCTTTCCCCAAGATAAGATGAGTGAAAATATCCTCGCAAGATGAAGCTGCCACGGAATTGCTGGTAAAGACTGTCGGCCAGTTGGCGCCAGTTATCGCAGTGGGGAAAGTTCCTAATGAGTCAGCCAGAAAAGCGAAGGCCATACCAGAAGTATCCGGATACTGGGCTTTTGCCAGGCGCGGGAATTTACCCGTATCGCTTTTGAAGCGCATGATACCCGAGGCGATCGCCTGCACATCGCTCTGGGCGCGGGAAATGCGGCCCTGGGCAATATTATTCAGCACGCTCGGGGCCACCGCGGCTGAAAGAATCGCCACCAGCGCCACGGCGACAATAATTTCGATCAGGGTAAAACCCTTGCTGTTACGCATCATACTCCTCCTCTGAAAAGTTTAATACCCTTTAGCTGAGATTCCTGATTTTGGATACAATCCGGCCTTAATTTATCTCTTGAA
>MFIX01000039.1:0-3840 GCA_001780825.1 Candidatus Glassbacteria bacterium RIFCSPLOWO2_12_FULL_58_11 | reverse complement strand
TTTCACACAATTTTGGCTCCAGCGTACTTAGCCATTCATACCGGATACCGCCTTTAAATACTACCTGGAAAAAGGATTTGATTTGCGGCTAAAACGGCGCGGAGATTAAACCACTTAATTCACATAAAATTCTATTTTTGTCTCATGTAGGGGCAGTGCACCGTGCCCCACACGCCCGCCGGGCGGACACGAGGGTCAGCCCCTGCCGGGTTTGCGGCGTTTGTGTATAATCCGGGTGAAAATAAATACCTTTCGTAGGGGCAATTCATGAATTGCCCCTACAATACCCTTTCCCAAGCCGGTTACCGGTTTAATTTTACATAAAAATCCCCTCTTTAGGGGTGTTCGTGCAGCGGAGGGCGGGGTGTGTGTTTCATGCTTTGTTGTACCCGTGCCCGGGCATGAGCGCTTGTGAATAATCCGGGTTGATTGGTGATCCGGTAGGGTTTGGTCGGTCAGCTCTGTGGTCTTGTGTGTTTTTCCAGGTTGTGCCGGGCCTGTATCAGGCGGGCCGACCCGGGTTCCAGGGCTTCCAGCCTCCGCAGCATCTGTTCCGCGGCGGCCAGGCTGTCCAGCCTGAGGTAAATGTCGGCCGCGTTCAGATAATTCCCGGCCTGTGTGGAATCGCAGCCGATAGCGATCAACACCGCCGCTCTGGCCCTGGCCGGCTGCCCGAGCGACAGGTACGCCGCGGCCAGGTTCGACAGCCCGGCGCAGTCATCCGGCTTTTTGGCCAGCAGAGTTTCCAGCAGGACCGCGGCGCTGTCCGCTCTGCCCTGCTGGCCCATGACCGAGGCCAGGCCGCTCAGCGCCTCGGTGTTCCCGGGGTCTCTTTTAAGCGCCATCTCGAAGCTCATTTTGGAATCATCCAGCGCTCGGCTGGCCATAAAGAACTCGCCGAATCCGATGTACCCCGGGACGAATTCACCATCCAGGCTGAGCGCCCGCTGAAGATAGTCGGCCGCCAGATCGAGCTTGCCGTGCTGCACCAGCAGCCGGCCCATGCCGCAGGGATATTCCGGGTTGTCCGGCTCGGACCTTTGAGCGGAAAGCATTTGCATAAAGGCGCTGTCAGGCTGGCCGAGCTTGTTGTGGCAGAGTCCCAGCTGGTAATGCAGCCCGGCGTTGCCCGGGTCCTGAGAAAGAGCCTCGCCAAGCACCGCGAGCGCCTCGGCCGCCTTACCCTGGTTATAATAGAAAGCGCCCAGGTTCAGCGCGGTCTTGCTTCTACTCTGCGGCAGGGCAAAAGCTTTCCTGAAGAGCTCCCCGGCTTCCGCTTTTGCTCCGCCTTTTTCCAGGAGAATCCCCTGCGAATTCAGCGCCTCGACCGAAAGCGGGTTGGATTTCAGCGCTTTCCGGTAATAATCCAAGGCGGCGGTTGTATCGCCCAGCTCGACCGCATAGGCTCCCAGATGATTCAGGGCGATAAAATGGCCGGGCTCCTTTTCCAGGGTATCCCGCCAGAGGGTTTCCGAATTGCGCCAGACCCCGATGCGCTGGATAAAGAGCAGGGCGAAAATGCCGGGGATCAGCCAGACGGAGTACAGCGCGATCCTCACGGCTGGTCGCGGGAGACGGCGCTGAATGTCCCGCAGGATGGCGGCCAGGGCCACGGCGAATACAGGCAGCAGAGTCAGGGCGTAACGGTCGGCGCGCAAGATTTCGAGCGGGATCACCCCGCTGGCGGGGATGAACGCGATGCCCGACCAGAGAAGGGCGAAAGCGGGCAGGCGGCGGCCGGAGCGCCAGGCTAGAGCGGCGAGCAGGACCAGAGCCAGGGCGGCCAGAGCGTAGAGGACAGTCTCCGGATTGAAAAAAGAAAGCGGTACCCGGACCAGGTAGCGTACCGAAAGGCCTGTGGGAAATAGAAAGGAGCCCAGATAAGCGAAATAGACTTTAAGCGCACCGGCCAGGGTCGAACCTGCCCCGCCCTCATGCGCATAGCCGGCGAAAAGCTTCAGATGCGGGATGAGGTATAGTAAGTACAGGACAGTCAGGCCGGCCAGCGGCCAGAGGAATTTTACGGACTGCCGGAACGCGGGCCTCCCCGAGGGCTTGCACCAATACCAGGCCAGCGCCAGGACGGGAAGCATAACCGCCGACGGCTTGGAGAGCAGGGCCAGGAGGAAAAGCACCAGCGTTTTCCATTGCCTGCCGGAGCTTTCTCCGGACATCAGGCTGACCATGCAGGCGGTCCAGAATATGGCGAACAGCAGGTCTTTGACATCCGAGGCCCAGGCCAGGCTCTCCACATTGAGCGGGCTGGCGCAAAAGGTGAGCGCGGCAAACAGGGGCCAGAAATTATGGCCGGTCAGCGCTCCGGCAGGCTCCCGCGTGTTTTCCTCACCCCAGGCAAGTAAAAAATGGGCCAGCCGGTAAACCAGCAGGCCCAACCCGGCATACAAGATCAGGCTGGCCAGGTGAAAGACCCAGGGGGAAGTTCCGCCGAAAAGATGACAAACCGAGAATACCAGGGAGCGCAACGGTATAAAAGAGCGTTCCGGGTCCGGGAGCAGGAATTCCACCAAGTTGTGGTAATTCAGGTCCAGCTTTCCCCGGGCCGCGGGTTCGAGCAGCAACTGCGGGTCATCGTAATTGACAAACCCATTGGACAGAGCGCGCAGTCCCAGGCCCAGGCAGAACAAGAGGACCACCCAGTAAGCGCCGTAGCGCCCCAAACCGGTTTCCTTTGCTCCAGCCATGCTCCGCTCCCCTTTTGGCGCTGGCCCTTGCCACGCCAGCCTATTTATCTCTGTCTCAAGCCGGAATTTACCGGTCAGGTCCGGATATTGCAATGAGGCTGACAGGCGCCGGCCCGTGCATGGGAGCGCGCGAAAAAAAATGTAGGGCGGCGGGCCGCATTCTAGCTTATTTTTCTGATCACAGCCTGGTCCTACTCTCTCAGTACAGCAGGTACTATTCGTCAATGCCCGCAATCCATTCAGCAGCGATAATCGGCCCGGTGGTCTGGGGCAGCGTCTGGGGCCACGGCCCGGAACTTGCACGATTTCTGGCCGGCCGCGTGAGCGTGGATTATTACGATCCGCTGGTGCCTGCCGAGGCCGCAGCGCCCTCTTTTAAAGCCGCCGGGGCCTACCCCGAGATTGACGGGGTCCGGGTGGTCAGAAGGCGGAGCCGGAGAAAACTGGGGCTGCTGTACGGGCTGGAGATGGAGTGGAAAAACCTGCGCGCCGCCTGTCGTTCAAATGCCGACTGCCTGGTGACTTACTATCCGCTGGGCTCGGTGCTGGCGCTCCTCTGGTGCCGGGCGAAAAGGAAAAGAACTCTTTTCGTGTTCGCCGACCAGCCGGAGATCCTCGGCAGCCGGCTGGCCCGTTTCCTGGCCCGCAGGATTTTTCTGCGGCTCACCGCCCGCCTGGCCAGCGCCGGCTGCCTCGCCACCAGCCATTTATTGTATGAAGAGATCAGTAAATTATCGCCCAGCGCGCTGCTGGTCCCCAATGGGGTTGACCTGAAGAACCTCCCGCAAGTCTCCGGACCGGCGGAAAAATACGAAAGATTCAGCGCCGGGTTTGTCGGCTTTTTCGGCGAATGGGTCGATTTCGAGCTGCTCTTCCGGGCCGCCGGACTCTGCCCGGAAATCGAGTTCCGGATAATCGGGGATGGCCCACGCCGGGCTGAACTGCAGAAAAAGGCGCAGGGGTTGGCTAACGTGATATTCACCGGCCCCCTGCCGCACGAGGAGGTTTTCCGCCGGATCGCCGGGATGCAGGTCTGCCTGATCCCGTTCAAGGTCAATGCGCTCACCGACCGGGTCAGCCCGGTCAAGCTGTTCGAGTACTGGGCCATGGGAAAGCCGGTCCTGGCCACCGGCTGCTA
>MFIX01000038.1 GCA_001780825.1 Candidatus Glassbacteria bacterium RIFCSPLOWO2_12_FULL_58_11 | reverse complement strand
GCGATTTCGTAACAGGTTTGGGCTTGGACAATGCCGCTGCCATTTCCGATAAGGTTTTCGTAACCGCTTAAAGGCCCCAGAATTCCCAGTCGGTTGAGAAAATAGTCCAGGTAATTTCGTGAAAAGGGATGGATAAAAGATTCCCTGGAAGCGCCTTGGTATTCATTTTCTGGATTGCTCGAGGAGAGCGCCTTTAATCTGACTTGCGGGAGATACAGTCTGGCCTCGATACCACCTGTATTTAAAAGCCTTACATAATTAAAACCGACATTTCCCAGATTTCCAAGCCAGGCCAGCTTCATATTTATACATCTCAATATGTTAATTCGGCAACTTGAGAAATCGCCTCGATAACCCGGTCCACTTCGCAATCGTCCATTTCGGGAAAGCACGGTATGCTGAATACTTGCCGGCACGCCATTTCGGTGATCGGAAGAGAATATTTCCCGGAATATCTGTCGGTAAAATTCAATTGATTATAGTCCGGGACAGGGTAGTGAATATCTGTACCAATCCCTTTTTGGCCCAGTTCAACACGCAGCAGGTCCCGATGCCCATGGCGCAGAACGAACAGATGAAAGACATTATCCTGGCCGGTAGCAAGGGGGATTTCGAGATTGTTATATGAAGAGAAGGCGGCACAGTATTTTTGGGCAATCGCTGTGCGCCGTGCGTTCTGCCTCTCCAGGTAAGGAAGCTTAGTCCTGAGCACCGCGGCCTGGATTTCATCCATCCGGCTGTTGCGCCCCCCGATACTGTCGGAAACATATTTGGAGGACCAGCCATACTGGCGGAGCTGGATCAACTTCCGTTTAAGCGCCGGATCGTTGACTACCAAGGCGCCGCTGTCGCCGAGAGCGCCTAGGTTTTTTGTCGGGTAAAAGCTGAAACAGCCGATATCTCCAAAACAGCCGCAATGCTTTCCATGCCTTCTGGCCCCATGGGCTTGAGCGCAGTCCTCGATCAGCGGAACGCTCCGCTGCCTGGCGATATCGGCCAGCTCCTCAACCGCGGCAAGCCGGCCGTATAAGTGGGTCACTATGATCGCCCTGATCCCCGGTTTCAGATTATCGGACAGGGCCGCGGGATCCAAGGTCAAGCTCCGGCTGTCAACATCCGCAAATACCGGCTTCGCTCCAAGGGCCAGGATTGCCGCGGTCGCATACCCGCCGGCATTGGCCGCAGTCAATACCGGGTCATCGCGGCCGACATCCAGGGCGCGAAGAGCCAGCTCAAGTGCATCCGTCCCGCTGTTGACTGTCACGCAGCCGCGGGCGCCGCAGTATTCTGCGAACTCTTGCTCGAAAGCTTCCACCTCTGGACCCAGACAATACCAGCCGCTGTCCAGCACCCTTCCGATAGCTTTTTCAAGCTCTTCCCGTAGCGCCCGGCTACCGCGCTTCAGATCGTTTATGGGTATCATCGGCATAGAAAATTTACTTTTTCTATTTGCAAAAAGAAAGTTCGGCGTGTTTTAGAAGCAGGCTAAGGAAATGTCAATTATCATAAATCCGGCTCTCACCAGTCGGCCGGAAGCCTTTTACCGGGCTAAGCCCGAGGCTCCGGTTCGTTCCTGTTTGCCTACCCTCCACAGCCCTCATGCGCTGAATCATTTGGCCGGTATCGTAAAAGGAGTCTTTCAATGCCCCTTAAGTATTGAAAGATATTCATCGTAGTCGCGAATATATTCTTTCTCATCATACACATCCGAGGCCAGCACCAAAAGCATACCATCTGCGGTGTATTTGTACTGACTGGCCCAGATCAAGGGGGAGATGTAGAGCCCGTAGCCCGAGTTGTTCAGAACAATCGCATCGGAATCTTTGCCATTGTCAACGTTAATATGTATGCTGCCCCGCAGGCAGATCAACAACTGCTCGAGCGTTCGGTGGGCGTGCTGGCCGTGGACTTTGGAGCTGGGGACATCATAAACGATGAAAAACCGGCGCGGCATAAAGGGGAGATTCTCCGGATACTGGCCATAGGTCAAGGCTCCGCGGAGGTCATGGAAGACCGGTATTTTCAGGAGCTTTACGCCATCTACGTTCAGCTTGACTTTCTCAAGAGAATCGATTCCAGCCGTCTCGGTGATTTTGACCGGTTTCCCACGGGTTTTGAAAGAAATATAACCATCGATCTGGGCCGGGTTCCCCTTGACGACCGCATTCGCCGGAACATCTATGGTAACTACGCTTCCCGCGCCGACCATTGCGTTCTGGCCGATAGTTATTCCAGGCAGGATAGTCGCATTGGCGCCAATTGAAGCGCCTTTTTTTACCAAGGTCCTTGAAAACCGGGGCGGCTTTTTTTTACTTCGGGGCAAAGGATCATTGGTAAAAGTCACGTTGGGCCCGATAAAAACATTGTCCTCGATTTCGATCCCATCCCATAATTGGACACCGCATTTGATCGTGACATTGTCGCCGACGCGGACATCATTTTCAATAAACACATGGTCGCAGATATTACAGTTTTCCCCGATCACCGCCTGAGGAAGTATATGTGCAAATGCCCAGACCCGGGTGTTTTTGCCGACAGACTTCGTTTCCACAATGGCTTTTGGATGGATTGAAACTGGCATTTTAGGCTCCCTCGAGGTGCGGACAAAAACAATAGATTCAATCATGGCAATTTTCAGGATAACATAAACAATATCCAATTCCACAAGTATTGGATCAAGCTAGGCCGCGTTGTCTCTGTACCGGATCAGTCTGGTAAGCGCCTTTCACGACGGAGCGGATTCCGTTTTGGCCGCGGCTGCCGATTAGCCCGGTGTCTCCGGTGCTCAAGGTCTAATGAATAGTCGATCATTTCCTGAGTTTAAGGTAAACGGAGTCGGACTGTTCGAGAGATAATATGCCAGATAAAAGAAGATCGCGCCTGAAGCGCAGGGAAACCCCGCCTGGAATCAGAATGAATGAATGGCGCAGGATATTTGCGATCAGACTGAAATGTTTATTTCCAAAAGAAAAATAGGTCGGTTTGATATCCTCAATACTGAAACCGGTATTTTCGGTGACCAGGCGGATCAGCTCATCCAGATTAAGATAGGAACAGTGCTTATCGATAGTGAAGTTTCGAACTCCATGGGCGGGGGACATGGTCTGATTGAAAATGAAAACACCCCCCGGTTTCAACACTCTTTGAATTTCTTTCAGCACGGCCGCCTTATCTTCAAGTTGGAGGATATGAACGAAAACATCATTGGAAACCGCTAGATCGACGCTTTTGTCCGGCAACGGAATATTGGCGGCATCGCAGTTATAAACCTCCGTATAACCGCTTTTTTTTGCCAGCTCGGCCCGCCCGGGATCCAGCTCCACTCCCAACAAGTTCGCGAAACCCTGTCCTTTCAGGAAGGAATACCAGTTGCCGTGCGAGGTCCCAACATCCAGGACGGTTTTCCCGGCACAACTCTCCAGTCCGCCGATCATCCGGCTTACCACGTGCTTGTAAGTCTTGAAATAATATTGATTCCAGCGCTTTTCCAGGTAATTGCGCGAACTGGCCGCAGTCCCGCCGATAATCGCCTGGTAATCCCGATGAGTTTTTTTTATGGTATCCATGTCAGTGCTTCCAAGTTATTTCAATCAAACTGTTATCATTAAATAATAGAAAATCCCGCCGCCCCATTTTTCCTTGAAGCGCCGGATATTCTTTTCCTTTTCATCTCGCGGTTCCGGATTTATTCCAGCCAGGTCAAAAATCTTCAAGTTCCGCCCGCAGGCCCAGCGGAGCATTTCCCATTTGATCAGGTCGGGGCCATAGAGCTTTTCCCGGAACGAGCGCCCGGACTGGAAAGAACCCACCTCCCCGATGCAATCTCCGTACCCCCAGACCGAAAGCCCGGCGATCATTTCTCCATCATGTTCGGCAATAAAGGTCTCATAAATACCATTCGGCCGCAAATACTGCCACATGGAGCTGAAATCCCTGAATCCGATCAATGATTTATGGTACCGCCTGGCGCATTCAGCCGCAAAGTGATAGTACTGCTCGAGCTCGACCAGATCGGCGACTCTCCGTACCGTTATTCCATCCTGCTGAGCTTTTTTGATGGCCTTGCGGGCCGAGGACTTGAACCCGGCGAAAATCTCCTCCGGCTCAGGAGTCAGCTCGACTTTCAGGGTGGCCCATTTTTTTCGCTTCCAGCGTTCCGGCAGCGCAGCGGCCATGTCCAGCGGCCACTCGCCCGCGGAGACCCTGAGGCTGCGCTCCGCGGCGAAGCCATCGACCGCCTGCGCCAGGGCGCGGTAAGCGCTTTCCTCGGCTCCCGTAAAAGCGACTGGTTGCCCGTGCCAGAGCAGGGAGCCACGCTTGCCCGAGCGCAGCGCATGGTAAAGGCCATGGGCGATATTGCGGGCGCCTCTCAATTTGAAAGGGTTCGAGGCAAACACGGTCAGCCGGAGGACTGCCTGATCCTGATCCTCTACCGTAATATAGGCCGGCTTGAAACTCTGCAGCTCCTCCTGGCGCGCCGCCCAGTGGGATGTCTGATAAAGAGCCAGTGATCCGGTACTGCCGAGCAGGAGCGATTCATCCCAGCCTGGACCGGGTGTGTCAGCTATGCGAGTCCGGTACCGGTCCATTCTCCTCTCGCGCTCCCTGAATTTAGCGGGTCCGGAATTCTTGGGAACTCCGGTGCTGGGCAGCTTATCACCGGAAATTCCGTGAGCCGGGAATAAACCGCGGCTGTTTTTCCCCTCAATATTACATAAACTCCGGTCGCAACTCAATTTCTTTCGGCAAAATCCGCACCGTTTTACTTGTCCCGACGCACTGGGCGGCGCGCGCATGAAATATGCGCGCCTGTCCGCCGGGTCCATCCCGGCGGACAGGCCTGTGCAGAATTGCACAGGCGCCGCCCGCCACTGGGGCCCGTAAGCTTTTTCAGCGTCTGACACACCCTCGGGGCGGGCGACCGGAATTCCCTGCGTCCTGAAGGATGAAAATTTAAGAACGAATTGATCTTGACGGAGTTAAGATATCGACGCAGAAGATTTTTGACTATCAAGCGCCAAAAGATATAGTAAAGCGGCCTTGACCATGATTCTTTTGTTGATAGCCTGGTGAAGAGTTGATAGATTGACAGGTGGAGAGACGTGATATCATATTCGGAGAAATGAGATTCAGCCGCAGGTGTCCGGCATTCCGGCATACCGTTGCGGCCAAATCCGGCAGAATTTTCCGGAGAGAACATGTCGCTGGAGCAGTTCAGTCTCGAGGGTCGCAAGGCGCTGGTAACCGGGGCCAGCCGGGGAATCGGCCGGGCCTGCGCCGTGGGTCTGGCCCGGGCCGGAGCGGATGTGGCCCTGGTGAGCCGCGGCGGCGCTCTGAAAGCCGCAGCCGGGGAAATCGAAAAGCTGGGCCGAAGGGCACTGGTTCTTCAGGAAGACCTCACGCGGCCGGAAACCGCGGATAAAGTTGTCGAGGCCGCTGTCCGGGAATTCGGCAGGCTGGATATCCTGGTCAACAATGCGGGCACCACCTGCAGATCCCCAGCCGAGAATTTTACGAATGAAGACTGGGCGGAGGTGCTTGAGCTGAACCTGAACGCGGTATTCAGGCTCTGCCGGGCCGCGGGTCGCGTGATGCTGGATCAGGGTTACGGCAAGATAGTGAACGTGGCCTCGCTGATGAGTTTCCAGGGCGGGATCACCATTGCGGCGTACACGGCGAGCAAGGCCGGAGTGGCCGGATTGACCCGGGCACTGGCCAATGAGTGGGCCGGCAGGAATATCACGGTCAATGCTCTGGCGCCGGGCTATGTGCGCACCGAGGTTACCGCCCCCCTGCAGAAAGATCCTGTGCGCAGCCGGCAGATTCTCGAGCGGATCCCCCAGGGCCGGTGGGCCGAGCCTGAGGATATGGTCGGGGCGGTGATCTTTCTGGCCTCCGAGGCCTCCCGTTATGTCCAGGGGCACCTGCTGGTGGTCGATGGCGGCTGGCTAAGCCGCTGAATTTTTTCTAAAGGCCAGGAAAGGCGGAACTATGAAAGAGCATCTGAAAAAACTCTTTGAATATAACTTCTGGGCCAATGCAATGGTGCTTGAGTCTTTGCGAAAAACACCGAAAACTGAGGAGCGCATCCGGAAAATTTTCGGGCACATTCTGGTGGCCGAGGAAATCTGGATGATCCGGTTGCAGGGGCAAAAATGGTCAGGCAAGGAGCTCTTTCCTAATCTTACACCGCAGGAATGCCTGGAGCTCTTCGAGAAAAGCAAAACCAAGTATGAGGCATATCTGTCCGCTTTGGAGGATGAGGGGTTAAGCCGGGTGGTGAGCTACACGAGCACGGAGGGGATCGGGTACCGCAGCGCGGTCAGTGAAATTCTCTTTCACGTGGCAATCCACGGGGGCTACCACCGGGGCCAGATCGCCTCGGAAACCCGGGATAACGGCCGGGAACCCCTGAAAACCGATTTCGTAATTTTTACCAGGGAATGACTGCAAATTAATTGACATTCAGGCCAGGGGAGGCTCAGCTATGCGCCATCCGCGGAAATGGTTTCTGATCGGCCTGCTTATTCTGATCCCGGGCTATTACAGCCCGAAGGCTCAGGTCAGGGGCCCGCTGGTTGTCTCGGATCGCTGGCCCGAGAGTACGGACATGTTCACCTGGTCGCGCGATATATTCCGCCTCGATGGAGTGGAACACTCCTCGGAGCGTGACCGGGCGATCTCCTTTTTCAATTGGCTCAGGCTCTACAACCGTCTCTGCGAGGGTGTCGGCGGGATGGCCCACGCCTATGAGGGCGCCTGGGGCAAAGAGGGCTTTGTCTTCGACCTTCACAAGCACCTTTTTGTCTACGGTTGGGGCTACTGCAGCACGCACAGCATGATCGCCGAGGGGTTCTGGCAGGAGTACATGAAAGATTCCCTGGCTGCGGACCGGGTGATTGTCATGCACGAGGATGGCGGCTACCACACCATGTATCGCCTCCGCCTGGAGGGCAAGTTCAGCGCCTTCGACGCGCGCTATGGCTACTACCTGCTGGAAAAGGACACGCCAGAGGCCCGGATACTGGATTGGGATGGGATAGGGGATGACAAAAACATCCTCGCCAACCGGCATTACAAAAATCGCTGCCGGCCTTTCTTTGAGTTCCCGCAAAAAGAATTCGAGCGCGCCCTCTGGATCAAGCCGAAACCGGTTTTTGCCAGCGAGGATGCCTGGCGCGCGGCCGGGACCGAACCGGAAGTGGTATTCCGGGACCGCCAATACAAAATGGGCACTAAATTCCACGACATGCGTTTCAGTTTGCCCCGAGGATCCACTATCGAGCGCCACTGGGACAACCGGATGCAAAAGTGGTACGTACCCAAAGAGGATAAGGATATGTTCCTGCCCGAGGGCCGTTTCTACCGGATTGGGGCCAGCATGGTCGGTGCGGATGGGGAGAAAAACGATCCGAACTGGAAATATATCAAGCCTTACCTGACCCGGGTCCCGGAAGGCCTGGGCTATCCGGAATACCTGGAGGGAGACTTGTCTCTCGGCCAGGCCTGGGGAAAATTGAGCTACGACCCGGTCCTCTCGCGCGGCGATCTGGAACAATTGAAAATCGAAGGCCAGGGGCTGAAATGCTTTGCCGAGGCGCCGTTTATCCGGCCGGCGGAGGAGAACGGGGCTGGGGAGTGGGTCCTGGAGTTTTACAGCCCCTATATCCTGGTGGACGGCCTGATCTCGGGGAAACTTGAGGGAGGTGAGGGAGATTCGGTAGAGGTGGCTTTCCGCAGCCAGGTGCCCAAGCGGCTGAATATCTCGCAGGCCGAGGAGTGGCTGCCCTGGCGCACGATTTCCGCCAAGCCGGGGCCGTTCCTGGTGACCCTGGACCGCGCAGATGCGGCCGAGGGAGGCAGCTCGTTCCACGGGACTTACCGCTGGCAGCTTAAAATCAGCCTGGTGGCGGGCGGACAGCGCCTGGTTTCAAACAAGCCCCGAAGTCAGGTGGGCCTGGATGCGCTACATGTCGCGGCTTTCTTCGAGAATGGTATCATGTCGATACCGCAGATTTTCGCGGGCGATAACACCATCCGTTTCAAGGTGGAGGATCCGGCGAAAGTCGAGGGCGACATCCTGGTGACCTACCGCTGGCAAGCCGCTCAAGGGGAGCAATGCAATCGAAAACGAATCACGCCGGATGAATTTTACAAAGACAATGAGGCGGTTTATCATCTAGAGGCGCCGGGGCTGGAGCGCTGCAATTCGCTGAGTATTTCCTACCCATAAGTTTCCGGCGACTTGAAATGTAGGGGCGGTTCGCGAACCGCCCCTACGAGATTTTTGTTGTGGAAATCAATAAGGGGCTGTCCTTAAACGGGACAGCCCCTTTGAATATCCATCTTCACTGAATGCCTATTTGCCGCTCAATTTCAGGGTGGCGAAAAACGTGCCACCTCCGCGCTCGATCCGCAGCAGCACCGTATCTCCGCTTACTCCGGAGATGGCCCGGTTGAATTCCGCCACCGAATTGACCTCCTTGCGGTTCGCCTCCAGGATAATATCGCCCTGGCGCAAGCGGCTGGCGGCGGCCGTGCTCGAAGGATCGACACCCACAATTATAACACCCTTCTGGCTATCGTCCAGGCCGGCCTGACGGCGGACCTCGGGAGTCAGGTTCTGCAGGGTCAGCCCGGTCTTGTCGACCTTTTTCTCGGAGCTCGGCGCGCCGGCCAGCAGGTTTTCATCCAGCTCGGCGAGCACGACGCTGAAGTTCATATCTTTACCTTCGCGCTGTACAGTGAAATTGGTCTTCGTTCCGGGCTTGATCATCGCCACTTTGTTGCGCAGCTCGGTCGTACTGGTGACTTTCGCGCCATCCACCGCGGTAATGACATCGTACTCTTTGAGGCCGGCTTTCTCGGCCGGAGTGCCCTCGCGCACGCCTGTAACCACAACCCCGCTATTGGGTTTCACTCCGAGCTGATCTGCCATGTCGCTGTCTACATCCTGGATGTTTACGCCGAGATAGCCGCGGGAAACGCGGCCCTCGGAAATCAGCGCATCCATAATCTGCCGGGCCATGTTGATCGGTATGGCGAAACCGATGCCCTGGTTGCCGCCCGAGCGGCTGAAAATGGCCGAATTGATACCAACCACCGAGCCGTCCAGGTTGACCAGCGCTCCGCCTGAATTGCCGGGGTTGATCGCCGCATCGGTCTGAATGAAATTCTCATAGGCATTGATATTGCCGCCGGTAGATCTGCCGCTGGCGGAAACGATACCCATCGTAACAGTCTCGGGTAGCCCATATGGACTGCCGATTGCCATCACCAGTTCACCAATCCTGAGTTTGTCAGAGTCACCCAGATGGGCTACCCGAAGATTTTTCGCTCCATCGAGCTTGATCACCGCAATATCGGAGGGCGGGTCGGTGCCGATAATCTTGGCCGTGAATTCCCGGTTATCGGACAAGGTGACAGTCAGGTCATCCGCGCCCTCGACCACATGGTTGTTGGTCAGGATGTAGCCGTCGCTGCTTACGATAACGCCGCTGCCGATACCCTCCTGACGCTGCTCGCGCTGCCCCTGCTCGGGAACTTGCTGGTCGCCGGGCCCGCCGAAAAAGAAGTCGAACGGATTGAAATTGGGCACCTGCACTACTTTGGCGCTGCGGATACTCACCACCACAGGGATCACCTGTTCGGCGACATCGGCGAACACCTGTTTGAATCCGGGCGCTCTCTGTTCCAGCGGCGCCAGGGGCGGGGCGTCCGCTCCGAAATGCGGCTGGGCGGCAAGAGCTTTCACCGCGAGCATCGGGCTCCCGCTACAGGCGGACAGTATGAGCGCGAAAATAAAAATCAAGCTCAGGCGTGACAGATAGTTTTTCATCCGCATCACTTTCATTGCTGCCTCCCGGGCACAGGCCCAAATATCTTAAATTTGATCTAATCCAGTTCACGCTCTGGCCGAAAGAGGAAGCAATTATCGAACCAGATTTTTTGCGCTGCCGCGATAACCGCCTGTACGGAACTTCCGGCTCGAATGCCCGTTTATCATAACAAGTTGATATTTAAATAGATAAGATTGCTAGATTATTGTGCTATCTTATCGGGAGTGAATTGAATATTACTGCTGTTCAATTTAATGTGCCGAGGGTCAAATGACAAAAAAACCTGAATTGAGGAGCGCGGCTAAAATAGCATTGCCGCAAAAAGGGTAAGGCGATAACGGTCCCGGAAGGCCGTTGCATTTGCTTTGTGTCTTGTGCCCTCCCGGTGACATAATTAAATTATGTCCATTCTGTCCAGTTTCATCATTCTGCCCTGTCAGTGAATGGTCGTTCTTATACTAAAAGGAATCCACAATCTCTTATCATATTATGAATAAGCGTTCGAATAAGAAAAGCAAACCAGGTTCCGCGCCGAACCGCCGGGAATTCTTTCTTACGGGAGCCGCGGCGGCCGCGGCTTGCCTTGCACCGGGGGTGACTGCCGCCCGCGGAGAGGAGCGGTTTTGCCCGCTGCCGATGTCCCCGCTTCCCTGCAGGCCGCTGGGCCGGACCGGAGCGCTATTGCCGCTGCTGACATTCGGCGGCGGAGGAGCCTGGCTCTCTCTGACCGAGGACCTGGCTCTCCGGATTTTGAGCGAGGCTATCGACCAGGGAGTGATCTCGATCGATACGGCTTACAGCTATGGCGATGGAAAGAGCGAAAGGATAATCGGCACGCTGATGCCCTCCCGCCGGAATGAGGTCCTGATCCATACCAAGGTCGCCACCCGCGATAAAGCGCGCTGGTGGAAGGAGCTTGAAACCTCGTTGAAAAGGCTCCGGGTGGATTATGTCGATACCCTGATGATCCATCACCTAGAACAGGGGGACGACCTGGCCCTGCTGGAAGCCAGGGAGGGGCCGCTGGAAATGCTCCTGAAAGCCAAAGAGCAGAAACTTACCCGCTGGGTCGGGGTATCCTGCCATACGGACAGCGCGGTCCTGGCCAGGCTGGTCCGTCAATGGCCGCTGGACCACGTGATGGTTTCCCTGAACGTGGCGACCAACGATTATTCCGACATGGGCTTCGAGGAGGTCGCTCTGCCGGAGCTGGTCTCCCGCGGAATCGGGATCACGGCGATGAAACTGATGGGTACCGGCCGGATCGTCGATACGCATCCGGATTTCGATTACCGGACCTGCCTGCGCTACACTCTCAGCCTTCCGGTAACCGGGGCCACGATTACCATGCCGAATTTGCAGTTCCTGCAGCGGAATATCGAGGCGGTAAAAGCTTTCGCGCCGTTCTCTCAGGCGGATATGCTCCGTATCAAAGAAAAAGCGGCGCGAGAGGTGCGGACCTCGTTTTATGAATTTATGAAAAACCACCGCGATGAGGCCTGAACCTCATGAGATTTAAAAGCCGGACAAAAGGAACCAGGCGCACTTAAAGTATTACTTTAGATGAATGGAGTAATAGTTGAAAAATGAAAAAGAAAAATACGGATATGTCAGAAGGCGTCTCGGCCGCACCGGCCTCCTTGTCAGCGAGATAAGTCTCGGCTGCTGGACTATCGGCGGTCCGAACTGGAACGAGGGCCAGCCCGTGGGCTGGCAGAAATTCGACCGGGAAGAGGCGGTCCGGGCCCTCGAGCGAGCGCTGGAATTGGGCTGCAACCACCTGGACACGGCGGATGTTTACGGCAATGGCCGCTCGGAGCAGCTTCTCGGCCAGATTTTGGGCTCCCGCCGCAAGGAGCTGATCCTGGCGACCAAGGTCGGCTGGTTCCAAGGTACTGCCGAACATGCCTACCACCCCCTGCATATCCGGCACCAGATCGAGCAGTCGCTGCGGAACCTGCGGACCGATTATGTGGATATTTATTATTTCCACCACGGGGATTTCGGCCCGGAGGACTGTTACCTCGAGGCGGCGGTGGAGCTGATTCGGCGGTTGAAAGAGGAGGGCAAGGTCCGTTTTATCGGGCAGAGCGCTTACACACCATCGGATTTCGCGAGGCTGATTCCGAAGGTCGATCCGGATGTCCTTCAGTCTCGCGCCCATATGATGGACCTGAGGATGATCGAGCCCGCCTCGGCGGTGGCCCGGCTGATCCGGGAGCGGGACCTGGGTTTCGTCGCTTTCAGTCCGCTGGCCCAGGGCCTGCTGCTCGATAAGTTCCATCCCGAATCTCCGCCCGTGTTCGAGGAGGGCGACAACCGGCGGCAGAGCCGCTGGTTCAGCCGGGAATTCCTGGCTGAGCTGGCCCCCCGGCTCGACAGAGTGAAGTCGCGGTTCGGCTCTTCGGCTGGGGACCTGGCCCGGGTGAGCTTGCAGTATGTCCTGGCTTATCCCGCGGTAAGCTGTGTCATTCCGGGGTTTCGCAACGCGGCGCAGGTCGAGATGAATCTGGCTCCGGCCGGCAAGGCGCTCACTTCGGGCGAAGCGCAATGGATCGGGGAATTGTTCGCGGGGCTGAGGATGGCATGAGGGAGTATTGGGTTGCAGAGTAAGGGCGGTTACGGAATGGAAATGGGAACGGCCAAAGGTCAGGAGCGCAGGATAAAAGATTTGCTTAGCCCGGAGGAGCGCGAGTTTCTGGATTCGCTGATTGCGCGCTCGGGATTGATCAACCGGCTGATCATGCGCCTTTATCTGGCTATCGACATTAAGGGGCTGGACCGTTGGAGCCACTATATCCAGCGT
>MFIX01000037.1 GCA_001780825.1 Candidatus Glassbacteria bacterium RIFCSPLOWO2_12_FULL_58_11 | reverse complement strand
AAATAACCTCCCAGGAACCCGATCTTGCCCACCATCGGGTGATACTCCTTGACCCAGGGCCATTGGAACATGCTGCCATCCGCCCGGGAGCCCTGGCCGTACCAGGTCATCGTGTCAGCCGGCAGGCCAACAAAGCTTTTCTTGGGCACCCGCGCCCGGCCATCCGGGTTGCAGCAGGGCAGGATTACCAGCCGGTAGTGTGAGGCTTTTTCGGCCAGCTCAGGCCAGGCCATGCCGCGGAAGTCTTTCCCGGTCTCCAGGACTTGAATCAGGTTCAGCGCGCCCATCACCGTCTCCAGCTCTTGGCCATGCACCCCGGCCAGGACCAGCAGCACCGGCTTGGCGCTCTCCGCCCGGCGCGCGAAAGCCTCCGGGTGCTGGCTTAAAGCCGCTGACTGGAAATTCGCCGTGCGTGTATATGGATCGCGCTCGCCGTAGCTCACCGAGTAGACCCGCCTTCCTCCGGGCGTCACAGCCTCTACTCGGACCTGGCCTTTAGTGACAGTTTTGAGAACGGCATCCACATCCTCGACAGTGGACTTATAAAAATCCGGGACTTCGGCTGCGAATATGATTGCGGCAGGAAAAGAGCAGAAAGAAGAAATTATTACCAAAATATGACGCAGCATGCTTTTCCTCCTCAAGCTATGTGTTATACTGGCAAGGAAGTTATTTTTGGGCCTCTCTTATCTTTCTTGCTTAAAGTAAAACTTTTTATTAAAAGGATAGAGATAAATTTCTGTCTGTTACCGCAAATTTCTTCGAACTTTCCACCTGAAATTATCCATTTTCCCGGACCGCCATATTTACCCGACGACGACCGGGAGCTGTCAATCCGGGAGGAATCGATGAATAATCTCCGTTCGCTTTTTTTATCCGTTGCGGCTGGTCTGGCAATTTTCGTGCTCTGCGCCACTGCTGCGCCGGGAGCCGGCGAGCTGAAAACTTTCAGCAAGGTGGTAAGCACCCCGGAGGAGAAGTTTACTGTCGAGGTCAGCGGCACTATCGACCCGGAGAATGTCGAGATTAAAATCGAGAACCTGGGAGAAACGCCGGTTGTCGACCCACGGATTTCGGTTAACGGGCTGTATGACTGGTACGATATCAATTCGATGGTCGAAGAGATCACGCGCGATTGCACGAACGATGAGGAAAAAGCCCTGGCGATCTGGCAGTGGGTGCACTGGAAGCGCTTCCAGCGCTCGCCGCACGATGAAAGCGCCCTCCAACCGGTGCGCGCGCTCAACGGATACGGCTATGGGATCTGCGGCCACACCGCCTCCTGGATCAAGGGGCTTTGCCGCACCGCGGGCCTCAAGGCCCGGGTCTGGGAAATCGCCGGCCACACGGTGACCGAAGTTTATTACAACGAGGGCTGGCACATGCTGGATGGGAATGTCAAGGTGTTCTACCTGGCGCGGGACAACCACACCATCGCCAGCCTGGCCGAGCTGGAAAAGAATGGCTGGCTGATCCAGCGCACCATCCACCCTCGCGATCCCTGGGTCCGTCAGGATGATCCCCCAGGCCGCAATGCGGAGTTCGTGCACTACCTGACAACCGAGCGCGACAACTGGGAGTCGGATGGCTACGATTACCAGAACAAGCGGGACTACAAAATGGCCTATACGCTCAAGCCCGGGGAGACCCTGACTCGATGGTGGGAGCCGGTGCTGGGCGAGTTCGAGTCGCCGGACAAGGACCCGCTGATTCCCCAGCGCTATGCCAATGGACAGTTGATCTGGGAGCCGGACCTGGCGAAAATCGAGATGAAAGACTACATCGATATTATCGAGAATGTCACCACCCGGGGCCAGGATGGCCGCGACCCGGCGATTCACATCCAGTATCTCCAGGACCGGGACTATAACCGTCCCTCGCGAGTCAGCCTGCCTTTGCAAAGCCCCTATCCGATTGTCGGCGGAAGGTTCTGGACCCGGCTGTTAAAGGAGGATGAGGACCGTGGCATGGCCGGAGTCTATTTCGGGCATCCCGGCGAGGATGCGGATAATCTCTATACCTTCCGCTGGGGCAAGGGCACCGAACAAGTTGAGCTGGACCTGGACCCGAGCATCCTTAAATCGGAGCCCTGCTACCGTTACGAGATCGGTTTCATTCTCAAGGGCAGCGCCCAGAACAATACCCAGGCCGGCGTGGACTGGTTTAAGTCGGTCACCGACCTGCAAGTCTCCCCCCACAGCCTTCCTGCCCTGTCCCTGGGTAAAAATCTCATCCGCTACCGCGACAGCTCCCCGGGCGCGAAAAGCGTCCGGCTGACCTGGACCTGGCGCGAAAGAAACGACAACCATCCGCCCTCGGCAGTGACCGAGGCGGTTTCCGCCGCGGAATTCTCCACCCTGAAGCCGACCCTGCAATGGCGGCCGGCAAAGGATGCGGACAATGGGGACAAGGTGGCGGATTATCAGGTGCAGGTGAGCCTACGCCCGGACTGCCGCTGGCCGGTCTCGATGGCCCTGTACCGCAGCCTGGGTTCGGATACGTGCGAGTGGACCCTGCCGGAGAGTTTTCTCAACCCGGGGACCACCTATTACTGGAGAGTCCGCGCCCGCGACAGCCGGGGAGTGGTGGGCGAGTGGGGCAAGGTTTTCTCTTTCCGGACATCCTCCGGCGCGAGTTGAGCCAAGGTCACGCTTAACACGCTTAAGAGGAAATAGCTTGGATAATTCAAAAAATGGCCGCAAACCCGGTAGAGGCTGACCTCTGTATCCGTCCGGCGTTCAGAAATATCCCGAGCGCAGCAGGGCTGCTTGGACCGTCTCCCCTGCAAAAATCGTCAATTGGTATTTTGTGAATTAAACGGGATAGAACCGATGATTATTTTTCAAATGTGGCCGGATCGCCTCTCGCACAATTATTGCTAAATCTGAATCTGGTTTAGCAGCTTTTAATTAACTGCTTAAATATGAATTAATTGCAATCGGCGGCTTGCCCGCGGTTTCTCATTATCGTAAATTCCATCGCCAATATTGAGAAATGCGGTCCATAACCAGACCGGCGCGCAGCCGGTCCGCCGGCTGGCATCCGTATCCGCAGGCCGGCCCGGATAGATTTTCCTCGAATGAATTTATCACTCCGGATCGAATCATTACCAGCCGGACCGGCGGCGCTGACTTAAACTGTCAATCAGGAGAAAGTAATGTCGCGCCTAAATTTATGGGTTGTTTTAATGCGGCTGATCGCCATCCTGGCGGCGCTCCCGCTGATCGGTTCCTCCTACGCCCAGCAGTTCGATGTCGAGACTGTTTCACTGGATCCGCAGCGCATGGACTCTTACCTGATCGCCGAGGCGCAGAAACTGGACCGGGAGGCCGCAGCACGGATCGGTTCGCGCGCGATGATCGAGGCCCGGCGGGACAGCCTGTACCGCGAATTCATGTTCATGATCGGCCTCGACCCCCTGCCACCCAGGACCCCGCTGCAATTGACGACCGTACACACGGTGGAGCGCAAGGACTATACGGTCGAGGTCATGTACTACCAAAGTCTTCCAGGATTCTATGTAACCGCCAACCTTTATAAGCCGAAAAAGGGCAAAGGGCCGTTCCCGGCGGTGGTCTGGGGTCCGGGCCATTCAGCCGATCTTTACGGGGCCAAAGCGCTGCGCCAGAATTATGCTATTCCCTGGGTCGCCAATGGCTACATCTGCATGGAAATCGATCCGATCCAGGTGGCTGAAGTTTTCGGTATTCACCGGGGGACAAATTCCAGAGGGATGTGGGACTGGTTTGCCCGGGGCTATACGCCGATCGGGATCGAGGTCTGGAACGCGATGCGGGCCGTGGACTACCTGCTGACCCGTCCCGATGTGGATGGGAAGAAACTGACTGTCAACGGAGTATCCGGCGGCGGGCACCTGAGCTGGATGGCCGGAGCGGCCGATGACCGTTTCGCGGTAGTGCAGCCGGTGGCCGGCACCGCGAATATCCTGACCCATGTCAAGCTCGACCTGGAGCGCATGCATTGCGACTGCGCCTATTTTATTAACACCTACCGTCACGACTGGCCCACGCTGGCGGCGCTGATCGCTCCCCGGCCCTTTCTGATGCATAACTCGACCGGCGACAGTTACTATCCGCCTGAGGGCTACAAGTCTGTCCTGGAGCGGACCAAAGAAATCTACAACTGGTTCGGTGTGCCGGAAAAGACCGGAATGTTCGAGGTCGGCGGTCCACACGCCTATACCCCCGAAGAATGCGTCAAGGCGGTCGAGTGGAGCAACCGCTGGCTCCTGGGCAAGACCGGCAAGATCAAAGAGATACCCTTCGAGGAGGTCCAGTACGAGCAACTGGGCGCTCTGGGCGGGATGTACGGCGAGCATCCGCAGAATATCAATGCCCGCATCCAGGAGCTGCTGATTCCCATGGCGAAGATCGAGACTTACTCCAGCCCGGGCCAGTGGCAGGATAAGCGCGAAGAAATTATGGACCGTCTGCATAAAGTTGTCTTCCGCAATTTGCCGGCCAAGGTCAATTGGACCCAGGTGAACCAGGGCGAGCACGGAGCGGTGCTGCTCGAAACCGAGCCGGGAATCCAGGTCGGAGTTATCTCTTATGTGCCGGAGAGCGATGGACCGAAACAGAAAGCCATTTTGTATATCGCCTCCGAGGGGGATACCGAGGACATGGGGATTTGGAATTTCATGAAAGCCTACCCGTTTCCGGGCTATGCCGGCTCCCGCCACATGGTTTTCCCCCGGGGCCTGGGAAGGGCGATCTGGGAGGGCAATCAGAAGAGGAAATTCGAGCGGCTCTCGATGCTGCTCGGCCGCACGCTCGATGACATGCGGCTCTATGATATCCTCTGCGCGGTGGACTACGTGGCCAAGCTGCCCTCGTTCGATGGCACCGAGCTGACCGTTGCCGGCAAGGGCGCACAGGGCATCCTGGGGGCTTATGCCGCTCTTCTCGATCCGCGCATAACCCGGGTTATCCTGTCCAATCCGACCCTGACTCACCAGGATGGGCCTTATTTTCTGAATGTGCTGCGCTATACCGACATCCCCCAGGCCTTGGCGCTTCTTGCCCCGCGCGAGCTCGCCGTCCTGACCCACGAGTATGAGGATCTCGGTTACACACGTGACATCTACAAGCTCCTCGGCGCGGAAGACCGTTTCCGCAGGGCTTACACCGTGCCCCAGGTGCTGAATTTAAAGAAATAGAATCAGACTTTAGCGCAGCTAAACCCAGTGTCCGGAACAGGCTGCTGGAGGTGAAATGCACCTAAAGAACCCCAATTTGTTCTTGCTGGCGCTTCTGACAGCCGCTTTAACCACGGCTTTACAGGCTCCTATCCTGTCCGGTTCCGATCCTGCCGCCGCGGGTGACAGCGCGGATACGGCGCAGACCGTGCTGTTCCAGGAACCGTTCGAGGACACAAATTGGGACACCCGCGGCTGGTACGATGGGCCGAACATGCTACTGGACTACAATAATCCAGCCCAGGGACAAAGCTCCTGCAAGTTTACCTGGCTGAAAGCTGGAGATACAACACCCGACTCAAGAGGCGCCAGGGTGCTGTTCGAGCCGGTCGAGGGCTTGACAGTCAGCTATTATACCCGCTTCAGCACGGACTGGGACTGGACCCACGTGGGCTATCATCCCCACTGGATCCTGTTCATGACCAATAAGAATCTGGACTACGACGGGCCGGCTTTTACCCGGCTCACCACCTATGTCGAGCCGATGGACGGCAAGCTCCTGTTCGGGATTCAGGATGGGCAGAATATCGACCAGCTCCGTATCGGCCAGGACCTGACTGATGTCACCGAGAGCCGGGCGGTCGCCGGGGGTAACGGCGACAGCGATGGTTATAAGGGCGATTATTATCGTAACGGGACTGTGTACTGGAACGGCAAGACTTGGACCTCCGATTCGCTTTTTTACAGCGACAGTCCGGGTCCCCTCTACAAGGGAGACTGGCACCTGATAAGGGTGCATTTTCAGTTGAACAGCCTAGTGGATGGCAAGGGGGTCAACAATGGGGTTGTGAGGTACTGGTACGATAACCAGCTTATATTCGAGCATCACAACATCCTTTTCCATACCGGCCAATTCCCGGAAATGAGGTTTAACCAGTTCCTTCTCCTGCCTTATTTCGGGCCCGGAGTGGCTCACCAGCAATCAATCTGGATTGATGATCTGAAAATCGTCCAAGAGGAGGAAGTTCTGCCGTTGCCGCAGCAGTGCGATATCAACGGAGACGGCAAGGCCAATATCCTCGATGTGCTGTCCCTGCTGCTGAAAGGCTTCCTCCATCCCGGAGATACGGGCCTGGACCGCGATGGCGACGGCCGCTACGGCGCCGGCGATGCGCTTACCCTGTTAGAGGATATTGTCGGCGGCGCCTACCGGTAATCCTGATAAAATATTGCTTTATCCTTGCTCTAAAATGATCACGCGAACCGGAGAATCGAAAATGAGCCGATTGGGATGGAAACGAATCTCTTTTCTCGGAACACTGGTCTTTCTTTGCTGGTTCGGCGGCCGAACCCCGGCGCAATCCGCCCCGGCCGCGAGCGGGAAAGTGCTGTTTGATGAACCGTTCGAGGAAACGAACTGGGAGTCGCGCGGCTGGTACGACAGCCCCCGGATGGAGCTTTCCGACCAGGAACATCTAGCCGGGAGCACCCGGAGCTGTGTCTGGCACTGGCTGAAAAAAGGCGATATCAGTCCCGCGGGCGGTGGAGCCCGGGCGCATATCGCGCCTACCGAGAGCGTCACTTTGAGCTTCTCGATTAAGCACAGCGCGGACTGGAACTGGACCGGCCGTAATTACCACCCGCACGAGATGCATTTTCTCACGACGGAGGACCAGGAGTTTGCCGGACCGGCTTTCAGCCACTTGTGCTTTTACATCGAGGTGGTAGGCGGAAGGGCCCGCCTGGCGATCCAGGATGGTGCGAACATAGACCAGGCGCGGATCGGCCAGGACCTGACCGGGATCACTGAAAAGCGCTCGGTCGCCGGCGGCAATGGCGACAGCGACGGCTACAAAGGGGGGCATTACAAGAACGGCGATCTCTACTGGAACGGCAAGAGCTGGGACTCGGACAGCGTGCTGTTCAGCGACAACCCCGGCCCGAATTACAAGAGCGACTGGCACCAGGTGCAGGCCCGGTTCAAGCTCAACAGCATTGTTGACGGGAAAGGCGTCAAGGATGGAGTCCTGCAGTACTGGTACGATGGAAAACTGGTCCTGGACTACCACGATGTGCTGTTCCGCACCGGGGCGCACCCGGACATGAAAATCAACCAGTTCCTGATGACCCCCTATTTCGGGCCGGGGGTCCCGCACGAGCAGAGTATCTGGGTCGATAATCTGAAGATTACGGAATGAGACCGTTTGTAGATCGCAAGCCCGACGGACCCACCCCTGGAGCAGTATTTTTTCTTTCCGCATGCGGGTGCTGATTTTGAAATCGTAATTTTCGGCGGACTCTCAATTATTGCTCGTTCAATCAACTCAATCCGCATCGGAGGACTCCATGGTGAAAAAAAGACTGCTTATTCTGTTGCTGGCGGCTGTGCTGATTCAGGTCCGCTTCCTGGCCGCCGAATCCGATAAAGGCGCGGTCAAAGAACATACGGAGACTATCACCTCCGGCAGCCAGAGCTTCGAAATCGAAGTCGGCGGCACGCTGACCCCCGAGAACCTGGAAATCACCATCGAGAATACCGGCGGCCAGGCGGTGGTTAACCCGCGGATCACGGTCAACGGCAAGTACAACTGGTACACGCTGAAAGACATGGCGGAAGAGATCACCCGGGGCTGCACGACAGAGAAAGAAAAGGCGATGGCGATTTTCGATTTTGTCGAGAAAGAGACCTATTGGTGGAGCTACCCGAAAGACAAGACAAGCGACAACCCGGTCCGCCATTTCAACATCTGGGGATACCATATCTGCTCCCAGGCCGCCTGCCAGTTTGTCGGTCTCTGCCGAGCCGCGGGCCTCGAGGCCCGGGTGTACGAGATCTGGCACCACACTGTCTCCGAGGCCAAGTGGGAGGGCGCCTGGCATCACATGGACGCCGATATCGGCATCTGGTACCTGAAAGACGACAACCAGACCGTGGCCTCGATCGCTGAGCTGGAGCAGCACCCGGAGTGG
>MFIX01000036.1:4494-9750 GCA_001780825.1 Candidatus Glassbacteria bacterium RIFCSPLOWO2_12_FULL_58_11 | reverse complement strand
CGGTCACCCCCGAGGTCCCAAACTGCACGGTGAGCACTTCGAGCCTGGGCAGCGCTCCGGCGCTTGTAACACGGAAGAGCTCGCCATCCCCGGGGGCCAGGCTCTGCCCGGAACCGCCCGGTAAAAAGATCAGCAGCAGCGAGCCGGTGACTGTACGGCCCTCGGCATGGACCATCCCCTGCAATCTCGTCGAAGGGATGAGATCCAGCCGGCTCGCCTGCCCGCCCTCCGGCAGACCCAGCTCGACCAGCCCGAATGGCACGGCGGCCGGATTGTCCAGATAGAAGATTATCCGGTCGCCCTGTTCGAGAAGCCCGGCGCGCACCTCGGGGCCTTTTCCTTCAGGCAAGCCGGCCAGCAGGCTCGCGCTCGACGGCTGCGCCCACAGGGCCAGCAGAAGCGCCAGGTCCGCGGCGTTCAGGCTCCCGTTGCCATCCAGATCCAGACCCAGCGAATCGATCGCTCCCGGACGGCTGACCTTGCCGAGGATAATGTAGGCCAGCCGCAGAAGATCGGAGACATTCACTTTCTCGTTATTGAGCTTCGCCTTGCCTTTTTTCGGCGCAACTCTCACGCGGAACGTGTCCGGCTTATTCGCGCGGTTCAGGATGTCTTTGGAAGAAACATAGTATTTGAATGAGGCTCCCAGGGACTGGCCGGGTACCTGGATCATCCAGTCGAACGAAGAACGGCCATTGGTGAAAGTTGTATCCCGCATCACGACCAGCGCCGCGCCTGTGCGGGTGGTTCCCTGGAGGTTGAATGCCGCCTGAGCCACCCCGGCCTGGTCGGTCAGCCGCAGGCTGAAAATATAAGGCCCGGCCGTATCGGGCAGCACAGTGTCCGGCCGGCTGAGGTACTGTACCACCGGCGGAAGAGTATCCAAGCCGGCCGTGTACTGGAATAGCTGGGTACTGTCCGCCGAGCCCCGGCTGTCGCTGACCTTTATCCGCCAGCGGTTGGTCGCGCCGGATGTCAGCACCGGCATGGTATAATGGAGGTAGAGGAAATAGGTCTGGCCGCTGGTCCGCACCGAATCGCGGGTCATCGCGGCGGTAATCGTGCTGTCGGTGGTGGAGGGCGTATAGCGTACGACCACGGTGGTCAGCGAGTCCCGGTCCCTGACTTTTGCTTTTACGACCGGCCGGGCGGCGAGCGTGAACTGGTCCGGGATCGTATCGTAGCTGACTATCCCGGGATAGAGCGTATCCCGCTCGACAATATTGAGGACCTGGTTGGCGCTGATCGCGCTCAGGCTCTGGCGCATACCTGAGGGCCATCTTACGACAAGCGAATCAACCGTCGAGCTGGAGCCCAGGCCGAAATGCAGAACCGGCTCGCTCGAACCGGTGAAAGCGGCGTCGCCGCCCAGACGCCGCAGGCCGGCCTTGCCGGCGTAGAAGACGCTGACCTCGGCGCCAATCCCGGGCGCATTGCTCCGGGTCCCGAGCAGACTGACCCGCAGCCAGTTATTAGCCGAAGAAGAGACGATATTACGGTAGAACCGGGGCCGGCCGGCATTATTACCCACCAGGAGGTCCGGCTTTCCATCCCGGTTGTAGTCCAGCCAGGCTACGCCGCGGTACTCGCCGGACTCGGTAATGCCGGAGATAAAAGTGTAGTTTTCCAGCGCTCCGGCAGTTTTGCCGTGCAGTACCGCATTGCGGTCTTCCTTCCCGGTTTCGCCTCTGGATACCAGCAGGTCCGGATACCCATCGTTGTCGTAGTCCGTCCAGGCCGCGCCGAAGCCGCCCGGCTGCTGGGAGAGGCCATCGGCGGAAAGGACGATCTCGGTGAAAGTACCGTTGCCATTGGAGCGGAAGAGCCTGTCCGCGGCCTGCTCGACCAGCAGAAGGTCCGGAAGAAGGTCATTGTTGTAATCGAACCAGACCGCGCTGACGCTGCTGGTGCCGCCGGCGACCCCGGCAGTCGAGGTGGTCTGGCTGAAAGTACCGTTGTGAAGGTTGCGATACAAACGGCTGGTTGAGCCGTAATAGACCACATGGACATCCTGGTACCCATCGCGGTCATAGTCCGCCCAGGCGCAGGCCACGCCGCCGGCCGCCCCGGCCAGGCCAGCGGTCGAGGCACGGTCGGTGAATGTCGAATCCCCATTATTGCGGTAGAGCCGGTCGGACCCATCGCTGTTGACCACGAACAAGTCCAGTCGGCCGTCGTTATCGTAATCCACCCAGGAGGCGGCCCAGCTCTGGCCGGCATCGCCCACGCCGGCCTTGGTGGTGATATCGGTAAACGTCCCGTTGCGGTTATTAGCCAGCAGCCTGTTCGATCCCAACACCGCCAAATAGAGGTCGGGATAGCGGTCATTGTTGAAATCGCCCCAGTAGCCGCCGGTAGTAACGCTTTTCGCAGTCCCAGGGACAGTGTTGGACACTTTCGTGAAAGAGCTGTCGCCGCTGCCTTTAAACAGGTAATCCGTGGTATCGAGGGTCGAGAGGAAAATGTCCGGTCGGCCGTCTAGATCGTAATCGGCCACCGCCACGCCGCTCCCTTTGCCGACAATAGTGCTGTCGAACAGGGCGCGGGCGCTGAACTGGGCGACCTTGAAAGACAGAACTGAATCCAGGACGGCATTCGGGGACAGGGTATAGTTATGCGCCAGGTCCACCGCCCGCACATAGTAGCTGATCTGCGTGCCGAGAGCCCTGCCGGAAAGGTCCGCTTTGAAATCGTAGCCCAGGGTATCCGAGCTGACCAGGCTCATGACTGTGCTGTCCCGCTCGGTCTGGATGCCCTGCTGGTAGATTATACGCACCAGGTATAGATTGCGCAGCGAATCATCATCCGCGGCGCGGACCCGGACCGTATAAGGGCCGGCGGTATTATTCGTATCCGGCAGCACGGTCACGCTGCTGATAAAAGGCACCGAGTCATCGACGCTGAAACTGTAGAACGAATCCGGCGCGAAATAAGGGTCCCGCCGGATATGCCCGACTGAATCGACCGCGATCACATAGTAATAAACCCGGATCCCGGAAGCCTGTCCGGGAATGTTCCCCTGGTATTTCCCTCCGCCTTGCGCAGTCATGGTCACCCGGGTGTAGGCCGCGCCACGGTTCGTGCTGTACCAGAGATAGGAGTTCAGGGAATTGTTGTCCGTGACCTTGGTGCTGATAACAAAGGGTCCGGCGATCAGGTTAGTATCGGGATAGACCTTGGTCGAGTCGACATCCGGGAAAAGGCTGTCGGTTTCGAACCAGGTGAAGATTGAATTGATCGCCACATTGGTGGTATCGCGCCTGAGACCACAGGGCCAGAAGACAGTGAGGCTGTCCACCACCGCGGCGTTGTCCAGGCCGAATAGAGCCACCGGCTCGCTCATCGAGCCGCTGCCGCCATCCACCCAGCGGGAATAATGTTTGCCGCCAGCGCGTATTTTGACCCGCGCGCCGATGCCGGTACGGTTGCTGACCACCCCATGCAGGCGGACCTTGAGATATGCGCCGCCGACCCGGCCGTTAAAATATTTATTCTGGCCATCCCGCCTTCCCAGATAAACGTCCGGCACTCCCTGGTTTGCCGGATCGGCCCAGGTTGCCGCGCTCCAGTAGCCGAAAATGTTCATCCCGACCAGGGAGGCTACATCGACAAAAGTGCTGTCGCCGAGGTTCTGGTACAGCCGGTTCGCGCTGTCGGAGAAAGTTACCAGCAGGTCCAGGTTGCCATCCATATCGAAATCGAGCCAGGCAACCGAGCGGGCGGTCCCCTTTCGGCTGAGCCCGGAGGAGGTACCGAGCCTGGTAAAAGTTGAATTGCCGTTGTTGCTGTACAGCACCTGGACGCTGTCTTTATTGGCCAGGAAAAGGTCGAAATCTCCATCGTTGTCGTAATCGCCCCAGGCGGCGGCCGAGCCATTGCCGGTGTGCCCAACTCCGGCGGTTGTCGAGGCATCGGTGAATGTCGAATCGCCATTATTGCGAAACAGGTGGTTGACTCCGTTTTCATTTACCAGGTAGAGGTCGGGGCGGCTGTCCAGATTGAAATCGCACCAGGCCGCGGCTACACCATCGCCGGTATCATCCACACCGGCTGAGTCGCCCAGGGCGGTGAATGTCCCATTGCCGTTGTTGCTGTAAAGCTCGTTCGCTCCCCCGTAATTCACCACGTAGATGTCCGGGTCGCCATCCCTGTCGAAATCCACCCAGGAGCAGCTCAGGCTCAGCCCGGAGTTGCCGGTGCCGGTGGCCGAGGTGACATCGGTAAAGACGCCGCTGGAACCGTTACGGTAGAGACGGTTAACCGCTCCGCCGAAAAGGCCGGAGTTGGCCACGTAGAGATCGAGCCGACCATCATGGTCGTAGTCCGCCCAGGCCGCACTGGAGGCATCCGAGCCGCCGGAAACTCCGCTGAAAGCACTCGATGCTGTAAAAGAAACGCCTCCCGAGGCGGCCTGGTAGAGCTTGCCTGCGCCTCCGGCATTGGCCAGAAAAACATCGACCAGATTGTCCTTGTTGAAATCCCCCCAGGCCAGGGCATTGGTCACTCCGGCATCGCCCAACCCGACTGTCGAGGTGACCTCGGTGTAGGCATCCTCGGCGCCCACATCCAGCACGGTAATCTCGAAAGTGTCGGCAACGAACAGCAGCGAGGGATGCTCGATAACCCGGTAAATGACCGTATCTTTGCCGGCCTGGCTGAAAGTAGGCGTCCAGGAGATCACACTGTCGGGAAGAGTCATGCCGGTGGGAGATTGGAACAGAGAATAGGACAGGGAGTCGTGGTCCGCATCGGTGGCCTTGATCGTTATCTGGAGCAGCTGGCCCTCATAGATCGCGAGGTCCGGCACTTTGGAGGTAAACTGCGGCAAGGCGGCAAAAACGCCGAGCGGAAGTGCAATAATTGCAAAAAGGAGCCGGGAAGAGAACCCGGCCGCCCGCCGCACTCCGTTTTGCGGATAGGATTTTATCAGGCTCATAATTTATTCGCTGGTATTAGCTTACTGCGTGCCGCGGTTACCCCCTACCTGCTGACCGCTCGGCTCGCAATGATCCGCTGTGGGAAAAGAGCAAGAAAAGTGCCAAAACCGTTATTGTCCGCCTGCCTGGCCGATAAGCCGCGCGGCTGGCCGTGCCGCACTTCCGGGCATACGATCCTAAAGCCCGGTCCTGTTATAATATCGTTACTCCCGCAGTCACACTTTAAGGCGCGGCCGGGCGAAACTTTAAATCCCGGGCAGTGCGCTTATGCTGTCGAATAACACTATAACGATTTACCTTCTCTTGCCAGAATTCCCGG
>MFIX01000036.1:0-4444 GCA_001780825.1 Candidatus Glassbacteria bacterium RIFCSPLOWO2_12_FULL_58_11 | reverse complement strand
CCCGGCGGAAGAGGCCTGTGCAGCCTTGCACAGGCGCCGCCCCCGCTGCAGGCCACCCTCGGCGCCGCTCTCTCCAGACCCGGTATTTAAGTCTTTCAAATTCACTTTCGCCTGTCTATATTTTACCTCTGGAACAACAATTCAATTTTGCAATTCCCTTTTCCACAGATGAGCGGGCACTCTACTAGTCAAGGCCATTTATATCAAAAGGAGCCTGATCAATGAAAAACGTAAAACTCCCGGCAGTACCTGGATTTTTGTCCGCCTTACTGGCGCTTCTTTCCCTGTCGGCTTTCACCGACCTGGCCGCTCTCGAGCGCCCGGTGACCATCTCGGTGTACCAGGGCCGCTGTGCGGATGGAGATTTCGCGGCCAACCTTAAAACCGTGCGCCTTGAGGTCGAGGAGGCCCTGGCCCGGGGGAGCGACTTCGTGGTGTTCCCCGAAACATTTCTCTCCGGCTATGCCAGCCCGGAGCTCATGCAGAAAGGGGCGAGAAGGATTGACGACCCGGAGCTGAAGGCTTTTATCGCCGAGAGCGGCAAGCATCAGATGGTGGTGCTGGTCGGGCTGGCGCGGATTACTCAGGAGGGGATCTACAACAGCGAGCTGGTTATTCAGGGCGGAAAGATACTGGGGATCTACGACAAGGTGATGCTCACCGAGGGAGATCGGGATGAGCTCAAGTTCATACCGGGTAAAGCGGTCCCGGTGTTCGAGGCCAACGGCGCCAGGTTCGCGGTGATTATCTGCCACGACAGCTCTTTCCCGCACCCCGCGCTGATGGCCAAGCTCCAGGGAGCGGAAATCCTGTTCACTCCGCACTATAATTCGATCGATGCGCAGCGGATGGATGACCACCGTAAGTGGGTGCGCAACTGCCATGTCGGCCTGGCGGTCCAGATGAAAATGGTGATCGTCCGCTCGAACGTGATCGTGCTGGATGATCCGAAAAGCCCGGGATATGGGGACAGCTTTATCATGAGCACGCAGGGCGAGATTCTGAAAGCGGCCGAATTGTTCAAGCAGGAGCTGATCACGGCTAAGGTCGGACCGGAGATGTTCAGCATGCCCTATGTCTGGGCCGACCTGAACGAGGTCCCGCAGTGGCTGAACAAGAGCCTGGCGGAAATGCTGCTGGGAGCGGGCAAGCGCTGAGTACTGGGGCACGGTGCGCCGTGCCCTTTCATTAAACGCAAACGGAAATTATTGTGAGGTAAACGGGTCAAAGGACAACGAGCAACGCGCTCAGGCGGGTTTCACGCCCATCACTATCCGGTCCTGCGGGCTCAGGTCCAGCGATTCTTCACATTCAAACCCCGCATCGCGCAGATACCCCCGGACCTCCTCGTACGTGTAACAGCCGCCCTCCGCCGTGCCGGTCAGCATGTTGACCGCGAACATGCTCGCGAATGGCGGAGTGACCCGGTTTTCATCGAGCAGGAAATCCTTGACCACTATTCTCCCGCCAGGGATCAGCGCCCGGAAGGCTTTGCCGATCAGCGTGCGGTTCCCGCGCTCGCCGAGGCTGTGGATGATATTGGAGATCAGCACCAGGTCATAACCGGAGCCGATATCATCCTTCAGGTAGTCGCCTTTGAGCAGTGAAATCCGCCCCTGCAAACCGGCCGCGGCCACCTGTCCGGCGGTTATTCCCTCGATCACCTGCGGAAGGTCGAAGACGGCGGCGCTGAGCTGCGGGTGGAGACGGCAGAAAGTGATCGCATAGGTGCCGGGCCCACCGCCCAGGTCGAGAAGATGGCGCGAGCGGCCCAGGTCCAGGGCGGCGGCCACCTTTTCGGCGGAGAGCAGGGCGATATTGTGCATGCCCAGGATAAAGTCGCGCATCGTTTGGGGGTTTGCGGCCAGCGAAGGTTGCTCCGGCGGCCGGCCATTTTTAAGCACCTCGGGCAGGCGCATCCATCTATCGATCAGGTGGCCGCTGTGCCGGATGATGTCGCCCTGGTAGTGCGGCTTGCCGCGCACCAGCAGCTCAGCGGCAAGCGGACTGTTGCCGAACCGGCCCTCCTTCTTTTCCAGCAGCTCCAGGCCGGCCAGAGCGTGCAACAATATGGAAGCGGCACGCAGGTCCAGCCCGAGCGATCCGGCAACCTCGGACGGCGTGAGAGCCTTTTTGTCCAGCAGGGTAAAAAGCTCCAGCTCAGCGGCGGTGCTCAGGACCACCGCGCCCTGGAAACCCCGTGAAATCCGAGTCAGCTTGTCTATCCCCTGAAAAATCTCCGCTTTTTTGTCGCACATCTCAAATCACTCCCGCGCCTGAAATTATTTCGCGCTCGCGAAATAGTTCCGAATCGTCCAGACATAATAACCGCCCAGTTCGCGCCAGAAAGCAGGCGTGGAACGGAACGGCTTGCCGCCAGCCCGGGTAACCCAGCCCAGGGAGTGTTCGGAGGTAAAGCTCAATACTCCCGTATCGGCGGCATACTCGTGCGAGACCCAGCTATCCGAGGAGCCGATAAAATCGCTTTCGGAAATGCGCAGGACATACTTTTTCGCGAAAAACTCGCGCGCAAAACGGTCCTCGGCGGCCTTGATCGGCTCTGGAATCGAGTCCGGCTGCGCCTTGATAAGCAAGAGGTCGCCCGCGATCGCGGTCAGACAGTGAAAATCGAAAAACATGTCCAGACCGCCGCCGCTATCTACCCAGTCGCGCAGGGCCCGCTTGACCGAGGCCACTTCCGGCTCGCTGATCGTCCGGTCCCAGGGGTTGGGTGCCTGGTTATCCCAGTTCCGGTTAAGATCGACATTGTGCATGTTGTAGCGGTAACCGCCGTGGATCACGCCGTCCGGGTTGACCATGGGGACGAGGTTGAAGACATAGTCTCTCAGCATCGACCGGGCGGAATCGCTGTCCTCGAGCAGGGTCGAGATCAGCCCCTCGCAGACCGACGGCCCGGCCATCTCGTAGGCGTGCTGCGTGCCGATTATCCAGACCGATTTCTTGTCCTTGTTTTCGGATTTCTGATCGGTAAGGGTGATCGCGTAAATCGGACGGCTCTCTGCCGACAGGCCGATAGTCCGCCAGGCGAACTCCGGGCGGTCCTCCCAGCGGTCGAGCAGGGCCTCCAGGCGCGCCGGGGTATAAGGCGAGGCCCAGGCCAGGTAGAGTGGCTGCCTGTCGGGCGTGAAATTGACAGTCAGCGTGGCGCTGTTCTCATCGTAAGCATATTTAGCCCCGCTCAGCGGCTGCCAGTCCGGCTCCAGGTAATCGGAATTCATCATCAGGGTAAAAAGGCTGTCGAACGAGTAATCATCGCTGTAGGGTGTTACCGAGGGCAATTGCAGACGGTTAGGACCATAGCCCTCTATTTTCAGGCTGACCGGCATGTTCCGGCAGTTGTCCAGCCTGAAGTAGAACTGGCCACCCCATTCCAGGCGGAAGGCGAAGGTCTCCGGCGAGGCGAAAAACACCCCTGTCTTGCCGCCGGCGAAATTATCGGTGATCAGCGGCCCCTGGTCCGTGTCGGGCAGGACCTCCACGAACGCGGTGGCCTGGTCGCGCTCGCCGATATTGTTCTCCACGGTCAGCCGCACGCTGTAGGCCCCGGTATGGTTGTACACGTGGCTGACTGAATCGCCCAGGGCATCGACTCCGACCTGGTCGAGATCGTCGAAATCCCAGAAAGCGGCCACCAGCTCCGCGCCTTTGCCTGCGAGGGAGGCGGTGGCGCTGAAATGCACGGCCTCTCCGACTTTCACTCTCTGGCGGTCCACGCCGATCCTGGCCTTGACCCTCTGGTCCGCCGCCGCGTTCAGCCCCGGCGGATGGGCCAGCAGCGCGGTTGACAGGACGAATGAAAATAATAAAGTTTTTCTCATGCCTGCTCCTTAACTCGAATGAACGACCCCGCGGCAAGCCGTGAGGTATCTGAAATATTCGCTCCTCTTCCTGCTTTTTTCAACACTATTGGGGTTGGCTCCGGATCGAATCCGAAACACACGTCCAGTCCATAGCGTAGGGGCAGACCCATGTGTCTGCCCGCGGGCGCACACGCGGGTGCGCCCCTACATTTCCACTACCCGCTTACCCCGGAGCAAGCTCCGAGGAATTCTTTACGATTAAAAACCAGATTGATTTCTTTTTCATCTCAAGCCGAATACCTGACCGGCCCGGCCAGCGCGGCCCCCTGGAGCGAGAGACGCGTGCGGTAGGCCAGCAGTTCCACTCCACGTTTAAGGACCCGGCGCAGGGTCTTGCCGTACTCCGGATCGATATGGTCCGCAGTGCCGAAAGAGTCGCCATCGGGGCGCTGGACCAGGAAAAATATCACCGCGCGGTCGCCCCTGGCATGCATCCGGGCCAGGACTTCAAGGTGCTTTTTCCCGCGCTCGGTCACCGCATCCGGAAAGAGAGCCCGGCCGTCCTCCACCAGAGTGACATTCTTCACCTCGACCAGGCAGCAGCCGCGCGAGCCATCTTCGAG
>MFIX01000035.1:6771-14849 GCA_001780825.1 Candidatus Glassbacteria bacterium RIFCSPLOWO2_12_FULL_58_11 | reverse complement strand
CGACTACGGGGCCCACACTCCCAACATTCAGCTAACCCGCGCCCTGGCCGGCGGCCTGATCGGCTCGCTGGGCTATTCTTACACCCACCGGAAATACCAGCGTCTGATTAACCGGCCGGACTCCCGGGGTGTTCTGGTCCAGCTCGATCAGACTCAGCGGGACCGCCTGCATCAACTGGATTTCACCGCGGCCCTGAGCCGCACCTTTTTGCTGGATTTCACCTATTCGCTCCAGCGAAACGATTCCAACAACTTTGGTTTCTCCTATTGGAACAACCGTTTCAGCATCCTGTTCGCCGATAAGCTGCCCCGCGAGTTTTTCCTCAATGCTTACCTCTTTTTCGAGCTCAGACGCTATTCCGACAAGGTCAGCGAGCCGATCCTGGTCGATATTATCACCGAGGACAACGACAACAACGGCCTTGTACTCAAGCTCTCCCGGCCGCTGAACCCCAGACTGGAGGCGGCGGCGACTCTCAGCGCTTTCCGCAACCAGTCTTCCATCCGCGATCTGAATTTCAACAAGGGCTTGTTCAATTTCAGCCTGACCTGCCGCTTCTAGCTCTCAAATATCTGATACCGCCTCTCAGATTTCTGATACCCGGCGGTCCCCGAACGCTGTCCGGACCTTCAGCCGGCGGCCTGTTCGCGGCTTGTTGATATGGGCGTTAATCATTATACCTCAATAAGATACAATAACATACCCGCCGCTTTGCCCCTGCGGAGGCAGTAATGGAACATAAATTGCCTTTTTCCAGGGCGGATGATTGAGGGTGATGTTCAATTAGGGGAGAAAAAGAGAAATGAGAAATCCGATTATCGAAATCAGCCTTATCTCGATCCTGGTTCTCAGCGCCCGGGTTCCGGCGGCTGAGACAAGCGGGAGGAAAGTGCTCGACCTGGCACGGGAGAAAGCCCGGGTGGAGCAGGTGCTTGGCGGGCTGCGGCAGCGTGCGGCCTTGGGCCGCTCGGTGAGCGAGTTTGCCGATGAGCTTTCGCTTTTTGACAACCAGCTCTACGGACGCGTGCGCGGCACAGGCGAAAGCCAGTCCCGGTTGGTGGAGCTGAAATCCGATCTCGAAAGCATGAATAAGGAATTGGACCGGATGAATGCCAAGTCTCCCGGCGATTACACGGAGGGAAGTTATGCCGGCGACGGTGAAAACACCTTGCAGCCCCAGGATGATCAGACTTTAAATTCCCGCATCGGTCTTCTCGAAGATGCTATTACGACCACCAATCGGGAGCTGGAAATCCTCCAGGAGAACAGTCTGCCCGAGGCCGGGACTGAGCTGCTCGACGGGGCGGTGTGGTCAGCCGGGGATAACCTGGCGCGGGATGCGGCAAGCCCGGAAGAGCTGGTGAAGATCTATGAGGACTATTCCGGTAAGCTGGACAAGCTGATCGGCGAGGGAGCCGCAAAGCCGGCTGGGTCCGGCAAAGAGAAGAAAAGCGGCGTGAAAGCTCCTGACGGGGCAGCGCGGCACTGAAACTCAAGCAGTATCAAGCTGAATAATCGGTCCCCAGAGCGGGATAAATATAGGAGGAGCAAGATGTACGTTAAGGCCAATAATGATTATCAATCCGCCTTCCCTTTCGGGAAAGCGCTGCTGTGCGTGGTCGCTTATTTCATGATGCTTGTCGGCCTGAGCCAGGGCTTTTTGCTGTAAGCGGCCCGGACCGGTCGATCGTCCGTACCGGCAAACTTTAAAGTTCAATGGAGGCAATAGTGTTCGGATTCCTGATCCTGCCCCAGGTAGCGGAAGCTCCGGGGGATAAAGACACCGAGGTGGAAAATGCGAAGGGGGTTTTCGATGGTACCGAAGATTAGCAACAAGCTATACTATTTAATTCTGGTGCTGCTGCTCTGCGGAATCTCTCCCCGGACGCTTCCGGTCCGGGAAGCGCTCGCTGGAGAGCCCCAGGGCAGCCGGAACACGCTTTCCCCCCAGCACGGCAGCCTCCTGAGAATCCTGCGGGCCCAGGCCGCGGCCTCGGAAAAGATTGAGGCCCTGAACCGGAAGACGGTCAAGGCCGCCCCGCAGAACAAACAGGTCAAAAAGATCAAGGCCGCGGCTCCGGCTGCCTCGGCAGCCTCGGTGCAGAAAAGTCAGCCTTCGCGCGCTTATCTGGCGCCGAACGGCAAGCAGAGGAGCCTGCTGCTCGAAGGCCTCGCCCGCGAGCTCAGGACCAGCCGGGTTTCGGCCGATGGCCAGGGGCCCCGGATTTTACAGGAAATAAACCGCCTCTCCGGGCTGTCCCGACAGGGAGGAACGTCGCTCGCCTCCGCAGGTTTTGACGTGGGCGAGCCGAACAGCAGCGAGATCGAGCCCAATGACACCTGGGACGCGGCCCAGGCCATCGAATACGGCGCGATGGTCGCCGCGGGTTCCACGCCCCAGTCCGATGTGGATGTTTACTCTTTCCAGGGCAAAGCCGGGGATTTTGTCCGGATCGAGGCCCTGCCGACCGACAACAACAATGGCTGGACTGTCACCCAGCTGTTCGATGCCGACACCAACCTGATCTCGGGCGGCTACTATGGCTTAAAAGAAGCCGATCTGTCCGATTCGCGGATCATCTCTCCAATAATCTGGCCCGGCGGCAGCCTGATCGGCGCCAGCCTGCCCAAAGACGGCACATACTATATTCAAATTACCAGTTATCCGGGCGGGATCATTTTCCTGGACGCCGGCACGGGCGCGGAGGGCGTGGATGAAGATGCGTCGGCGATTTCGTACACCCTGTCCCTGCAGAACCTGCCCACCTTGCCGGTAAACGGCCGGGTGGCTGACGATGCCGGCGGCGCGGTGGCCGGAGCTACGCTGTATATCTGGTCCAATGACGGGATCGGCGGAGTACAGGCCGAAACCGACAAGTCGGGCGCTTTCAGTCTCAGTCTGCCGCAGGGTTCCTATTCGGCCTCGATCAAAAGCCCGGCCGGCAGCCGTTACCCGGATGACCAGATCTACGATAACTTCGAGGTCGGCGAAAAAGGCGCCGATCTCACTTACACTCTCAAGTCCGGCGTCATATTCTCCGGCGTCACGGTGGATGACCGCGGAGCGGCGGCGCCTTTCACCGGGTTCAGCCTGATCGATTATGAAAGCGGCCAGTACCGCTGGGGGTATTCCGATGAGCAGGGCGCTTTCAGTGTGGCGCTTTTCCCCGGCACCTACGAGATCTATCTCAGCGCACCCTATTATTTCCCGCCGCAGCCGGTTATCCGCGGGGTCCGGATTGACGGCGATACCGATTATAAGATCGTTCTCGATTCGGGCAACCGTGTCAGCGGAGCGCTGCTGGCTCCGGACGGCCACCCGTTGAGCGGCGTGGGCCTGACCTTCTACGGCGGCCAGGACTCCCGCTGGGCCTATACCGATACGGCGGGCCGCTATGAAGTCGCCCTGCTGGAAGGCGATTACTGGATCGATGTCCGCTTTTACGGCGCCTACCTTCTGCCCGACCAGTCGGTCGGCCCGCTGACTGTCAGCGGCGATCTTGACTATGATATCCGCCTGGCAGCCGGTGGTATTATCACCGGCTCGGTGATCGACAGCCGGGGCAAACCGGTCTCCTGGGCGCAGATCAATCTCTGGCCCACCTACCCACAGGATTACAGCGGCGAAACCGATCCAGGCAAAACCGACCCGTCCGATCCGGATGGCGTGGCAGGCAGCGACAGTGTCGCTTCGGGCGGCTCCGGCGCGGAAGACGAGGCAGTCGATTCGAAACGCTCGCCTTACTATTACTACCAGGCGTTTACCAGCTGGTCCGATGCGGAAGGCAACTGGCAGGCGGCGCTGCTTCCCGGCGAATACACTGTCGAGGTGATCGCGCCCTGGGATTATCCATCTCAGCAGACCAAGTCCGGGACCTGGAATTTGGCCGAGGGGGACCGTCTCGAGACTCCGCAGGTGACGATCGAGGCCGGAATTATGTTCAGCGGCCGGTTAGTGCGTCCCGACGGCTCGCCGCAGCCCTGGGGCTCATTCATGATGCAGACCGCGTCTTCCGGAGCCGAAGACAGTGCCTATATCTCGCCGGATGGCATGGTCAAGTATCAAGACTATCCGGAATATGCGTGGTGGAGCCGTTATGTCTATACCGATGAGAACGGCGCGTTTTCAGTTCGAGTGTTCCCCGGGACATACGACCTGTATTTCGACGGCCGCTACGAGAAGGGCGGCTACCCGAGCCAGAAAATGACCGGAGTCACCCTGAGCAGCGACCTGGACCTGACCCTGAGCCTTCAGGCTGGATTCCGTCTCAGCGGCAGGACTGTCGATCCGCTGGGCCACGGCATCGAGGGCAGCTACCTGAGCTTTTACGGGGATGATGGGAGCTGGCAGGGCGCGGTGAGCTCGGGCCGCGACGGTTCGTTCGAGATACAGATGATGGCCGGGCTCTACGGAGTGCTGATCTCTCCAGCCGCCGATTATTTCCCGGATTCGAGTAAAATCTCACTCGAGATTACCGGCGACCAGTCTCTGGAAGTAGTGCTTCGCCCCGGGGTAAAAATCTCCGGCCAGGTAACCGGCGGCAATGGGAAAGCGCTCCCGGGCGTGATGCTGCACCTGATTCCCAATTACAGCGGCCAGGACAGCGTGATCACTATCCTGCCTGTCGATCCGGACATGCCCATGCGCGGTCTCGCTCTGGCCGGCGCGGTGGGACTGGTGCAGGAAACCCTGCCCGATCCGGTGCGCGCGGACGGTCAGGAAGCGGCGGCGCAGAACTCGAATACCGATGCGTTCGCTCCGGAGAGCGGAGCGCCGGCTTACCGGTCGGATATGTACGGCGGAAAGACCAGTTTCATTCCCTGGTGGGGAGATTACGATTTCTACGCCTGGACCGATGATAACGGTAACTGGGGCGTGGTGGTCAAGGCGAATATCTATGATATCTATGTCGAACCGAATACCAAGGACTACAACGGTGTGTTTTTGCAGGGGATCGATTGCACGCAAGACCGCCGACTGGATATTACCTTGCCAGAGGCCGAGGTGAAAGTCGACGGCACGGTCGAGGATAAAGACGGACAGATGGTGCCGGGCGCGCTTATCAGTCTGATGAATACCCGCACCGGAGGCCAGATATCGGTCACCAGCGATGCCGCGGGCCGGTTTACAGTGAATGCCGCGCCGGGCGATTATGAGCTCTACGCCGGGTTGGCTGACAACTCGAGCGGTGCGCCGGTGACTGCCAATGTCTCCCTGGAGGGCGACAGCGAGATGCGGATCAAGCTGGGTTCCGGGCTGCTGGATACTGATTCCAAAGACCAGGGGCCGAACCTGCCGCGGGCTTTCGCCCTGGCCCAGAACACTCCGAACCCCTTTAACCCATCGACCACGATCAGCTACACGGTCGGAGCGCCGGCGCATGTACGGCTGACAGTTTACGACCTTAGGGGCCGGCTGGTGTCCACCCTGGCCGATAAGCAGGTGGAAGCCGGGACATATTACATACAGTGGAACGGCTCGGATTCCAAAGGCAACCAGCTCGCCTCGGGCGTTTATTTCTACCGCCTGGAGAGCGGCTCCTTTACCGATACGCGCAAGATGGTCCTGTTGAAATGAACTAAAGTCCGGGACCAAGGGGGGATCCCGGCTTTACAGGCCGCTCCGGGGCGCCGGCCATGCCCCGGGCGGCCGCTTTTTTAATGCTCCGCAATGGCTTTCCAGCCGGCTGCCGGCCTGAGCGCTGGAATATACCAAAAGAACAGATACTCTCCCGGACCACAGATCTTCTCCAGCCAAATGCAGCCACGCAAACTGAAGGGTCGAAAAATGTCGCGTATCGTAACCGCAATATTCAGCTTTGTCATCGCCGCCCTGCCGCTGATCGCCGCCTGTGAAAAGCGGGACCCGCTGAGCGCGCCATCTGATTATCCGCCGCTCGAGGGGGCCACAGTCCGCCTGAGCGGTTTGAGCGGCTGCGAAACCCGAACCTCCAGTGTCGCTGTATCGGGCCAGGATCGGCTGCACGCGGGTGAGAAAGACGGAAAAGTGAGTTTCGAACATTCGGGCGCGGTATTCAATTGCTGTATGGACAGCATTTCGATCTCTATCTTGTCAATCAAGCCGGGAGTGGTCCGGGTTCTAGAGACCGAGCACACCGCGAATGCCTGCCGCTGCAACTGCAATTATACGGTTTTTGGGGAGATCACCGGGCTTGAGGGAGGGATGATCACTATCGAGGTGGCAAGCGCAACCGCGCCGGAAAAGATTCTCGGTTCCCGCACTTTTTGTATTGGGTGCGACACGATCATTAATTAGAGCAGGGGGGCGATGCACCGCGCCCCTTTATTTTGATTGGCCGCCCGCGCCGCACAGCGACCAGATCCCCAGCCGCCTGCGGATGAGAATTACCGACCAGGCGTTGAGCAGGATGTTGGCCAGGGCCGTGGCGACCGCCGCGCCGTTCATGCCGTAGCGCGGTATCAGCAGGTAATTGAGCAGGATATTGAGCAGCAGCGCGAAAAATAGAATCCGGCTGTAGCTTTTTTCGTGGCCGGTCATGGTGAGCAGGAAACCCGAGGGCCCGGTGACCGCGTTGATCAACTGGGCGAACGACAGCACACCCAACGCCGTGTAGCCGGCGCTGAACTCGGGTCCGAACAGTCCGAGAAAGAACCTGCCGAAAGCCAGCAGGACCAGGCATACCGCGGCGGCGAAAATCGTGGAGGCCAGGACTGCGTGGTAGGTCATCCTTTGCAGCTCCGCCATCCTTTTGCCCGTATAAAGCTCCGAGATCAGCGGGGCGGCGATCATGCTCACGGCTTCGAGGAAAAAGGTCACCAACCAGGAGACTCGGGCTGCGACCGCGTATATTCCCGCCCCGGCCTTGCCGGACAAAGCCCCGAGCATCATGATATCGATGCGGTTAAGGACCAGGAACTGGCCGGTTACGAAGAGCATCCCCAGCCCGACTGTCAGCCACTGCCTGGTATGAAAAGCCGGTCGGCTTTGCCGTACCTCCCCGGGCAGCGCCTTTCTCTGCCAGATTGAGCTGAAAACCAGGCACACCGCATAGGCCAGCAGCGTGCACCAGACCGCATCCGCGCCGTCGAAATGCCTCCTCCCGGCCAGCGCTCTCAGGGCGGCAAATGCGGCCAGGCACACCGGAAGGATAAGCCGGGAGGCGGCCTGGGAAAGGACGATTTTTTTCAGGCCTTGGAGCACCGCTTCCCGCATTGGCAGCAGGCACATCAGCGGCAGCGCCAGGCAGCCGATGAGAAAAGCCCGGCGCAGCTCGCTGTCCAGCCTCCCTCCCAGCCAGAGTACGACAGCCGCCAGCGCCAGGCCGGCCCCGGCGCTCGCTCCGCCGAGCAGCTGACTGCTCCTGAGCAATAATCCTCTCAGAGCAGACCAATCGCCGGAGGTGTTGTAGGCGGCAACAAAGCGCAAGGCCACCGGCACCTGGCCCAGCTTGGCGAAAACCGCAAGCACGGACAGCCAGGAGATAACCAGGCTGTAAGCCCCGTAACCCCCGGCCCCCAGAAGGCGGGTCAGCAGCAGGTGCGCTCCGAACACAAGGAGCAGGCCCGCGCTTTTGATGATCAGCGAGCCGGCGGTACCCCGGGCCACCACCGCGCCCAGCCCGCCTCCTTTGAGCCTGTCGAACAGTTCCATTCTCATCCCATTGCGTTCAATTGAAATGAACTCGGCCATTAAAATAAACCTTCCGCGCAGTTTGGGTAAATAAAAACAACCGCGCGGCCCGCCAGCGGGATTGACTTTAACAGTAATCTTTGCTGTATTTAAAGGGACCGGTCGGGAAAGCCGATTCTTGCCGCCAAAAGGAAACGACATGCCTGTCAATGGTAAGAAAATCATCTGGCTCATTGCCGCGGCGGTCCTGGCCCGCCTGATTTTCTCCGTCCTGTATTCGCCGCTGTATTTCCGGGACAGCCGTGACTACCTCGAACTGGCCGGGATGCTCAGGAATTGGGACTTCTCAGGCTACACCGGGGCCCGGACGCCGGTCTATCCCCTGCTGATCCTGCTGTCCGGCGGTCAGACCGGGCCGCTGCTGATCGCCCAGTTTTTCATGGGGCTGGCGATCTGCCTGTTATT
>MFIX01000035.1:6367-6736 GCA_001780825.1 Candidatus Glassbacteria bacterium RIFCSPLOWO2_12_FULL_58_11 | reverse complement strand
AGTACGGACTGCTCGCCGGACTGGGCTACGCTCTGAATCCCTCCCAACTGGCTTTCGAAAGGGCGGTCCTAGCCGAAACTCTGGCGACGCTGCTGATCGCCGGATCGTTTCTCGTATTTGTCCGGCTGCTTAAAAATGGAGCGAGCTTGCGCCGCTGCTTTTTTCTCGGCATACTTTCCGCTCTGGCCGTGCTAACCAAGCCGCTCTATGTATTTCTCCCGCCGCTTTATGCGGCTCTGGCAGCCGGCTGCTATTTTCTGAGGAAAGACCGGAATCCCAGGGCGGCGGTCCGGCAGTTCGTTGGCATTATTATCCCCGCGCTGATCTTCCTCGGCGGCTGGAGCCTGTTTAACTATGCGAAAACCGGAT
>MFIX01000035.1:5127-6333 GCA_001780825.1 Candidatus Glassbacteria bacterium RIFCSPLOWO2_12_FULL_58_11 | reverse complement strand
CTCCAACCATACCGGGGCGTTCATCGAGGATGCGCCGGAGAAGTACGGCCGGATTAAAGGGATTTACCTGAAATACAGGGGAGATGCGCTGGAGAGTACCGGCACCGCCTCGCAGACTATCTGGCTGGCCCTGGATGAGCTGGAGAAGAGCACCGGACTGAGTTTCGCCCAACTCTCCCGGCAGTTCGGAGAAATGTCGCTTGGCTTGATTGCTGCTCACCCGGGGCGCTACCTGGCCAGTGTTGCCAGGAGCGCGGTGATTTTCTGGCTGCCCACCTGGTACGCCGAAAAGGGCGGCTTCCTGGCCCGGATCAGGAGCGGTGGATCGGCCGAGAAAGCGCTGCTCTACTGTTTCGGCGCTTGCCACGCCCTTTGCAGCCTGATCTTTGCCGGGTTCCTGGCAAGCTGGCTTTTCAGCAGGAAAATGAGGCTTACGGCAGGTTTTAACTGCCTCATCTTTTCAATTTATTCCCTGGTGCTCGCCAATGCGGTTATTCAGGCGCTGCTGGAATACGGCGAGAACGCCCGCTACAAGCAGCCGGTCGAGCCGTTCATCATCGGGCTGGCGCTGTGCCTGGTGCTCACATGGCGGGAAAGGCGGCGGGGCGGGGAAAGCCTGGAGTTCCGGTAAAAGCGACTTTTACCCGGCTTACTTTTTCAATCCGGTTGCCGTAGCCCGCTCTTTGATCTGTTCGCCGGCATTGGCTGGCGCCTCGAAAATCAGCTTGATCAGCTCAGTGTGCTTTTTCAGCTCAGCCTGGGCCTTTTTCCACTCCGCGGGCTTATCTTTGGCGAGGCTGCCAGCTTCACCCAGGCAGATTGCCAGATAGGCGGCACGAGCTCTTTCTTCGGCTGAGCCGCCGAGCCAGAGATCGAACAGCGGGACAAGCTGTTCGCGCAGGCTCTCCAGGCGGTCCAGCGGTTCGGGGAGCGGCTCCACATTGGCGGGCTGCTGCAGCTTAATCCGGTAGGTTTTCTCCTTCGTGGAAGCTGCGTAGAATTCCTCGCCGCCCTGGGCCAGGATTATCTTTTGCGCCAGCTCAACCAGACGGTCCCCGTAGCTGGAGATCGTCTCGTCCTCCGGCATTCCGGGGCGGCTCGTGTTGCGGTAGCGGTCCTCGATTTTCCAGCCCTGAGACTCGATCCAGCTCCTGCCCCGGATCACTCCGACAATGCTGGCCGCGGTGGCCGCATTGCAGTCGGCAT
>MFIX01000035.1:0-5112 GCA_001780825.1 Candidatus Glassbacteria bacterium RIFCSPLOWO2_12_FULL_58_11 | reverse complement strand
AGGCCCGCCGAAGGGTTTCTTTCAAATCCCCGGCCCCGTAGAGCAGGGCGGCGACAGTCGAGGCTGTGTTGAGCTCGTAGCCATTGCCGTCCCGCGTTTCCCGCCCATCATGGTTGCCGTAAACTGCATAGTTATCCATGATCAGCTTCCGGGTGGCGCGCCAGTCCCCGGGATTCTGATGGTACCAGTCCCGCACCTGACTGACCAACCGGAAGTGCGCGCTGCGTGGATCGAGGGCCTGAAGGCCGGCTTCGAGGATGCTCTCCAAGCTGTCCTCGATAAATGCCGTGGCGATCATCGTGGTGAATAGCTGGGCCGCCTGCGAAGGCTCCCCATCGATCGTGACATGCGTATAGTAGGTCCCGAGCATCCCGGCGGTCTGGGGCATGCCCGGCGCGATCAGGCCGAATGACTCGCAGACAAACTGGCCCGAGATATTGAATACCGACCAGGGGTTCAGGGCGATCATCCCGGTAAGCGGCGGGTCGAGACCCAGGTCCATCAACTGGCGGGCATAGGCGTTGGCGCACCAGATCCCGCCGTTGACATGCGCCTTCCACAGTTCCGTAATCCGCTCCGGCGCCAGGAACAGCTCACCGCTTTTCTGCATCTCGCTGACATAGACCCACTCGATATCGGTATCGTCATCCGTCCGCGCGCCCTCGGGCAGCCCCGGAGTGAAATCCTCGACAGAACCCGGCTCCCCGAAATACTTGAACTCGTGCGGCAGTCCGTCCAGGTTGCCCAGCAGCTCGGCCAGCAGGCCGCCGCGGATCTTGTCCTCCAGCCGGGCCGCGCTTATCTCCACGCGCGTCCGGGGAGGCTCGATCCCCAGCTCCTCGGCGGTCGGTCCCTTCTTTTTGCTGCAGCCTTGGGCCACCAAGAGCAGACTCGTAAAGGCTAGTAGAGCCAATGACGATTTGTGCATGTTCTTTCTCTACTGGTTTTGATTAACTGGCGGATTCCAGGGAGAGGGAAACTCGCGTGAGTAATCCGGAGCATTGATCGCCTTTACTCAGCATCGCTCCAGTCAACTTCTTTTTCAAGCGATGCGATCAGCTTTTCGACATTTTTTTGCAGTTCCGGTAGATTGCCGCCGACAATAAGATAGACTCTTTCGAGGTCCACCGCGCCGTAATCATGAGCCAGGACATTGCGCAAGCCGATGATTAAAGGCCAGGGGATTTCCAGTGCCCTGTTTCTATTCGCCCCTGAAACCTGGCGTGCCGCCTCGCCCACCACTTCCAGGCAGCGGATCACCGCATTTTGAACTAGTTCATCAGCCTAAAATTCATCAAATGTACGCGAGCCTAGGAAGCGGCGGGCGCGTTCGGCATTGATTCGCATATCTTCCAGTTTTACCAGATCGCGCTCGCGAGGATCAGGTCCTTTCATAGAGCGGCTCCGTTTGTCTGAGAGCAAAGCGCCGGAAGTATTTGTTGGGAGAGCGCTCAACTGAGACACGAGTCAACAGATCCACGGGGCGGCATAGTATCGCTTCCAGTTCCTGATGCAGGGCAAAGAATTCGAGGCCCGGCTCAGTCTGCGGATCGAAGGTCACCAGGATATCCAGGTCGCTTTCCGGGCCGGCATCGCCCCTGGCGAAGCTGCCGATTACTTCCAGCCGCCTCACACCATATCTTCGGCAGAGCTTTTCCAGATTGTTACGATCAAACTGAAGATCAGATAAAAACATCGGCTTATCTCCAAACGGTACTCGAGAACGGCTTACTCTTTCAATATTTATAATTAACTCAAAAAGTAAATAGAAAATAAGCCCCTGGCAATCCAAGAGCAACAAGTCTTTGAACAACAAATTCACGGAAGTTGACATTGTCTTTAACATTTTGTTATTAGCTCGGCAAACGGCCAGGTTGCTTTAGTGAATATTAAGTGTAATCTGGCTCGACGACCGTCCATACAAACGAAAGGGCATTGAAACGCCGTTTCTTGCGGCGAAAGTCCTTGTATTGAATTCCAGTCTCAGTTTAGATTCTGGTAGAAGCATTATTAATTTGACGGCAGCAAATGCAACTGATTCAAATAAGGAGACCCTGGATGATTATAAAACACGGGGATTCCGGCGGCACGGCAAGGGTACTTCTATCTCTGCTTGCAGTTTCAATTTTGGCGGCTGCCGTTTCGCCTGCGCTGAGGGCTGAGCCGCGGCCGGAGGCCGCGCTGAAAGCGGCTGAAAACCGGCGGCTCAGCCCGTTTACCGGCTATACGCGGGAGCACTGGCTCGAAGTCTGCGAGAAGCTGATCGCCGGAATCCTGCCTTATTGCGACCCCGAAACCGGCCTGCCGGTCCTCAAAGGAGTACCCACCGAGACCGGGCATTTCAAGCTGCAGCGCGAGTTTATCGGCGGGCAAAAAGAGGCTTTCGAGCGCAGCCTGATGCTGGTGGCAATCTACACCGCGGCTACCGGCAAGGACCGCGTGCCGGGTTACGACGGTTCGGTCAGCGCGCCCTATCTCAAGGGAATCATCCGCGGCACCGACCCGTCTGATCCGGCGCACTGGGGCGAGCGGGAACAGTACGATGCCTTCGGGACCAATATCGCCCTGGCCGTGCTGGTCAGCCCGAAATTTTTCTGGGAGCCGCTGAGCGCCAGACAGCAGGAAAACCTCCTGCTCTTTCTGGAAGACCTCTCCAATATGGTGGCCTATGACTGCAACCACTGGTATTTCCACCTGATGGCGATTCCGGTGCTGCAGCGCTACGGCAAGACCAACCCCCGGCGCGAGTATCTGACCGCGATTTTCGACCGCCTTCTAAACTGGTACCGCGGGGATGGCTGGTATATCGACGGCGGGAATTTCACCTTCGATTATTACAACCTCTGGGGCTTCCAGCTTTATAATAACGCGCTCTGCTATTTCGACTCGCAGTGGAAAGGTCTGTACGGGGAGCGGGTGAAAGCCTCGGCGGCCCGATTCCTGGAGAGTTTCCGCTGCCTCTACGGCCGGGATGGCGGCCCGATTCCATTCGGCCGCTCGCTGACCTACCGTTTCGCCAGTCTCTCGGCCCTCGGCTGGGCCGTGCTGGATGGGACCTGCACGCTGCCTCCCGGTGAGGCGCGCAGGATCGCCTCGGGATGCCTGAAGTATTTCTGGGACAATGGCTGCCTGAGTGTCAACGGGCTGCTGGAGCCCGGTTTTTACGGACCCAACTCGGCGGTCGCCGAGAGCTATATCGACCGAGGGTCGCCTTACTGGGCGGCCCAGGGTCTGATCTGCCTGGTCATCCCCGAAAATGATCCTTTCTGGACCGCCGCCGAAAAGCCGATGCCCGCCGATGGGGTCGGGGGGCGGCTGGCCCTGCCGGGGGCCCAGATGACTCTCAATGTCAGCCCGGTGGATTGCGAGGCCCGAGCTTATATAGTGGGCGAGCCGGTTGGGCATGCGGGCCAGTGGCAGCGCGGCATCAAGTATTTCCAGCATTCATATTCGAGCTACCTCGGATGGTGCGCGCTCGGCGAGGGCGGCCCGGACCTCGGCGCGGGCCGCACCGGAGTATCTTATGACGGCAAATCGTGGATATACCGGACCAATCCCCGGCCAGTACAGGTCGATCCGTACCACTGTATCAGCACCTGGGACTTTACCCTCGATACACCCGATAAAGAGCTCGAGGATTTCGGCCAGGTGGTGACCCATACCCTGATCGGGGACAATGGCGAGGTACACATTTTCTGGCACAACAGCACCCGGCCGCTCTACCTCTATCTCGGCGGCTATGGGATCAGCGTGCCCGCCGGCAGCGAGCCCGCGGCGCAGGCCCAGGACAACATCCTGTACCTCAACACCGGCCGCTACCACTCGGCGATCCGGACCCTCCAGGCGCCCTCCGGCGTGCTGAAAGTCGAGCGCCTCAAGCCCCGGGAGGGCTGGGGCAATGCGCACCTGTTCGGCGGCGAGGGGGCTTTCCCCTACTGGCAGAGCCTGGCCGCGGTGCCGCCCAATACTGTCGTGGCGCTGTATGTCAATGGTACCCGCGACCGGGTGCCGCCCGTGCCGCAGATCAGCCTGCAGGGCGGCCTGGGATTGCTGCGGGTCAATCTCGAGGGAGTGACTTACCAGATCGAGACGCCGTTTTAAGCAAGTAGTTCAGGTATTAAAGCTTTTATATTTCTCTTGATTCGCCTCTAAATGCAGGGAGGCGCCATGCTGACCGGAATATTTAAGATTTCCCGTATTGCCTTTCCGCTGCTCCTTTCATTCGCAGTGGCCTCACCGGCGCTGGAGCACCCGGGGCTTTATTTCTCAAAGAGCGATCTTCCCGGATTGCGCAAACAGGCCCGTGGCGCGAAAGCGCCACAGTTCGAACAGCTTGTCCACTGGGCCGCTGCGCACCTGACGGAAAACCCACCTTCTCCGATGGGACTGGAGGAGCGGAACCACGAGTCCTGCTTTTCGGTGCTCACCAATTTTGGCCTGCTCTACCAGCTTACCGGCGAGGACAAATACCTGAAGGCCGGAAAACGCTGGCTCCAGGCGCTGCTCGATACCCCGCCGGACACCAGCGGAGATTTTGTCATGGGCACTTTCACCGGCGCCCTGGCTAATGGATATGACTTGTTCTACGAGGGCCTGGATACCGCTTTCCGCAGCAGGCTGAAAGATAAGCTGATCGAGGTGCTCGAGCTTACCAATCATGGAGCGGCCACCTGCTGGTGGAGCGGCCTCTACACGCACCACGATTTCTGGATCCCGACCGCTTTCATGGGCCTGGCGGCGCTGTGCCTGAAAGGCGAGTATGCCGGAGCGGACTCGATCGCCCGGTTTTCCGAGGCCGAGCTGCGGCGGGCCATGGGCCTTCTCGGTGACCAGGGATACTGGCCCGAGGGCGTGGCCGACTGGGTTTACGGTATGCTGCCCGCGCTGCTTTTTTTCGACTGCCTGAAACGCTCCGGCGGGTATGATTTCTACGAAAATGAGTGGCTGCGCAACACCGCCCGGGCCCGTCTGATGCACTGGCTGCCCGGCGACCGGTTTATGAATATCGGCGACAGCTACCCCTCGGGCCGCTACGGCGTGCTGGGCTCGGTGAGCGCCCATCTTCTGATGCGCCTCGCTTCCCGCTACCGCGATCCGTATGCCCAGTGGCTG
>MFIX01000034.1:91395-96168 GCA_001780825.1 Candidatus Glassbacteria bacterium RIFCSPLOWO2_12_FULL_58_11 | reverse complement strand
GAAATTTGTCGAGCTGACCAAGGTGGATGCGCTGGCCGTGGCGATCGGCACGAGCCACGGGGCCTACAAGTTCAAGGCCGCGCCGAAACTGGCCCTGCACATTGTCAAGGAGATCCACGAGCGCCTGCCTGAGCTGCACATGGTGATGCACGGCAGCTCGAGCGTGCCCGAAGAGTTGGTGGCGATTGTCAACAAGTACGGCGGGAAAATGCCCAACGCCAAGGGCGTGCCGATGACCGAGATCCAGAGCGTGATCCCCTTCGGTGTGCGCAAGGTCAATATCGATTCCGACGGCCGGATCGCGATCACCGGGGCGATCCGTAAGGTATTCGCCGAGACCCCGGAGAAATTCGACCCGCGCGACTACATGAAACCGGCCCGCGAGGCCCTGGCGCAGCTGGTGGCCAAGAAGATGCGCGAGCTGGGCACTGCCGGCGGCGCGGACAAGATCAAGCAGCAAAGCCTGGAGGACATGAAGAAGTTTTACCGTCAGAAGGGCTGGATCTAAACAGCGGCTTTAAAGGGTAAATGCAAAGGGGCGGTCTCGATAGAGGCCGCCCCTTTTCGTTTTAAATCGTAAGATTTGGTTTTATCGTAGGGGAAGGCATGTCCGAGAAAAGCGGACATATTGAAAAAAGTAGGGGCGGTTCGCGAACCGCCCCTACAGGAGATATTGCGTAAATGAGAAAAAATTCCGGCCTACTCGTCGACAGCCTCTCCCCCCTAGGCCATCCACTCGCGCTGACGGTTCAATTGGCCGGAAAGCACATCCAGCGCCAAGTTGGCATCCTCCACGATCTGGAAGTCGTACATGCCCACGCAGATAAAGTCGGCCCCGTTCTCGAAAGCGTAACGGAACCCCACCTCAGGCAGGTAGGCCCCGGCGGCCAGGGTCTTGTAGGCGATCCAGGGCTTCTTGAGGTTGTGCATGTAGGCGATAGTGGCCTCGGGATCGGTGCACCAGATATTGTCGTGCTCATCCTTGGGCGTGGCGGACCAGTAATCGGTCCGGTGCAGGGTCTTGACCCAGAAATCGGGGTCGAGACCATAGTCCACGCAGGCCTGCACTGTCTCCAGCTTGTGCGCGCCGATACCCCCCGGCAGGCCGTTGGCCCGGATCAGCTCGAGGCCCTTGCCGATCAGCTCCACATTGCCCTCCTCCACCAGCCTGTCGGCGATACCGCCCTGGACATAACAGGCATGCGCCCCGCCGTCGATCGAGACCCGGATGCCCTCTAGGACATCATGGTTATAGGCGCAGTCCGAGATGAACTGGATTTTCCCCTGCTCCTTGCGCCAGTACTCGTTGATCACCCGGCTCAGCGCCGGGTTGGTCAGGATGGCGTTGATCCCGCAGCGCTCGGCCAGCCGGAAGGTGTCGAACACCTTCTGGTCCGAGTGGTAAGCCTTGACCAGCGTGGAGACATAGATCAGGTCCCGGGCATGCGCCCAGCCGCCGATCAGGTTCCCGCCGAGGAACATCCGGCTCAGTTTCAGGTCGCCGATATAGGCGTAGGGGAGCTGTCCTTTCAAATCTTTCAGGCTGGAAAACTGAAAAGTCTTGAGCGTGGCGCTGGTAATCGCTTCCGGGTTGTCGCCGGCGGCCGCCAGCAGGTGCTTCTCCTCCCAGCTCTCCCAGCCCCGCCGCTTGAGCAGCGCGAAAGTAAAAGCGCCGAAAACTGGCAGGCTGATCAGGTTTTTCAGGATTTCCCTTCGCCCGGGAAGAGCCACCGCCTCGGCGATCTTTTTCTCGTGTTCTTCAGCCGGAATTTGTTCCGCGGGTTTCGGGGAGATCCGGCCTGAGCGCAGACGGTCCAGGCCCCAGGAAAGGCCGGCCGGGAAAAAGGCCAGCACGGTCAGAGCCAGCAGCTCCACCAGATTCTTATCGACCAGCAGGTAATTCCCCTCGGTATGCAAGCCGGGGCTCGAGGCGATAAGCGGCGGGTTGGCTACGTAATAGAGCAGCAGCAGCGCGATGCCGGAAAGGGAGGCCGCCCGGGTGAAACAGCCGAAAAACAGCCCCAGGCCGATCAGCAGCAGACCCCAGATGTTCAGGATGTCCACCACTTTCAAGGCCGCCGGATTCTGCAGGACCCAGTTGAAGAACCCGGAGAGGATCCATTTCGAATCGGCCAGGTAGGCCGCCGAGGACCACCTGGGCTCCAGCAGCTTGACAATACCCTCGTAGAGGAAATGCCAGCCGATCGCCATCCGCAGCAGCGTCAGGAAAACGGATTGAATCCTGGAAGCATTTCCGGACAGTACCTGTTCTCTCTCAGCCATGCCAATCCCTCCTTGCGGCGGATTATTCTCGTAAAAGTAACCGGACAGCGGATATTTGAAATATAATTATCTATGAGAAAGCTTAATCAAATTCTCCACGGCGTGCAAGATTCTTTAAATGATTACCGTGGAAAAGCTTGAATCAGAGATTTAAAGTCAAAATTAAGGCGGGTTGCAACGGCAGGAATTCCGCCCCTGCCAGCGCTGAGTGACGGGAAGCGCCAGCGCGGAATAACCTGTCATTATCGATAAATATGCTGAGCACCCGAGCCGGGCAGCCCGGATGCCGGATCGTCTGAAAGGCTAAGCGGGGATTATCCCCCGGAGAGAAAGCGAAAACAGCCTGATCTTATTTAACGGAAATTATTGCGAAAAGTTAACCAACGCAAATTATTTGCAAAATGCCACAAATCCGGTAGGGGCGGCCCCCCGTGGCCGCCCTTCGTTCGGGACATTCTCAATCAAGCCGGGCGCACACTTGGGTGCGTCCCCTGCATGAGACGCAAACGAAATTTTTATGAATTAAGCAAGCTAAATATGCTCGCTGAGCTTGCGCAGCCGCTCGAGGTCCATCCCGGGACGGTAGCAGGCGTTGACCGTAGCCTCCTCGAACCCGCTTTCGGCCACTTTCATCCAGTCCACGATTTCCTCGCCGCTTTCCAGCAGGCCTGTCACCTCGGTTTTCATCTTGGCGCTGCCGCAGTCCGCGGCCGCGCGCAGGGCGGACTGCCTGAACTTCTTGAACAGCGGCAGGTCCCGGGACTCGACTTTCACGTGGCTCATCATGTAAAAGATCTCGTTGACCACGATCTGGTATTTTTTCTTTTCCTCGGCGCCATAGACCCCCTTCACCAGGCCCAGGATCGCCTGTACCATGTTTTCGAGGGCCAGGTAAACCCTTCCGCGGATCACCAGGATCTTGTACTCCGGGGTCGAGGGATCGTCGTATTTCGACAGCTCCTGGCAGAAGCCGATAAGGGTCTTGTCGCAGTTGGTCTGGCTGCGGGCCAGGTCCGCGGACTTTTTCTGCTTCAGGTAGTTGGCGTTGTAGTCGTTGACACAGTTGCGCAAGGCCTCGAGCACCGGCACGATCTTGCGCACGGCCTCGAGCTCCATGGAAAAGGCGGCTTTGTTCTTGCTGAAGTCCCGGAACAGGGCGATCAGCTCGCCCACGCAGGTACCGATAACGCGCAGGATGTTTTCGAGGTTTTCCGGATCGAAAGTGATATTGTTTTCGCGGTCCGGGATAAAATAGGCGTGCAACTGTCCGAGGATGCCGGAGATTTTCTGGGTCATCCGGTCGGCGAAAGTGTCGAACTGGGTTTCCTCGGGCGGCGCCTGGTTCTGCTGCTGCATTTTCTGGCGGAACTCGTGGCCCCGGGCGACCAGGTGATCGGCAAGCTGATCGCTGATATTTATCACTCCCTGCAGCACTCTTGGGATATCGTTGATCGCCAGGGTGGGCACCTCCATCTGGCCGAACAGCGAGGCGGACATCTTCTCCTCGCCTTCCGGACGCCAGACCGCATACTGCTGGTCGTCCATGTAGGTGCCGCATTTTTTCAGCGAGCCCTGGATGTTCAGCAGCGGCACCATCAGCTTCTGCTCCAGCATCTGGCGGGCGATTACGTTGAGGTAGATTTTCAGGTCGTTGGGGTGCTGGCAGCTCTGGATGATCAGCTGGCTGCGCTTGAGCCGGTTGATTTCCCCGATCGTCGAGGTGATGTTGATCGACATCACATCGCGCAGGGCCATCGGTATTTTGGGGCTTTCGAGCTTGATATTGCGCGAGTTGCGGATCAGCGTGCCGAGCGCCGATTCGACATTATCGAGGATCTTTTTGGTCGAGTCGATCTGGTCGGTTTTGACCATGCCGACGCGGCTGGCTTTGTGCTTCTGGCCGATCAGCTCCATCAGGCCGTTGAGCGTGACCATGTAGCTTGAATTCAGGGTTACCAGGATCGAGTGTATCTCGTAGAGCGGGACCTCGACATTTTCCTCCTCGACATTCACCTTTTCCTCGATCACCTCGGTGCGCTGGATCGAATCCCGGGTCTTCAGCAGCAGATCATCCGTTTTGTGCAGGAGCACCGCGGCGTCTTTCTGGTCCGGCGAGATGTTTTTAAGGATATCCTTGATGTAATAGCAGGCGTCCCGGACATTCATCACGATCTGGTCGCGCCGCATGATCGGGATTCTCTTTTCGTAGCCCTCCGCCTTGAGGCCCTCGAAAAAGATGGTCAGGTTTTCCAGGGCGCGGGTCAGCCGGTGCACGCTGCGGGCGCCTAGGCGGCTGGTGCTGGCCGCCGGAGCCTCGCCGTCCACCTCGGGCTGGTGGTCGGTGGACAGGTGTTTGTATTTTTCATCGAAGGCCCGCTCCTCCGCGGACAGCGCCCTGCCGTCTTCCGTGCCGGCAGCCGCTGAGCTGCTTTCTCCATCGTCATTCTGGTCCACCAGCACATTCAGCTCGAAATTGAGTTTGGGGAACAC
>MFIX01000034.1:72699-91375 GCA_001780825.1 Candidatus Glassbacteria bacterium RIFCSPLOWO2_12_FULL_58_11 | reverse complement strand
GCATCAGCGAGTAATTGGACTCGCCCCGCCCGGCCTCTTCGCGCCCCGACCGGCTGCCCTCGGCAACGAGCTGAGAATCCACCCTGTTCTTGTCGAGAATGCTGGCTTCCAGCTTTTCGGCCGCCGCGGAGATCTTTTCCAGCAGGTAGTGTTCGAGCTCCAGGATGTTATCCATAAACTGGGCGGTACTGGCATGTATCGTCTTGGTTTCTTTATCCTTTTCCCCGAGATAGATATTGTACATGATCGGGCTGACCAGCAGGACCGAGGCGCCGAAATACATTTTCAGGAAGAGAAAGCGGCGGCAGACCCAGGCGAAATTCTTGATCTGCACATGCTCATCCATCTCCCGGGTATAATTGGGGTTGCAATCCGTGCAGCGGGCTTCGAAGTCGGCTTTTTCATAGCTGAGGATCAGGTTCTCGAATTCCTTGTTGATATAATTTGCCGCGGCATCATAAGTAGCGCCCTTGTTGGTCAGGGTGCGGTTGGCGGTATCGAGCGATTCGCCGCCGGAACCGCGGGCAAAGATGGTTATTTTTTCCTCGGTCGCCTCTGTGATGCCGATATAGCCGCTGGCCATCCCGGTGAGGAACTGGACCAGGTCCATGGGGCTGATATAGGCGGAAAGCCTTTCCCGTTCCTTATTGTCCACCAGGTTGCTCAGGCCGTGGGCTACCCTGAAGGCCTGTAGCTGCTGGAACAGCTCCATGCTCCCCTCGCCGAGCGCCTGTCTCAGCACGGCGATTAACTTGCCGAGCTGGGGGTCGAAAGACAGCTCGCGCATGATCTTGCCGAGGCAGTCCATTTTTACCTGTGCGGTGATTTCCTCGGCGATGATCTCCATATTCCGCCGGCTTACCGGAGTGCGGATGCCGGGCCGCAGGAATTTTTTAAGCAGCGTGTTGCCGTCATCCACGCTTTTCCGCGCGCCGAGCATGTTGTTGAGACTGATAAGCTGGGTGATAAGCTGGCTGATCTTTTCCTTTTTCCGGTCGACCTTGATTGCAGCGCTCTCCCCATCCTCAGCGTGGCCCGAGGCATGATGGATGAATTTACGCTCCAGGTCGGCGCAGGGTATTTCGAGGGTATCCAGGGCTTCGCGGACCTCCGGCCGGCCTTTGGGGTTCCAGGGGGCGTGGCGGAAGACCATGCGACCGATCAGGAAGAACACCAGGTTGTCCGGCTCGTTGAAACTCCGGCTGGCCCATTGGTTGCGGTACCAGTTGAGGCTGGCGAGAAAGATCATCCTCTCGATCAGGCGCTTGTCGTTCATCTCATGGGCCAGGTCCAGGGATTCGAGTTTGAGCTCGGCGATAAACGCATCCTCAATATAGCCGATACCGGTAAGTATGCTGCTTGCGTAAGCCATCATCTGCTCGAGCTCCCGGAAATAATCCCGGGCGGTTCGGGCGGCCTGTTGTTTGATCTCGTCATCCATCGGCTGGCTGATCAGGCTGTCGACCTGCTTGCAGTTCAGGCGGATGTTCTCGATCAGCTTTATTTCCTCGCGGTAGGTGACCAGCCGCTCTTTCTCCTCCTCGGCGGACTTGCGTGCGCTGGGGATCCGGCGCACGATTTCGTATTCCTTCGTCCCGCCCTCATCCATGGTAACAGTCAGCCGCTGGCCGAGAAGAATGTAATCCAGCTCCTCAACCTGGCCCTGGCGAAGTTTCAGCAGCCCGTTTTCGTTGAGGTTGTCCATCAGACGGGACAGTTGATTGATCTTTTCATCCCGGCCCTTGAGGTGCGGGTTCTGGCGCAGGCGCACCAGGGACTGGGCGATAAGCACCATAGGCTCGTTTTTTTCGGTGGTGTAGAAGCTGCCGAAAATTTTTTCCAGGTAGGTCCGGACGCGGGTGAAAATCAGACGCTTGTCCTGAATGGCCTTGATTTCGTACTTTTTCGTACGCTCGATGAGGTTTTCCAGCAGTTCCTCGCCCTCGAGCTCTTTTACATCGACTATTTTGGCAATCTCAAGTGGCATAATCGCTCAGGAATTAACCGGCACGGACAGCACCGGTCTCGCAGATGACGCCGGGCAGCCGCCCCGGCGAATCCGGGCCGCTCCGGCTGAGGGTGACCCGGGCCCTTAATCCGGCTCCGGAAATTTTTGCCTTCAGTCCTTTAAAGCACGGGGATAATTTCCCCGCGCACTTCTCGCAGTACCGCATGCTGCATTTGTTCCTTGAAAACCCGCGGATACCTTCCAATCAGCACCTTGACTCCCGGATACAGGACCTGGTGGATGGTAACCGAGGAGTTCTTGTGCTGTGCGATTTCGGCGTCCAGTTTATCGTTTTCACTCGTCAACTGTTCACGGTACCTCGGATAGTACTGGACAGTATCCTGCAGCCGGTTGTACAAGGTGAGCTGATCGGGGGGAAGGTTGCCCTGCATTTTTATCTTGAGCCGGGCCAGGACGTAGAGTGCATTTTTCACCTTTTCCTGGTTGATCTTGATTTTTTCCAGCTCCTGCCGAATCTCCTGCTTCCGCTCAAGGGCTTTGAAATTACAGCCGGCCTCAATTACGGTCGGAGTAAAATTAATGCTCCCCAGCTGACAAACCTCGATCGAGCCCCGGGCCTGGACCTGGCCGCCAATAATCGCGCCTTTCCGGCCGCTGGCGATAACATCTCCGCCGACTTTCGTATCGCAATGCATCAGCTCTCCGCCCAGGTACAAGTTGCCTTCGCACTGGATCTGCTGGTTCTGGGCAAATTTGACTGTTAAATCTCCCGCCGTGGTGACCAGGCCTTTATTGTGTCCGGTGAAACCCATTTTAAGCAGGGCGTTGCCGCCGCAGCGAACCTCCGCATCCTCGACCGTGCCATTGATCTCGAGGTCTCCGGAAACCGCGACCTTAAAGCCGGCTTTGACATCTCCATTGATAACCAGAGCGCCGACAAAATTGATATTTCCGGTCGAAAAATCAACATCGCCCTTGATCTCCAGCTTCGGCTGCACCTCGACCAGCTTGGCCTGGTTGATAGTCACGCAGCCATTACCGGCAGCGATCAAAAGGTCTGAATCGGCGGGCGCGATTTCAGTATTCGGGCCCTGGGGCAGCAGGGCGGTCCGTCCCTCCTGGGGTGGAATCGGCTTCTTGGTGACCGATATTCCGGCTCTTCCAGAAGTGGCCGGGATTTTGCGGCAGAGCTTGTCTCCTTGTTTGACATTCTCCAGAAAGGAGATTTCGCGGTAGTCGATCCGGCCATCCTCATCCTCTTTCGGCCGCATTTCCCGGGAGGTCTTGAAGTAATACTCGATTTTCCCATCCTCGCCCTGTACCGGCGGGGTTCCACGGGCGACCAGCACCTCCTGCTCGAAGACCGCATCGCGAAAAATCCGCTGAATTTCATCTTCCAGTATTCCATTTTCGACGCCCTTGGCCTTGAGAGCCTTGAAGGCATCCTCGGCGGTCAGTATCGCTTTGACTGCCCCCTCCTCACCGAAAAACGGAACGACCAGCCAGGCCTCCAGTTCCTCTTCCTTGAACAGGATATTGATCTTTCTCCATTCTTCGGCCATGAAATTTCACCTTTCGACCACTCCAGGCGTTCCGCGCGATCCAGTCAACAGGCTTGCGCCATGCAACATATATATAATAAAAAAAACTGTGAAGTAAAATATTTTGATCTGGAAAATGATAAAAGAGCGCCAATCCGCGCAGTTTGCGGGCAAAACCTGTTTCCGCGGCGAAAGTCTGGCAAGATACGGGCCACTGCAACGAGTTCGGTGGACAAGATAAGAAATATTGGGATAGGCGAACCGCCGGGGGACATTGAAGATTGGGCGTGGATTGCCGCCGGACTGAATCCAGGTTGGTCCGGGAAGGTTAATCAGGCTAACCGCCTAATAATTTAGCACTTGACATTGCTAGTATTTCCAAATAGATTACACATCTAATTATAAATTGATTCCAATTCTCTAATCCGTATTGCGACTATGATTCGCTTGCTGAAAAAAGGCCGTTGGAATTTTGCCCTGGTACTTTGCGCCTACCTTACCTTGGCGGTTGTCCAGCCACTGTTGCATACTCACCTTGATAATCTATCCGATTTGCTGCATTTACATAAGTTCGAGGATTTTCACCAGGGACAACAGAATCAAAATTATGAGCCGAGCGAGAACCATAATGACTGGAAGGTTCTCTCCGGCGATGTCAGCACTTTCCCGGCGGAATCAACCGCTGTCCATCTGTTGCTGAATAACTCAGGTTTCAATGCATACCCATCGATACAGCCGGTCACCACTATTATCCAAATCTGCCTGCCAGACTTACTGCCTGGATTTTTCGCAGCAACGATCCCGACGAGGATCAACCCTGTAGTCAATACAACGGAATATCCACCATTATTCAACTCACTCATAATCACCTCCCTGACCGACCTTTCCCCTCCTATTGCCTGATCAGTCTCATTTTTAATTCATGCGACACTGAATTGCACTAGCTGTCGCTTTTTTACTCTCAATCTCAAACAAGAAAAAAGCCATGAGGATACTCTATCTATCCGCGTGCATAGCTTTTTCTGTATTTAATGCACCGGGACAGTTGCGTGCGGAACAGCTTACTCTCGATCAGGCGGTAAAACTGGCGCTTGAAGTCAATCCCATGCTCGAAATCCAGCGACAGATAGTCGCAGAAGCCAGGGCGGAGCGATTGTCGCGTTCGCTGCTGCCCAATCCTTTACTGACCTATAACCGCGAGGAACTTGAACTCACCGAAGCCGGCGGCGGAGAATGGATTCTGGCCGCTGAAATGCCCCTGGATTTCATCTGGCGGCGCGGTCCGCTGTTGAGCGAGGCGGAGGCGAGTATTGAGGCGGAGAATTACGGCCTTGCGGCCCTGCGGGAACAAGTTCGGCTGGAAACCAGCCTGGCATATATCGAGACCCACTTTGGACGACAGGAACTGCAGGCTCGGCAGAGGTCCTCGGAAATTCTTCAGGAAATCCGGGAAAAATCCCGGGTTCTGAAATCCGAGGGAGATATGAGCGGATACGACCAGCGGCGGATCACTTTCGAGGTTTTCAGGTCGAGACGCGACCAGGTGCTGGCCGAAAACGCGCTTGGAGAAAGCGAAAAGAAACTGAACCTGCTCGTTTACCAGGACAGCCTCTCCCGGAAAGTGGAGACCGTGGAATCATTCCCGAAACAGTTGCCCGAACTTTCCGCAGAACGACTGGTGGCGACCGCTCTGGAACGGCGTGCAGACTTAAAGCGCTCTAGAACTCGCATCTCTGCTTTGAGGGCTGCCGTTCAAGCGGCAAAACGGGGAGCGTTGCCCGGACTGGGAGTCTCTTTGGGCTACAAGCGGCAGGTGGACGGATTCGAGGGACCGGTGGGATATTTCAACCTGAGACTGCCCCTGTTCGACAGGAATCAGGGTGCGGTGGCCGGCAACCAGGCCAGGCTCAACGCCGGAGAAGTGACTGTAGCCGCACAGGAAAGGCAGATCACCGCCGAAGTCGAAACAGCCTGTCAAAACTATCTCCGCCTACGGGAACAATTGGCTGAATACCGCGCTAACATGCTGGACAATCCGGAGCTGTTGATCGAAACCGCGAGTTTCTCCTACCTGGAAGGAGAGGTTTCCCTGGTGGAATGGATCGATGCAGTCCGTACTTATACCGAGGACGCTGTCATCCGCTTCGGATTGCTCCGGGACTGCTACTTGAGCCTTTATCGGCTGGAACTTCTCACTGGTGGTGATTTGCACTAATCACTGCATAACCATATAAGGTGAAATCATGCGAAAAACGATATTCTGGCTACTCGCCATAACGATCTCTCTCAGCGGGCAGGCCTGCTACAGTAGTCGCGGAGCAGAGGAGCAGGAAGGGAATGAGGAACAAGGCCAAGCACAAGGCCACCGGGCTGCCGCGGTAACTCTTTGGACAGACAAAACCGAACTGTTCATGGAATATCCTCCGCTCGTTGCCGGCAATCCTTCAACGCTGGTGATTCACCTGACAACGCTCGAAACTTTCGAGCCGGTGCGATCCGGTAAACTGACCGTTGAATTCTTCAGCGGCGAACAACATTTCGAAGTTGTGAACCACGAGCCGGCAAGGCCAGGGATTTACCTGCCGGAAGTAACAATACCCACGGGTGGCACTTACAAGTTATCCCTGCATATCGCCGGCGAGCAGGTAGAGGACCGTATTGAAATCGGCGAGCTGGTGGTCTATCCAAACCAGGATCAGGTTCCCCATGAAGAAGGACAACCGGCCAATGAAGAGATCGGCTTTCTCAAGGAACAACAGTGGAATACCAAGTTTAGAACCGAGTTTCCAAGGCTGAGAACCCTCCAAGCCTCGATCAGCACTCGGGGAGAAATTCTTCCCGCCTTTGACAGGTATGCCTTGGTACCGGCGCCTACCGCGGGATTTGTCGAACCGACGCTGAATGGGAAGGCGCCCCAGGCCGGAGAATGGGTCAGGAAAGGCCAGCAGCTTGTCACCATTACTCCACCCGCTACCTCTCAAACAAGTTTCGCGGATATCCGCAGGGAATACTTGCAGGCAAAGGCGGATTACGAGAGAGCCGAACGTCTGTTGGTCCGGGAAGCCGTACCGGAGCGACGTCTGAAGGAAGCCAGTTTGCGGCTTGAGGCGGCGGGGGCGGCATACCAGGCCGTGACCGGAGAAAATACGGACGGCTACCGGGCAGCAGAAAATAATGGCCTTAACTATATCGTCCGCGCGCCAATTGAAGGAGTAATAGACCGGATCGCTTTCGGCCTCGGTGAAAATATTGCCGCCGGTCAACAGCTTTTCAATATCATCGACCCGCGGAGAGTGAGGCTGGAGGTTAGGGTTCCGGCGGCGCTGTTCGGCCAGATAGAAAATGTTACCGATGCCGTATTCAGGATTGAAAGCGGCGGGGAACTTTTCCGGGTCGTAGAGCTGGGCGGCAGGCTTCTTTCCATAGGGTCGCAAGTGGACCGGCAGTCCAGGACGCTCTCCGTAGTATTTGAAATGGATAATCCCCAACAGAAGCTGAAGATCAACATGTTCGCTGAAATCGCATTATATACGGGCCAAAGTATAAACTGCCTGTCTATACCCGACTCGGCAATTCTGGACGACAACGGACAACATGTGGTCTATCTGCAGACCAGTGGAGAGTCTTTCCTGAGGAGGGAAATCGAGACCGGGATCAGCGACGGAGGCTACACTCAGGTATTAAGTGGAATCAGCGATAAGGACCGAGTGGTCACTTCAGGGGCTTATCAGGTAAGGCTGGCATCTCTGATAAATGCTGTGCCCAGCGGGCACGTTCACTGACAGAGTTAAAGCGCTGATAAAACCTGATCCTGGTACCGGAACTGAATTTCAATGGAGAAGCGATGTTTTCAAAACTGATAAACCTTTCCCTCAAATACAGGCTGGTTGTTCTAGTTGGGACCCTGTTCTTCCTGGTCAGCGGAGTGATCACCGCAATCCGGCTGCCAATTGACGTTTTTCCTGACTTGACAGCGCCGACCGTGACCGTGCTCACGGAGGCGCACGGAATGGCCAGCGAGGAAGTGGAGACCCTGGTCACATTCCCTATCGAGACTGCGGTCAACGGCGCAACCGGCGTGCGCCGGGTCCGATCCGTGAGCGCGGCGGGCATTTCGATTGTCTGGGTCGAGTTCGACTGGGGTACCGATATTTTCATCGCGCGGCAGATTGTCACCGAAAAGCTGCAGATAGCCCAGCGTTCCCTGCCTCCGATAGTCGACCCTCCGGTATTGGCTCCGATTTCATCGATCATGGGCGAAATTATGCTGATCAGCCTGAGCGCGGACACAGCGGCCTCAGCGGCGGATCAAATCAGTGAGATGCAGCTCCGGGAAATAGCCGATTGGACGATCCGGCGCCGGCTGCTGGCCGTGCCGGGCGTATCTCAGGTCGTTCCCATGGGCGGTGAAGTGAAAGAATACCAGGTGCGGGTATCTCCAGCGAAGCTTATTGCCCATGATGTGACTTTGCAGGATGTCTACCAGGCCGCCGCCGGGTGCAATGTCAGTTTCTCCGGCGGCCTGTTCATGGATTCCGGCCAGGAGTACCTGATCCGCGGCCTGGGCCGGGTCCAGAACCTAGATGATATCGGCCGCTCGGTAGTGGCGGTCCGCGGCGGGCAGCCGGTGCTTATCCGGGACGTAGCGGAAGTCAGGATCGGGCCGAAAATCAAGTTCGGTGATGCAGCGGTCAACACCCGGCCGGCCGTAGTCGTGATGGTGCAAAAACAGCCTGACGTAAACACTCTCGCTCTGACAGAGGACATTGAGTCCACTCTGGAAGACATCAAGCGCACGCTGCCGGAAGGGATCCTGGTTGACACTTCAATCTACCGTCAGGCTGACTTCATCGAAGTCGCGATCAGCAACGTCCTGACAGCTCTGCGCGATGGAGCGATCCTGGTTATAATAATATTGCTTCTGTTTCTCGGTAACCTCCGCACCACTGGTATTTCGGCTCTGGCAATTCCTTTGTCCATCGTGGCGGCAATCTTTGCCTTCAAACTATTCGGGGTGACGATCAACACGATGACACTCGGCGGGCTGGCAATCGCAATCGGCGCGCTGGTGGACGATGCGATAATCTACGTGGAAAATGTGTTCCGCCGGGTCAAGGAAAACCGTCACTGCCCTCCAGAAGAAAAAAGACCGGTATTCGAGGTGATCTCTTCGGCCTCGACAGAGATACTTGGGCCGATGATAAACGCCACGCTGATCATCCTTATAGTATTCATTCCGCTTTTTTTTCTGAGCGGTGTGGAGGGCAGGCTGCTGCAGCCGATGGGTTTCGCCTACATCACTTCAATCTTCGCTTCTCTTCTGGTGGCAATGACGGTAACTCCAGCTCTGTGTTCATACCTGTTGCCGGAAGCTCCGGCGATGAATCGGGAAGGCGACAACTGGCTGGTGAGCAGGCTCAAGCGGATTTATCGCCGCGTGCTCAGCCTTACACTGCGCTATCCAAAAGTGGTGCTTACAGGTTCAGCCGCTGCGCTGGCGGTTTCTCTCGCAATATTGCCATTACTTGGCCGGTCGTTCCTCCCGGAATTCAATGAAGGCTCCCTGACTCTCAGCGTGGCGACAATGCCGGGCACTTCCCTGGAAGAATCCAACAAGATCGGCAGTCTGGTCGAGCGGATACTGCTTCAGCACCCGGAAGTCCGGTCAACTGCCAGAAGAACCGGGCGGGCCGAACTGGACGAGCACGCGCAGGGGGTCAACGGAGCGGAGATTGATGTCCATATCGATCTGGACGGCGCCGACAAGGAAGATTTTTTCAACCGGCTGCGCAATTCCCTTTCGATAGTACCCGGTACGAATGTCACTATCGGCCAGCCAATCGGCCACCGGATAGATCATATGCTCTCCGGTACCCGGGCCAATATCGCGGTAAAAATATTTGGTTCCGACCTTTACCGTCTTCGCTCACTGGCACAGAGCGTCAGAGCCGAGATGGAAGGTGTCGCAGGTGTCGTCGATCTCGCCGTTGAGCAGCAGGTCGATGTGCCGCAGGTGCAGATCAAGCCTGACCGAGACCGGTTGGCTACTTACGGAGTGTCTGTTCGCGAGCTGGCCGGGATGGTGGACATTGCGTTGAACGGTGAAGATGCCTCCCAGGTGCTGGAAGAGCAGCGCAGTTTCGACCTGACGGTAAGATACGACTCTACGAACCGGGGTAGCCTGGAACGAATCCGCAACGCGCTGTTCGACACTCCCAAGGGAGCCAAAGTCCCCTTGAGCGCTCTGGCGGAGGTATACTACGAGCGCGGCCCTAATACGATCAGCCGTGAGAATGTTCAGCGTAAGATCGTGGTACAGGCGAATGTCTCGGGAGGAGACCTTCGCGGGGTGGTGGAAGAAATCCGTGGGAAAGTGGGCCGGAACGTGGCTTTGCCCGAGGGCTATCACATTGAGTACGGCGGGCAGTTTGAGAGTGAACAGGAAGCCACCCGGAGAATAACTTTACTCAGTCTGGCAGTGCTGGCGGCGATATACCTGATCCTTTACGTTGAATTCGGCGCGATGCGGCCGGCCTTGTTTATTCTGGCCAACCTGCCTTTGGCGCTGATCGGAGGAATCTGGTCCGTGTATCTTACCGGCGCAATAATCAGCGTCGCCTCTCTGGTCGGATTTATCACCCTGTTCGGGATTGCAACCCGTAATGGAATTCTGATGATAAGCCACTACCAGCATCTCTTACAGGAAGGTCTGGACTTTGAGGAGGCCATAATCCGCGGTTCGCTCGAACGCCTGAACCCGATCCTGATGACCGCGCTGACCGCCGCGTTGGCGCTGGTGCCCCTGGCCCTGGGGGGAGGCGAACCGGGCAAGGAGATCGAAAGCCCGATGGCGATAGTGATCCTGGGAGGGCTGTTCAGCTCGACCGCGCTCAACATGATTGTGATTCCCAGCCTGTTCAGTATGTTTGGGAAGCAGGCCAAAGATGTCGAATGAAAATACTTAAGAAAAATTTGATTTTCTAAATGTGGAGGGGCAGGGGGATTGACAGCCCGGAGCCTGCGGCAGTATTTTGGACAGATAAAGCGGATGCCAAAATTCTTTACGTTCAGCGGTCACGCCTGAGCCGGTGATAGACCCGGTAGGAAAGATAGGCGATTACCGAGGTCCAGAAAATCGATCGGGCCACCAGCGAGATTTGGCCGGCATATTTGAAATCAAACTTTTCGACCAGGACCACGGCCAGGCCGCTGAAAACTATCAGCCAGGTAAAGCGGAGCCTGGTGCGGTGACGGACAGGGATTTCCATAGCCGCCTTTCATATTGCGCCGGTCCCGGGTGCGGAAATCTTTCCGGGTACCAGGCCGGGAGAGTAGAACATTGCTCCGCCGGGACAAATCTCCGGCGAACCTTTTTCAGCCTATGGCCCGGACTTTCCACCGAGGCCGGGCGGCATTGCACCAGCGAGGTGAAAGATGCGGATTCTGGTTACCGGTGGCGCGGGATTTCTCGGCTCCCACCTCTGCGACTATCTGCTGGCGAAAAAGCACGAGGTCATCTGTATCGACAACCTGATCACCGGAAATATCGAAAATATCAGCCACCTGAGCGGCAATCAGAATTTTCATTTCATCAAGCACGATGTCACCGAATATATTTTCATCCCCGGCGCCCTGGACGCCATTCTGCATTTTGCCTCGCCCGCCTCGCCGGTCGATTATCTCGAATATCCGATCCAGACCCTGAAAGTAGGCAGCCTGGGCAGCCACAAGGCCCTGGGGCTGGCCCGCGAGAAAAAGGCGCGCTTCCTGCTGGCCTCGACCTCGGAGGTTTACGGCGATCCGCAGATTCATCCCCAGACCGAGGATTACTGGGGGAATGTCAACCCGATCGGCCCGCGGGGGGTTTACGATGAGGCGAAGCGGTTCGCCGAGGCCCTGACCATGGCCTATAACCGGACGCACGGGATAGAGACGCGGATTGTCCGGATCTTCAATACCTACGGGCCGCGGATGCGGCTCAACGATGGGCGGGTGGTGCCGAATTTTATCAGCCAGGCCCTGGAAGGCAAACCGCTGACTGTGTATGGGGATGGCTCCCAGACCCGCTCATTCTGCTACTATACCGACCTAATCGAGGGAATCTACCGTCTGCTGCTCTCCAACGTGGATACACCGGTCAACCTGGGCAATCCGGTCGAGTACACGATCCGTGAATTCGCCGAAAGGATTATCCAGGCCACGGGCAGCGCCAGCCAGATAGTGCACCAGAAGCTGCCGGTGGATGATCCCAAAGTTCGCCGGCCCGATATCGGCAAGGCGCGAAAGCTGCTCGGCTGGGAGCCGAGCGTAGCGCTCGAGGAGGGGCTGCGGCAGACTATCGAGTATTTCTCCGGGCGCCGCTGAGTTTCTTGTCCAGCCGGCGGCAGCCGAGTTTCCCGCTCATTTGATCCCGTGTTTGCGCTTGTACTCGGCCCAATTGGCTTTCAGATCGACGAATTCCTCGAAGGTTTTACAGAGCAGGAAGGGGTTGGTTTGTTTTTCCCTGCCGATAGTCGAGCTGGGCGCGGTCCCATAGTCGTGGCCCGGATAGACCCGGGTTTCATCCGGTAGAGTCAATATCTTCTTGTGCAGGCTGTCGTATTCCTCCCTGGCGCCCTTCTCGAGGTCGGTGCCGCCCACCTTGCCCACGAACAGCGTGTCCCCGGTTAGCAGAATGTCCTCGCAAAGCACACAGATCGAGTCCTCGGAGTGCCCGGGAGTGTGGATGATCCGCAGCTTGAGCGAACCGAACAGGATCTGTTCGCCATCCTCGACCGGCAGATCGGCGCGGTCGCCGTTGAGCTTGTGCATGACGATCAGGGCCGGGCTCTGACGGGCAATATCGTTCGCACCGCCGGTGTGGTCGGAGTGGTCATGGGTGCAGATGACGTACTTGAGCTCGCAGCCGTGACTCTGGTTCAGCTCGAAAAAAAGCTCCGGACGGCCCGAGGGATCGACCACCGCGGAACACCCGCCGGTCCGGTCCGCGAGAAAGTAGCCGAAATTGCGGTCGCCGCCGGTTCTGACCTGCTCGAATATCATCAAAGTTGCTCCTGTTGAGGGCGATATCAATTAAATTCACTCCGTCAAACCGGTTCACCGTCTCCCGGAAATCAGGGTAAAAAAACAGTTATAATTGTGGCATCCATATAGGTTGCACTTACGGTCATTTGAGTTCGTATACCGCCCATACGGTATTGACAAAGAGATTGTCGAACTTCCGCTGGTCCAAAATGAGCCGGGCCAGGTAATAACTGGCACTGCGGACTCCATAATATTTATATAGGGTCAGTGTTTTGGCGGCATGACGGGCACCGGGGTGGTGAATTAGAAAATTGGAGGCTTCGATATAATTGAAAAACCAGCGGTGCCGATCTTCGGGAGCCTCGAGCGGAAGGCCGTAAAATTTACCGCTGGAGGGCTCCGAGTGACGGATTAGGAATTTCATATCACTCCAGCAGTTAGGTAGACTGATGATGACGTAACGTCGGGCGATCCTGAACAATTCCGCGAAACCCGCGTGCAACTGCTCCAGGTGTTCGAGCACATCGCTGCACAGAACTGTGTTGAAAACCTTATCGCGCACTGGAATCGATGTTTGATCCAGATTGCAAATGATATCCGCCCCCGGTGAAATATCAAGGCCGAGGCAGTTGAAGCCGCCAGGTAAATAAGAAGAGAGCCTCTTTTTATCGCAGCCGATATCTATTAGCGGATCCAGGAGGTATTGGCCGAACTGCTCGACAATAAAGGATGCTTTCTCCGTCCTGTCCCGATATATTATTTTGGAGGGTATGTTTCTTTCGATTATTTCCATTCAGCAGCAGCTTGTGGCCCGGATAAAATGTTTCGCGCTGATAAATAAACAGTGTCCGGCGGTATTAGCCTTTCGCCCGTACAGCAATATTTAATATAAAAGCAACCGGCAGGCCGGACAAAGGATAATAATTGATGGGGACATTGTTTTCCAAGGCCGCGCGTGCGGGTTCCGGAGGGTATTTACATAATCCTCCGTCTAAAATCCCATGAACCGGAAGACATTCAGCCGGGAAGATTCAGTACCGTCAAAACCGCTGGGCAGATCTTGAACCTTTGAAGCGTTTTTTCCATAATACGGTGTGAGTGCCAGATGAGTGCTCTGTTCGGCAAGTTTTTCAAAAAGAGAAGGGAGAAAAGCCGGGCGGTAATGCAGTTAAGCAGACTGGATACTCTCCGGTATGTGGTGGAAAAGGGGTGTTCCGTGGCCAGGTTTGGCGACGGAGAGATGCATTTCGCGCTCCACGGGCTTCGCCGGGGTTTCGAGGGTATTCATTTCCAGCGGCCGGATCCCCTTCTGGCGCTGCAACTCAGAAAAATCCTGGATGAGTCGATCGAAGGGTTACTGGTCTGTTATAATAATCATTTCATGCAGGAAGATTATCACCGGGTGGTTCTCGATTACGAGCGTAACCCGCGGAAAGAATACTCGGAATACCTGTCCCTGCGGCGTGAGAGGGATACCGGGGTGCTCGAAAGAAAAAGGCAGAGAAGGGTTTACCGCAGGCAGTTCGAAACCGTGCAGAAAAGCACCACCTGGGGGCTTTTCGGTGACTCCACTCTTTTTGCCATCGGTTTTTTCGTGGAAGAATACTGTGCGGACCGTATGTTAGAAGTATGCGATCTGTACAGAAAACTGATCGAACGCAGAAAAATTTTGATTGTCGCCCCGGAACGGCCGGTGCTGGGAGACTCTTTTCGCCGCCTCCACAAACAGGGTTTGATTCGCAGCGCCGAGCGGGTCGATTTCATTTCGATCCCGGAAGCCGATTGTTTCCAGAACTACGAGGACATCCTGAAAAGAATCAAGTCATTCCAGAATATAGATACTGTATTCATTCAAGCCGGGCCGACTGCGACCGTTATGGCGGCGGAACTCGCCGGTTGTCACGGCATTACAGCGTATGATGTAGGCACCTGGAATGTGTCGTTGCAAAAAGCGGCCAAAGTCCACGGGATTAACTTCTAGCCTGCTTAAGATAAGATAATTCAGGGGATGAACGGGAAAACAGCCCATGCCTGAACCGCAAACCTTGAGAACCCAGGTCCTCGGCGGTACAAAATGGACCATTATCTCCCGCCTGCTTTCATTCCCATCAAAAATCGTTATCTCCATCATTCTGGTACGGTATCTTTCCCGAGAGGACTACGGCACTTACCGGATAGTTCTCGATCTGAGCGCCGTTACGATTTATCTGGTTTCTCTGGGCATTCAACATTCAATCAGCCGCTATGTGCCGGAAATGTTTGAAAAACAGCAATTTTCGAACATAGTGAAGATGGTGGCCGGCATGACCGGCCTCCGCCTCGCTGTTAACCTGCTATTATTGACCATTTTTACATTGTGCTGGCGCCCGCTGTTCAATTTTTTCCACCTTCCACAGATCCTCGCTTCGAGCCTCGGACTGATTTTTTTGTTTATTCTGCTGCAGCGGACGGTGGAAGTTTTCGGCCAGTATTTCCATACGGCGCTACTGGACTTTCGTTTCCAGACCCTGCATGACATTATCAAAGACGCCACTTTCATTGGCGGCATTGTGGCTACCGGCCTCCGGGACTGGGGGCTGACCGGCGTGCTCTGGACCCTGATCGCCAGCGAGCTGGTCAGCTTTGCAGTCTACGGGAGCTCGGCTTTGTACAAAGCAGCCCAAATGATAAAACCACGGAGCCTGAGCCGTACCGGGGACAGCTCCGTGCCTGTCAGCAGGATAGTTCACTATTCCGCTTATAATATCCTGTATACTTTCAGCGGCCTGGTTATCGGCGCCAGCCTCGACAGTTTCATAATCGCGAAATTCGCGGGTATGGAAAAGGTGGCCCTCTATACTTTTGGCCTCGGCCTGATCATGATGGTTCATTCCATCAACCCTTTGAACCTCTTCAAACCGATTTTCAACAATATATTCGTGCGCAAGTATGCGCAGACTGGAGATAAAGCGGTACTTTCCCGCGGCGCGGCGCTGAGCGCCAAGCTGGGACTCTTTATTGCCCTGCCGGCGCTGGCCGGGGTCTGCCTGCTGGCCGGGCCGATCATCCATTATGTCTATCGGCCCGATTATTCAGGCGCGCTGCCGGTCATCTATTTATTCGCCATCATCTTCGTTTTCCGCTGCCTGAATATTGTGTACACTGCGGTGATCAATACCCTCGAGCTAGTCCGGTATTTCCTGTGGCTGTACATCGCCGGCTTGCTCAAGCTGGCGGCGGCAATCGTCCTCACCTGGTACTGGGGAATCATCGGCATGGCGAGCGCCGCCTGCCTCAACGAGATAATTTCCTGTGCCTTACTAGGCTACATCGTAGAGACCAAAGGCGGGATATCGCCCTGGCGCGCGGACCGCTCATACACCCGGATCCTGTTGAATACCTCGGTGATGGCCATGTTCGTGTTTGCAGTGCTGGGCTGGATCGGCGGAGTGGTTTCACTGGTCGCCACCGCCCTAGCCGGCGCAGCGATTTATTTTGGTATATCCCTGAAAATAAAGCCATTTCGGGCGGAGGAGCGCGAAGTAATCAACGCGTTCTTTAAACGTAAAATCATGGTTTTCTGACATGCGACTGCTATTATTTTTCACCTTCGAGATGTCTCTGGAGAAATGGAGCAGGGCCGGCCTGGTCCGGCATGGTCTCAAATTCTATAACGAACTGGCCCGCAACGGCATTCAGGTTGACCTGGTCACCTATGCGGGCCGCGAGGATTATGTTTATCAGCCGCTTCTAGTCCCCGGTGTGGCCGTGCACCCGGTCTTTATCGCCGGGCCGGCGAACCTTTGGCTGCGTTTTTTCCTCTCCTGGCTGCTTCCTTTTCGGTTGCGGAGCCTGATAAGAAAATCCGACCTGGTCAAAACCCACCAGATGTGGGGCAGCTGGCAAGGCCTGGCGGCGAAGCTTCTCTATGGCAAGAAGTGGATTCTGCGGGGGGGATTCGAGCATCACCGAGCCCTTCTTTCTGAGAAAGCCTGCCTGCGCGACCGGCTGTTCAGTTTTATCCTGAGCTGGCTGGGTTACCGTCTGGCCGATGCCGTTGTCTGGAGCAATGAATCCGATCTTCGCTGGTCTGTCGATTATTTCGGACTTAAGGAGGCGGACCCGCGCTTTCAGGTGCTACCGAACTATGTGGATACCGGTGAGTTCAGGCCCAGACCCGCGGTCCCGGAAAACAGGAACATCCTCGCAGTAGCCCGGCTGGATCGTGAGAAGAACCTGGATTCCCTCCTCAGGGCCCTGACCGGCAGTGACTACCACCTGGAGCTGGTGGGGGATGGTCCCTTGCGGACCGGGCTGGAGCAGCTCGCCGGGGAGCTGAGTGTGAAAGTCGGTTTTTCGGGGAGATTGCCGCATGAGGAGTTGGTGCGCCGCATGCACGAGGCCAGGGTTTTCGTCCTTTGCTCCTGGTACGAGGGTTTGCCTTCCGCCCTGCTGGAGGCTATGGCTTGCGGAATGGCGGTGGTCGGAAGCCGGGTGCGGGGAATCCGGGAGGTGATAACAGATCAGGAAAACGGCCTGCTGGTCGAGCCGGAACCGGATTCGATCCGGCAAGGCCTGGACCGCCTTATGCATGACAACGCCCTTTGCGAGCACCTGGGAAGGAATGCCGCCCGGCTGATTACGGAAAAATACAGCCTGGAGGGCGTACTGCGCCAGGAGATGAGCCTCTACAACCGTCTGGTGGGCTTTAAACAAAGCCCGGAGACTACAGCCGTGGAAGAATAGAGCTTGCCAGCAGTCTGCGGTAAGGCAGATAGAGCGGAGGTTTTTTGCACAGCGAAAGAGCTTGAAACAGGAAGTGTCTCATCTTGGCCGGCTCGCCTGCTTTTCGGTAGCCCTCAGCGACATCCAGGTAAGCCCGCGCGTAAATTTCATTTTTGTCCCGCCGTAGCTCCTCCGAGATGCCTTCCATGGCGAAGACGCGATCGAGAATAGCGATCAGATGTTTTTCCCTTTCTCCCATGCGCGCTCTCTTGTTGGTAATGTTTTCCGAGTGCACCCGGTAGTTCATCAGGTGCTCATTGATGAAGACAGACGGGTAGCGTTTGGAAAGCCTGAGCCAAAATTCCCAGTCATGCCCGGCTGTCAGCTCCGGATCGTAGGCTCCCAGCTCCTCGACGCAGCGCTTTCGCACCACCGTTGCGCCGTGGGGGATCGGGTTCAGCCAGCGGACGATATTGTCGAATTCCCGGCCGTAAAAATCTCCCTGGTGACAGATTCTATCCCTCTTGCGGGGTCTCTTTTTGCCGCTCTGATCCATCAGGGAGATCCGGGTGTAAACAAAACCGGCAGCGGGATACGCGAGCAATGCGCCGATGCACTTTTCGAGAAAATCCGGCGCGTAAGTATCATCGCCGGCTATAATAGCCAGGAATTCTCCCCGGGCCAGGCTGTAGCCCAGATTGCAGGTCCGCGGGAAGCCGAGGTTCTTTTCGTTGCGGTACAGCCGTACCCGGGGCTCGGTCTCGAATTTCGAGAATATCTCAGCCGTCCGGTCCGTGGACGCGTCATCCAGCAGTAGAAGTTCCAGGGAGGAGTAACTCTGCTCCAATACTGAACGCACCGCCTCAGCCACGTAGGCTTCCTGGTTGTAAACCGGTATCAGCACACTGGCCAGTGGACGGTCTGTCATGGCGATATATCCGCGGTCAATCCGGTTATAGCCGCTCCGGACGCTTTTTTTGCGAATCAACAATCCATTGCAGGGTTTTTTCGAGTCCCTGTTCAAAACTGGTTCCGGCTCGCCACCCCAGTTTCTCGATCTTGCCGGTCTCGGGGATTGGTTTCAAATTCTCGCCCGGCCGGGCGGGTCCATATTGAATTTGCATACCGGGAGGCCCATAAGTCTGGATTACCTTATCGGCAAGCTGCCTGACGGAGATCCGGTTCCGGGAGGCGACATTATAGATTTCCCCTATCGTATCGTCTCTTTCCATTAACATTAGTGTCGCGTCAACGTCATCCTCCACGAAAGTGAAGCACCTGATCTGCTCGCCGGAACCGAACACCCGGGGCGGCTGCCCTTTAAGCACCCTGGAGATAAAAATGCTGACAACTCCGGCATCCCCGGAATAGTCCTGCCTTGGACCGAAGACATGGAAATAGCGCAGTACAGTGACCGGCAGCCCGTATTCACGGTGAA
>MFIX01000034.1:69639-72692 GCA_001780825.1 Candidatus Glassbacteria bacterium RIFCSPLOWO2_12_FULL_58_11 | reverse complement strand
GCAATACCTTTCCGCGGTGAGCTTGGATATGCCATACAGGGTCGTCGGGTTGCAGGAATGTTCCTCATCCATCGGGATGTCCGATGAGCCGAGCACCGAACCGGTAGAGGTATAGAGCACCCGTTTCCGGTGTTTACGGGCTAACTGCAGGATATTGAAAACCCCGATGATGTTCGTTTCCAGGTCCAGTCTGGGCCGCTCGGCGGAAACAACAAGCTTGGAAGCCGCAAGGTGAAACACCATATCGCATTTTTCCACCCAGGGTTCGAGAACATCAAAGTCCCGAACGTCTCCGGTCACCAGCTTGAACCTGCTATCCGGTTTGAGGTGCTCGATGTTGCCATGCTTGGAAGCACAAAAATTGTCGAAAACGACAACACAGGCGGGGTCTTTGGTCAGCAGGATTTTCTCGGCCAGGTGGCTGCCGATGAAGCCGGCGCCTCCGGTGATCAGAATTGATTTCCCCCTAAGCTCCATAAACTCGTCGCTCCCTCGGTTGTAACCACGACCCACCCGCCGGATCGGTTGTGGCGTAGAGCCGTCTTAAACAGCATTGCCGCTAATCTTAGAGCACAGTATCCTTGAAGTCAACCGTAGCGGCTGGAGTCTCCTCAAATATATTGAGGCCGGAAGAGAAGAAGATCAGCCGGTCATCGAGAACTTAATAACTCAGGAGAACTGGATTTCCGGCGGCAGATCTGGAAGACAAAATCGCGATAGCGCCGGGCCACCTTTTCGAGAGAGCAGCTTTCGAGTACCCTTTGACGGGCCATGCGGCCCAGCTCCTGGCGCAGGCCGCGGTCCCGGACGAGCCTTTCCAGCGCTTCACCAAGCGCCCCACGGTCATCGGCCTCGAAGAGGATACCGCAGCCGCCCGCCCTCTCTCTATTTCCCAGCAAGGTCTCCGTGCTCCCTGGCAGCTTGACAGCCACGCAGGCGAGGCCGGAGGCCATGGCCTCGAGCAGCGCGTTGGGCAGGCCCTCGCGCACCGAGGGCAGGACGAATATGTCGGCGGCCCGGAAGTAATCCTCGGGCCGGCGGGTCAGCCCGGCTATAACCAGTGCACCGGGGCCTCCGGCCTTCCGGAGCCTTTGAACCTCCTCGACCACCCGGCCGGAAACCTCGAAAGAGCCTGGCGCGGCGCTGCCGATAAGGACAAGCCCGACATTCTCCACTTTCAGCTCGCTCCAGACCCGGGCCAGCAAGTGAGGCCGCTTTTCCTCGGAGAAATGGCCCGCGAAAAGGACCAGCACCTGATCCTCCGGCAGGCCGAGAGCGCGGCGCAGAGCGAGTTTTTCAGACTCTTCAGCGGGGCTGAACCGCACGGTGTCCACGCCATTGGTCAGCTCGAAAAGCTTTTCCGCGGGCAGGCCGCTCCTGCGGTAAGACTCCGCGAGGGCTTGGCTTGGTGCGATATAGCGGTTGGCCAGGCGGTAAAAGAATGCCCGGGCTCCGCCTGAACGGAATACGCTTTCCGGGTCATCCTCGCCCAGACTCGACATTTTTATGATAATTCTTTTCCTGAAGATTCGAGCCAGGAAGATAAAAAGGTAACTTTTGCGGCTGAACCCGTGAAGGTGGACCAGGTGCACTCCCGGCAGCACGCGCAACAGAATGCAGGCCAGCCTGGGAATCCAGGACAGTGCCCTGGCAGCCAAGCTTTTGCCGGAGACTGGCAACCGATAGACCGGCACGCCATCCACCAGGTCACGGAACGGCAGCTTGGGGTTGCAGGCAGTGGTGATCACGCTGAAGCAGAGCCGTTCATCCGCCGCCGCCCCGATCAGGCTCCGGCACTGCAGCCCGGCCCCGGAAATCTCCGGAAAGTACGCCCCGGTAATCATCACCACCCGGAACGGTTTGACAGTATTTATTTCTTTGGACACGAGCATCATTTCGCCCGGGGCGCTCCGGGCCTGAATTATTTCCGGGGAATGGCAGGAGACCAGCGGCCTAGTCAGTCCGCCCGGCCGGAATTCCTTCCAATGCGCCTTAAGATATACTTTGATCGAGTAAGCGCTGTCAAGGAAGCCATTTTTAGTGGAGGCAAGTATGGCCTCAGCCCAGGGGGCGCAGCCGGTCTGGATAATTGCCAAAACCGGATTAACTTAATATAATCAAAAAAAGCCGGTTTGCGGCGGGTCGGGCCGGGGCCCGGGAATTTGGAAATTAACGCTTCCGAAAGTAAAGTGGAACGATGAAAAAGCTGCCTGTGGATTTTGATGAGCTTCAGAAAAAACTCGAACTGGACCGTCAGGAGCTCGAGGAGATGGCCGGCGAACTTGGACAACTGGGCCGGGAGCTCAGGACAGACTATATCGAGCAGGTGCTGAAACCCCGGCTGAGCCGGGGCGCGGCCAAAGAGGGGAACGGACGGGTGAACCGGATGTGCGCCCGCTGTTTCAACTGCTGCAAGCAGCCCGAGTCGGCTAGAATTTTTCAATGCAACAGATATGAGCCGCTGGAATGAGCGCGAGGAGGAAACTTTCCAAGCTTTTTTAATGAAATGAACTAGCGTAGGGGCGAAGCATGCTTCGCCCCTACAATCACAGATTAACTACCGACTCCTTGCGTCAAGATTTCAGCGCGCCTTTAGATTTGAATAGAAACAAGACAGCATCTTAACTTAATATTTGCGCAAAGGCCCAGCTTTCATACCTTGGGCCTGTTTGAGGCGAGCATCCTTCCGCCATCCACGGGCAGGATCACGCCGGTGACCCAGCGGCTTGAGTCACTGGCCAGGTAGAGCGCCGCCCGGGCGATATCCTCCGGCCTGCCGTTGCGGCCCAGCGGATGGCAGGGCCGCAGCTTGTCGTAAAACTCCTCGACCCCCTGTTCGCCGACCACCGGGATGGATAGCTCGGTGTCCTCCACCACGGCCGGGCAGATCACATTGACCCGGATCTGGTCCGGCGCGTGCTCGAGGGCCAGGGTCTGGCTGATCATCTGTACCGCGGCCTTGCTGGTGCAGTAAAGCCCCGCGCCGAGCAGCGGCCGCAGGCCGGCCACCGAGCTTATCGTGATGATCGAGCCGCCGCCGCGCAGTTTCATGT
>MFIX01000034.1:62167-69618 GCA_001780825.1 Candidatus Glassbacteria bacterium RIFCSPLOWO2_12_FULL_58_11 | reverse complement strand
AACGCCAGGGCGCCCAGACATTGGTGCGCAGCATCAGCTCGAAAGACTCCTCGCTGGCCTGAGTCAGGTCGGCGAAGCGCATCACCCCGGCATTATTGACCAGGACATCGATGCCGCCGTAACGGTTGAGCGTAGTCTTGACCACACCCAGAATCTGGGCCTGGTCGGTGACATCGCAGGGCAGGGCCAGAGTGCTTTCCCTCCCCGGGTCGATGGCCGCCGCGGCCTCTTCCAGCCTGTCCAGCCTTCTGCCGCAGAGCACCACTTTCGCCCCCTCCGCCACGAACAGCCCGGCGATAGCTTTACCGATCCCCGTACCCGCCCCGGTAACAATGGCGACTTTGTCCTGCATGGCTCCCATAATTATCCTCCCAACATTTGTCTAAGATAATGCTTCAGATTCAAGGTCAAACCAGCCGCGACCGGACAAGATCGAGAAACCGCTCGAACAGCAGGACAGCTTTCTCCCGGCAGTTCTGTTCGTGCTTCGGGATACCGTCGAGCACCGCCCGCGGATCGATTCCGGGCAGCTCCCGGAGCGCGGAGTCATTGAGCATCAGCCAGTTTTTGACATGAACCGCGGTAATTTCAAGATGAAACTGCAGGCCCCAGAGCTCAGCGCCCAGGCGGAAGGCCTGGTTCTCGTAAAGCGCCGACCCGGCCAGCCGGACCGCGCCCCGGGGGCGCTCGAAAGTCTGGCCGTGCCACTGAAAGACTGTCAGCCGCTCCGGAAAGCCCGCGAACAGCGGGTCGCGCCGGCTATCCGGGGAGAGCTCCACCGGATACCAGCCGATTTCCCGGGCCGGACCGGCGAAAACCCTGGCCCCGCAAGCTGCGGCCAGAAGCTGCGCACCGAGGCAGATCCCCAGGACCGGCACCTTTCTTTTCCGGCAATCGCGAATCAGCTTCATTTCCTCTTCCAAATAAAACAGACGGCCGGCCTCCTCCACGTTCATCGGACCCCCCAGGATCAGCGCCCCACATAGATCGCGGGCCGACTCGGGGACCTCATCCTGCTCCTGGATGCGGATAAATAGAACCTCGAGGCCCGAGCGTTCCAGGCATTCGCCGAAAATCCCGGGGTCCTCGCTTTCGACCTGCTGAAGGACCAGAAACTGTTTCCGCGTCACAATTCACCCTCCCGTTTTAATCAGTCGGTAAATTTTTGTACCAGCTTCGGTACATTATACCGGCGGTCAGCGCAAACACGAGCAGCAGAGCGCGGAACATCGGCCAGTTGTGCAGCATGAAAAAGACCGGCAGCATGTTCAGCGAAAAGAGGCAGGTCGCGCCGACCGCGCAGTTGAACAGGTCGAGCCTTAACATCCGCTCTTTTCGGAATTCCGGCCAGCCTCCCTCCACCGCCTGGTGTACCGGCTGCCAGAAGCCCCAGGGCTGAGTCCTCCGGTAAAACTCCTGCAGGGTCCGCGGGTCGGTGGCCGGGGTCAGGAGTGTCACCAGGACCGAGACGGCCAGCGAGACCGCCAGCATCAGGAAATAGAAATAATAGTCCGGCAGAGTGGAGCCGAATTTGTTCTGCAGGACTTTCTGGGCCAGGGCCACGGCGAAAGCGGCGATCATCCCGAAAGCGAACCCCCAGCCATTGAAGCGCCACCAGTACCAGCGGAAAATCAGGGGGACGATCATGCTGCCCCCGAGAATGACGAAAACCCAGATGCCCAGCTCGAACAGCCCGTGCATCGACAAGCCGGCCAGTACTCCCAACACGACAAATACGACCGAGCTGATATAGGTGACGGTCAGGAATTCCCTGCCGCCGGCCTGCGGCCGCAGGTGACGGATATAGATGTCCTGGATGACATAGGAGGTCCCGTTGTTTATGCTGATCGAAAAGGTGGACATAAAGGCCGCCAGAAAGCCGACCAGCACGAAACCCTTGATCCCCATGGGCAGGATGGTATTGATAATCTGCGGCAACACCATGTCCGTATCCTGGATCTTGATCTCAGGCGTAGCCAGGGCCAGCAAGGCCAGTCCCGCCACCAGGGTCCATTTGGGAAAGGTGAGCAGCTCGTAGCCCGCTCCCTGCTTGCAGGTGTCCCTGGCGCTGGCGGTGGAGAGCATGAACTGGGTGCCGGGCCCCATTCCGGGTCCGCTGAAAAAGCTGAGCAGGGCCTGAAAGCCCCACATGAAAACCCAGGGCCAGAAAACCTCGAAAGCCCCGGCCGGATAACCCTCCAGAGCGACATCGGCCAGGTAGTCGATCCGCGCGGTCGGGTGCAGGGTCTCCCAGCCGGCGGGCGTGTTGGCGGTAATAAAATCGCCGCTGACGGTAAGGAAAGCGGTCACCGAGATATAAAGCGAGGTCAGGAAAAGGATGAATGTCTGGATCAGGTCCGTATAGGCCACGCTGAAAAGTCCGCCCAGCATGGCGTACAGCGCGGTGAATCCGATTACCAGGACGCCCCAGAGCTGGGCGTTGCGGGCCGGGTCGGCGCTGAGCGGCGGGACAAAAGCCGAGACGAATTTGCCCACGCCGACATAGGCATAGGCGATATAGCCGATCAACGAGCCGATCGAGATTATTGCGATGGTCAGCCGGGGCAGCTCGCCGGCCCAGCCCTCGCCGAAACGAAAGCTCATCCATTCAGCGGCGGTCACCAAATTGGAGCGGCGGATCCAGCGGCCCAGGTGGCACATCAGGGCCACCCCGCCTATCATCCAGATGTTATAGTAAAAAGAGCGCACACCCATGAAATAGAGGATGGATACGTTGATCATCGTCCCGGTGATATCGATCGAGCTCATACTGGAGCTCATGGCGGTGATCCACCAGGGAATCCTGTGCCCGCCGAGGAAATAGCTGCGCACGCTCTCCGAGGCCCGGCTGAGATGCAGGACCCCGACAACGAGCATCGCCGCCAGGTAGCCGATTACGATCAGGTAGTCGAGGATGGTCATTCCCGGTCTCCCGAAAATTCCTGAAGCCTTTCTCACCCGAAAGGGTAAACATATCAAAATGTATTTTCAGCCAGTCCAAGATATAAATTTAAATTGAGCTTTGGAAGTTATTTTTTGTCAGCCCGCCCGCTTGGCTTTGAGCTGAGGAGCACCAGGAGCGCATCGGCGGCGGTATTGATATAAGCGCCGCCGGATCGTATATTTTTCTCGACAATCGGCCTTAAACTCAAAATCAAACTGGGAGAAAAAAGATGCGCGGAACGTTGCTCTCGTTGACCGTACTCTTTAGCTTAATCCTTGTCCAGGCACTCTCCGCCAAAAATGTGGTTCTGGGCGCCGGAGGCAGACTGGGCGCCACGCTGGACCCGGATCAGGCGCACCTGGGTGTCCAGCTCGATCTGGGAGAGCTGGCTGAGCGGGTGCGGCTCCAGCCGAACCTCGAGCTGGGCCTGGGAAGCGATCAGACCATTGTAGCGCTTAACCCTGAGGTGGTTTACCTGTTCAGCAAGCGCGAAAAGTGGACGCCTTACGCGGGCGGCGGCTTGGGTCTGAATGTGGTGCACTACGATAAGGCGGCGCAGGGGGGGAGCAAGACTGACCTGCAGGTCGGACTGAACATGCTGGGAGGCCTCGAAACCATGGTGAGCACCCGCACCCGGCTTTTTTTCGAGGGCAAGTTCGGCGTGGGGGACAGCCCGGAGCTTAAAGTGACTTTCGGTTTTACGATTCTGCGTTAGTTTTCCCCGAGCCCCGGGCGGCGGTCCTCCCGCCGGCTATAGCCGGCGGGAGGCTCCGGGCCGCGGTAAGCGCGGCCCGGCGGCGCGCGGCTTATGCGCGCACCGCCGCCCCCAACTCCGGGACTACCTCACTGCTTCATTTCTTCTGCTCAGCCCGTCGCTCAATTTCCCAATTTAACACTATTTAACACTGGCCTCGTAAACCGCGCCCCCGGCATCCGAGGCGAGCAGGAACAGCGGCACGCCCTGCGGGGTACTTTTCGGGCCTGTCACATCGTTAAGCCCCTCGACCGGCGGGATAAGCTCGCGCGCCTGGCCCGCCGGATCGAGGGCATCGGCGCTAAAGGGCTGGAGCATGATGCTGTTGAGGCTTTGATGGCTGCCTCTTGAGCCATAGGCGGTATAGACCACCATAGGGCGGTTTTTCAGCCAGAAGACTATCGGGCGAGAGGGTTGGCTGCGGCGGGTCAGCCTGGCGAAAGGCACGCTAATCCAAACCCGCCGGTCCGTATTGACCCGCAGTGAAAGGAGCGGCTGGCCCATTGAGTCGAGGCTGGTTTTGGTGGCGGCGATCAGCCGGGGTCCCCGGCTGGCCGGGGGACGGCAGAAATTGATATGGTCATCCGCGGTTTTGTGCCCCCTGGATACTGTATCCGCCGGCTGCCAGAGTGTATCCAGGGCGCCGGACTCATGACGGCTGAACAGGACCATCTCGTGATTCTGGTCGCTCCACATCACCCCCGCACCGCCATCATAGCTGGTCACCGCGCAAATTTCATCCTCGTATAGCCCGCGGGCCAGAAATATTTTTTCACCGGGAGAGGAAAAGTCGGGCGGAATTTTTCGCACCACCACCGCCCGGCCATCCGGCTGGTCCAGCGGGTAGGCGATCCAGAAGTTACCCTGGCTGTCGCGGTCGAGCGTGGCGGTTTCCGGGCTGGCCGCTTCCCGCCATACCGGCAGAACTTTCTGAATCTCATAGGTGTTCCGGCTGTCGTCCCAGCGCAGGAGGACCGCGGTAAGCAGGCTATCCTGCATCAGGACCGCGGCCACGCTCTCGCCCTCGCACCAGACATCTGCCCGGCCGGGCAGCGAATCGAGCCGGTTTTCCAGGTGTTCCAGGGAGCGCCAGCCGCCCCTGGTGTCTTTTCTCCAGATCCGGCTGCCTTTCGCGCCCTGGGGCAGCCAGGCCCACCAGGTACCTTTAGCGTACCAGAGCTTGTTCTGAGGCTTATCGCGGGTGGGGTTGGGGGTGTCACAGTGGATTACCGGTATTGGCGAGTCCGCGGCCAGGCTGGGTGGCAGTCCGGCCAGAAGAAGAATTACCATCGCGGATATCCAGTGCGAGAGCCTTAAAAAATCTCTACGGACTGTAATTTCCATATCGAAAATTCCTTCCAGATTGTAGATTGACACTCAATCGAGAGAGCGATAAATTCAAGCGGTTTTGCCGGCCATAAGCCATCCGCATTGGCCGGGATTCAACAGCCCTTTTATATCAGTATCGCTTCTTGAACGCAACGGTTAATTTGACAGACCAGCCGGGGAAAGCGGTCCGTCGGCTGCATCGAACTGTCCATGTGTATGAAATCAAAGGATTTGCAGCTTTATCCCGCAAGAGAAAAAGGAGTAAATGATGAGAAAAATTGCGTGGCTATGCTTTCCAGCGCTGGTTCTGTTAATTTTCGGCCTGAATCCTTTGCAGGCGGAGATTACGCGGAATAACATCCGCTATGTCGAGTACCCGGACTTTCCCGAGGCGCATTCGACTTGGGGCTCTATCGGTTACAACCGGAAGTACGACAAGGTCTATATCGGGGTGACTAACCACCGCGATAAAGTAGGCCTGTTCGAATATGATATCGCCGGCCAGAAAATGAGGCTCTGCGGATTTTTGCCCGATCTGGCCCACTTGCGCGACTACCAGTGGCAGGGCAAAGTCCACTCGCAGCTTGTGGAAGGGCCGGACGGCAACATGTACTTTACTACTGATGGCGGAGAGAGCCGCGAGGAATTCCTGATGAACCACCCCCACGGCTACGGGGGCGGCTTCTTTTTCCGCTGGGAGCCGGCCGCCGAGAGACTGGTGAACCTGGGGAACGGTCTGCGCTACGAGAGTATCAAGGACCTGGCGGTCGATCAGTTGAGCGGCAAAATTCTGGGGATCTCCTACCCGCAGGTGCACCTTCTGCTCTACGACCCGCTGAAAAACGAGCTCCGCGATCTCGGCCGGGTCGGCTCGGACCACGTTCCCCGGGTGCTGTTCAGCGACTGGTTCGGCAATATGTACTATGATGACTGGCGCCAGCGGCTGATCAAGTACGAGCACGAAACCGGGCGGCTGCTTTTTTCCAAAGACAGCCTGCCCGCCTTCGAAGCCACCCCGGGCTACCGGGTGGTCACCGGGATCACCGGTTATGCAGCCGACCGGGTCGGCGGGGTGATCTATCTGGTGACTTACAGTTCCAAGCTGCTCGCCTTTTATCCCACCCGCCTCGGAATCGGCAAGGTGGAGGACCTGGGCGGTATTTTCGAGGGCCCGGATGTCGCGCCCTACGACTACTATTGCCCAAACCTCGCCCTGGGCGACAACGGGATGCTTTATTATTTCATCGGCGGTCACGGGAGCTATGTCGGAGGCAAGGAGCAGAACGTGCTGGTCGAATTCAACCCGCAGACCCGCTCCAAACAGGTTGTCCTGTCATTTCCGCTGAAAGAGATCAACGAGGTAACCGGGGCCAATGTCAAGGATTCCCAGGGCAATTTGTATTTCTGCGGCCGCAGGAGCGATCCGCAGGCCGAGCGCATGGGCGAGTCCGGAGCCAGCCGGCCGTTCATGATCATTTTCAACCCGGGGCGGGAGATCAACTAGTTGAGCAGCAATTTATTGAAAATATTTTTATCGGCGGCGATATTGCTGCCGGCGGCGCTCTCCGGGCCCGCCCGGGCCGGGATCACCGATAAAAACATCCGGTTCGTCGAGTACCCCGGTTTTCCCGGGGCCCATTCAACCTGGCGCTCGATCGGTTACAGCTCCATCCATAAAAAAGTCTATATCGGGGTGACCGACCACCGGGGCAAGATCGGGCTTTACGAATATGATGTGCCGCGCGGCATCATGCGCCTGCTGGGCTTTGTCGACCAGCTCGCCCACCTGCGCGACTACCAGTGGCAGGGCAAGATTCATTCGGAAATTCTGGAGGGCTCGGACGGCTGCATGTACTTTTCCACCGATGGCGGGGAGAGCCGCGAGGAATTCCTGATGAATCACCCGCACGGCTATAACGGCGGCTATCTCTTCAAGTGGGACCCGATCGAACAGCGTCTGACCAACTTCGGCATGGGGCTGCGAAACGAAAGCATAAAGGACATCGCTCTGGACCGCACCGGCGGCCTGATTTACGGGGTGAGCTACCCTCAGGTCCATTTTCTGCTTTTTGATCCGCGCACCAATATTTTCCGTGACCTGGGAAGAGTGGGCAGCGACCATGTGCCGCGCTGCGTTTTCAGCGACCGCTGGGGCAACGGCTACTACGTGGACTGGCGCCAGCGGCTGATCAAGTACGAAAGGGACACCGGCCGCATCCTCTTCTCGGCGGACAGCCTCCCGTCATTCCCCGGCACCCCGGCCGAGCGGATTATCACCGGTGTGCCGACATACGCCAAAGATCAGGACAGCGGCACGCTATACCTGATTACCTACGGCAACATGATCATTTCGTTTATCCCGCGCAGGAGGGGCATCGGCCCGGTGGAGGCGCTGGGGCCGACTTACGATATGGAAAAGCTTCC